>JAGBND010000035.1 GCA_017634575.1 Bacillota bacterium
CCACCGGCGTCAGGTGCTGCGCCGCCATGGCCATGACATGTTTCGCCACCTTCGGCGAGCCGGTATAGAAAATCTTGTCAAACCTCTCCTCCAGGCACAGATCCGCCACCTCATGCCCGCCATCGATCACCGTCACATATTCCGGCGGGAAGGTATCCGCCATCATCTGCTGCATCATGGCCGTACAGGCCTTGGACTTGGAGCTGGTTTTAATCACAGCGGTATTGCCGCCAGCGATGCTGGCCGCCAGTACTCCAAAGCTCAGCAGGATCGGGAAATTAAAGGGGCTGATAATCAACGTGACGCCGTAGGGCATCTTATATACTTTCGTCAGCAGACTGGGAAAGCAGGTAAAGCCCGAGAAGTGAAGCTCCGGCCTGGCCCACTTTTTCAGTCCTTCGATTATCTCGTTGATCTCCAGGATGACCGTGCCGATATCGCAGAAATACGCTTCCGCCTCGCTGCGGCCAAGATCCTCAAACAGAGCGTCCTCCAGCTGCTTTTCGTAATGAACTACCGTATTTCTCAGCTTTTTCAGCTGCCGGATCCGCCAGTTTACATCCAGAGTCTTTCCACTTTGGAAAAACTTTCGTTGAATTTCTACGGATTGATGTATCTCTTCTTTACTCCAATTCATTGTCATTACCCTCTTCCTTCGATTCCTGATTTGAAAAAGCGCCTTACAGTCTCGTCAAATACATAATCCACAAATAGCAGAGCTACATCAGGTCTCTCTACAGATGGCTTCCGCAACATCTGAAGGATTCTGATCATGGACAGAATTGCGGCAGAGTATGCAGAGAGACCTGATGCGGCGAGGCCAATCGATATCAAATCTGCCCTCCGCGCATTGCCTCCAGCAGCTGAATCAAATCCTTCATCCGCTCCTGGAGCACCTGCCCCCTGTCGGTCTCCAGCACCAGCCGTCTTTTGGGATAGGTCTCAAATTCATAAGCGCTGGAGTGGATATCCTGTCCCTGTTCTTTCGCATCCTTAAGGGAGGTGAAGGGCTGATGAGCCATGAGCCGCATGCCGTGGCTGTTGCTGATCAGGGTGTAGCCCGCAATGCCGGTGGTTTTCTGATAGGCCCGGCAGAATCCGCCGTCAATCACAATCAGCCGTCCCCCGGCCTTCAAAGGACTTTCTCCATTTTTAACCTTCACCGGCATGTGCCCGTTGATAATATGGGCCTCGTCACCGGAAAGTCCGAATTCCTCCAGGATTTCCCGGCATTTATTTTCCAGATTGTAGTAAAGATAATAGGAATTTCGCGGCTCCTCCCAGGCGTCCTCGTCGGGGATAAATGCCCTGGCAAAGGTTTTCATCTCCCGTCCGCAAAGAGGCGAATCCGTCCCGCACCACAAGTACCACATAAAATCAATGGCATTGGGGTCCTTTTCAAAAAAGGCCCTGCGCGCCATGGCGTCCTCATAGTCCATTAATAGGCGGCCGGAGAGGTCTTTCCCATCGAACCTTTTGACCAGAAAGCTGCCGTCCTCGGAAAGGGGAACGCAGCCATGATACAGCAGATTCCCGTTGTAGATCCGGTACATGGAGCCCTTCTGATAGAGAAAGCTGATATGGCTTTTCAGCCGGATGCTGTGCCGGAAGGCGTGAGAAATCTCATCAAAGAGGGTCTGCTCCTCGGGGCTCAGGGCATAGGGATCGCGGGGGTCCAGCGTGGGGAAAGGAAGGTCCTTCAGCGGCCAGGTCCGCCCATCCAGCTCGATGGTGTGCGCGTTCAGGTCCATGCGGTGAAGCAGCAGCCTGTCATCCATGCCATATTCGGGGTGCCGGGTAATGAGCTGCCCTTCCAGCTTAAAGAGCATCACATTCACCAGATGCAGAGCCGCCGTCTTCAGCGGCATGCCCGGATAGAGCTTTTCGGCGGTGAGGCTCAGGCTGCCCAGCGGAATCCCGTATCCCCGCTCCAGGATAAGGGTATTATCGTAGGCCAGGGAATTCCTCAAAACCATACAGACGCAGGGCGCGCAGCCGGAGCAGGCTCCCATCCACAGCACATCGTGGTTGCCCCATTCGATATCAATGGCGCCGTGCGCGGCCAGAATATCCATAATGCGCTCCGCCCGGGGACCGCGGTCAAAGATATCGCCTACAATATGCAGATGCTCCACGGCGAGATTTTTGATCAGCTTTGTCAAGGCTTCAATCAGGCTGTCGCAGCTTTGGGTGGCGATCAGCGCATCGATAATAATATCGTGGTACCGCCGGCGGATCAGGTCCTGGTCGGTGGCTCCTTCCATCTCGTCGCCTTGATAATACATCAGCTCATCCAGCAGCTTTCGCCAGTTCTCCGGCATGGCCTGACGGACGTTTTCCCGGGTATATTTGGCAGAAAGCCGGATGGAAAGATGCAGAAGAAAGCGAATTCTGGACTGATACCAGTCTCTGTCGAGGGCGCCTGTTTTGTGCAGATGCTTCAGGACAATATCCGGGTAATAGATCAGCGTGCAGAATTCATCGATCTGGGCGTCTGTCATCTGGCCGCCCAGCCAGGCGAGAACCTTCTCCCGGATGACGCCGGAGCAGTTATTCATAATATGCGTGAAGGCTTCGTATTCTCCATGGATATCGCTCATGAAATGCTCGGTTTCCTTGGGAAGACTGAGCCGCGCGCTGATTCTGCCGATCTCGGAACAGACGGCCTCCTCGGTGGGAAACTGCTCTTTTAAAAGCTTAAAATATTTATATTGATCGTTGCTGATGGGATATTCTTCCATTATCGTATGCCTTCCTCTTTCCGCATCTTGCCCACTTTTCCTCACTTTGGGGACGGTTCTAAAAGTGTACATCAAATGATGTACACTTTTAGAACCGTCCCCAAAGTGGTCTTAAAAGATTTGCGGCAGATAGTTCCAGATGTGATGATAGACCTCTTCGTAGGCGTGGACTGCGCCTTCTTTCACAACATACTGCATATCGCCGAAGAGTTCCGGATAGGCTTTCATGGCTTCGACCTGGGGTGTCAGATTGCCGTAGGCGATATCCAGATCCCCTGTGGCGATGAGAAGTTTGAAATCATCCTTCGTATAGCCAAAGCGGCGGACGCACTCCGCTAATGCTTTTGCGGTTTCTGCCGCATGTTCCTTGCCGCCGGTGGGTTCGATTACCCAGCAGTCGCCGGACAGGGGCAGGAAGGTACCGATAATGTCCAGATGCTCCATGAACGCGTACCAGGTGGTGCATCCGCCCATGGAAAAGCCGGAAAAGGCACGATGACGTCTGGATGATACCAGTGCCTGGTGATCCGTGCCATCTGCAAATGTGTGGAACCTTCCTTCCACTGCCGGTATCAGCGCCTCTTCCAGTTCTTTCTGGAAACCGAAAACCTGCGCGTTTTCCCAGGCCGCATCAATGCCGCTGCTGCGTCGCTCAGCCGGGTTCAGGTTATAATAAGTCGGAAAAACTACGATAAACGGTTTGCTTCTCTCCTCGGCAAAGCCGCGGTCGAGGGCGTTTTTAATCTGGGAACAGTCCAGCCACGCATCGGGATTTCCGCCGCCGCCATGCATGAGATAGAGAATATTGTAAGGTTTTGTCTCGTCATAGCCATAAGGCAGGTATACATTCGCGTATTTCAGCCAGGTGGTGCCGTCAGCCTTTTGTGCCCGGTAGTCTACGCGGACGATAGTTCCGCGGTAATGAACGTCTTTCCATTGATGCTGCTCCATGACAGCCTCCTTGTATGGTTTTTTTCATAGTATGGCAACAGCGGATTTTTGTCAACAAAAACAAGCAGGAGAATACTCATGCATTCTCCTGCTGCGGATCCTTAAGATGTTCTTTTTAGAATCGTCCCGGTTTGAAACCAGTCGGCATGGGAACACAGGGAACGGTTCTGTGCTCTCTTGATTTTACAGTCTGGCGGTGAAATCTGCCATCATCTCGCTGATCTTGATCTGCTGCGGGCAGACGGCTTCACAGCTGCGGCAGCCGATGCAGGCGGAAGGTTTCTTGTCTTCCGGAAGGGCTGAGAGAGCCATCGGGGCGATGAATCCGCCGCCGGTAAAGCTGTGCTCGTTGTAGAGCTCGATGAGGTGAGGAATATCCAGACCCATGGGGCAATGGCTGGTGCAGTAATGGCAGGCGGTGCAGGGAAGCTTGCCGGCCATCATACCGCTGGCGATGTCCAGCAGCGTTTTGCATTCTTCTTCATTTAAAGGCTTTTCTGTCTCGTAGGTGGCAATGTTCTCTTTCATCTGCTCGGCGTTGCTCATGCCGGACAGGGTAACGGTCACCTCAGGAATGCTCTGCAGGAAGCGGAAAGCCCAGGCCACAGTCTTCTCGTCGGGGCGCAGGGCATGAAGCTTTCCCTCCGAAACGGGATCGAGCTTGGCCAGCTTGCCGCCGCGCACAGGCTCCATAACCCAGACCGGGATATTCCATTCTTTCAGCAGTTCGACTTTAGCTTTGCAGTCCTGCAGCGTCCAGTCCACATAGTTCTGCTGCAGCTGGCAAAATTCCATATCCTTGCCGTAGGCTTCCAGAAATCTCTTCAGCACCGGCATGGCGCCGTGGCAGGAAAAGCCCAGATGTTTGATCCGGCCGTTTTTCTTCTGCTCCATCAGATAGGAGTAAATGCCGAATTTCTCATCATCCAGATAGGCGTCGATATTCATCTCGCACACATTGTGGAAGAGATAAAAGTCAAAATATTCCACCTGGCATTTTTCCAGCTGCTTTTCAAAGATTTCCTTCACCTTGGGCATGTTGGACAGATCATACCCAGGGAATTTGGTAGCCAGATAGAAGCTTTCTCTCGGATAAGCCTTCAGGGCCTCTCCCATTACCAGCTCGGAATTACCGTTGTGGTAGCCCCATGCGGTATCATAATAGTTGACGCCGTGCTCATAAGCATAAGCCACCATCTCTTTGGAAGCTTCCACATCGATGTTGGCATCGTCGCCGTCGATCACCGGCAGACGCATCGCGCCCATGCCGAGAGCTGAGAGCTTCAGATCCTGAAACTGTTTGTAAATCATTCGTTTTTCCTCCTTTTTTTGAAGACCGTGGAACACAGAGAACCGTCCCCTGTGTTTCCTGTGTTTACCTCTTAACGCGCTTGATAAAGTTGAAGGGTATCGCCAGCCAGGTGACTATTCCGGCTGCGATAAAGGTTACCGTGTAGTTAAAGGCTTCGGAGACAACGCCGAAGGTGGCAGCGCCGGCGCCCGTTCCCAGGTCCTGCGCCAGCATCAGGGTGGAGTTGGCCACGCCTCTGCGCTCATTGGGAACCGACAGCAGGATATCGGCCTGCAGATACTGGGAATAAAGGGTTCCGCCGATAGCCATAATCGCCGAAGCGATCATCATCATGACGGTGTTTTCGGCAAAGGCGACAAGAATCGTGCCGGCACCGATGATCAAAAGACCTGTTACAATAATGGCTTTGGAATTCATAAAGCGGCGCAGCTTGCCGGCGAACAGCCTGGTAACAATAATGGCGATATTATGGACCGTGAAGAACAGACTCATGGCAGCAATGCCGCGGCTCTCGCCGCAAAGGATGGCAAAATTGTTAACCGGGCTGAAGCCGAAAATAGCCAGGAAAGATACCAGACATGGAATGAGGATCGAAACCTCCAGAACCGAATTCAGGCTGAATTTGATCTTCGTCGCAGCCTTCGCTTTCTTCTGCGGAACGTAGACATCTTTATACAGCAAGCCAAAAGCGATGGAGACCACGGAGGTGCCCAGCGTAATCACGAAAAACGCCGCAGAGCCGACATTTTCATAAAGGAACAGCCCCAGCACCGGTGAAAAAATGGCCGGCAGGGAGCTGGCGATGCCGAAATAGCCAAGGGCATCCACCAGATTGTCCTCCGAAGAGATGTCGGAGACGATGGTCGGCGGGACCGGGAACAGAATCCCCTGAGAAAATCCGCTGAAACAGCGCATGACGATAATTCCCGGAATGGAATCTCTGAGCATATAATAGCCAAAGGCGTTGAGGGCAAACAGGGCTCCGCCCAGAAGCAGCATCGGTTTTCTGCCCCAGGTATCGATTTTGGGAGCAATGGTCAGCCTGGTAATCAGTCCGACGATGGTCAGTCCTGCTCCCATGGCACCAACCTGCGAATTGGTGCCTCCGATCCGCAGCATATGAACCGGAAGTATATAAATAAAGCAAAAATTGGTGAAGGAAGCAAACATAACGCACAAATTGATGATGATAAAATTTTTGCTCCACAGACTACGTTTTTCAGCCAAGATGTTTTCCTCCGGGTCTATCAGGGTCGTCCTATTGATCGATTACAAGCATGATTATAGCAAAAGCCGAACATAATTACAAATAGCTATTATCAATAACACGATATGCCAATACAGCATATCTGTTTTAGTTGGAGAATCCCGTCTCTTGAGGTTCTCCTTTTTCGTGTTGCAGATCATCCCCTTCGGTGTA
Source organism: Bacillota bacterium (assembly GCA_017634575.1). GTDB lineage: Bacteria > Bacillota > Clostridia > Lachnospirales > Bianqueaceae > RUG760. Next base: position 6,425 of record JAGBND010000035.1, read on the forward strand.
TAAAAAGTCAAAGGAGGATTATCTGATGAAAGAAATTACGCTTCGCATCATGAAAGACGGAACCGTGCAGGGCGAAACCCACGGGATAAAAGGGAAAGCCTGCCTAAGCTACATCGCGGTTCTGGAAAAGCTCACCGCAGCCAAATGTGTGGATTCCGATTTCACCGCCGAATATAAAGAAAAAGAATATCTGACAGCCGATGCCGCCCATTCCGTTCATTATACGGACGAGCTCCTTACCCGGCAGGGGGTGTGATGCCATGGCCTATACCGCACCTTATCCCGCCCATCATCCTGCAGCCCAAGTGCCTGTGAGTGGGAACCGCAGCAAGGGCGAAGCGCCCCGCAGCGGCGCAGGGACCGTCGCGTCCCGTGCTCCAGGAGCCGGCGCGTCCGTCAGTGTGATCAGCGCACCTGGATGCGTGACCGGCGCCGCCGGAACCGGGATTGTCGTCAGAAAGCCGCCGGTTGGATGGCTTCTTCTGCTATTCATTCCCTTCACCGGCTTCATCACCCTGTTATATATGGGAAGGGAGGCCGGCCGCCCAAGCTGGCGCCGCGCCGGCCTTTTCTTCGGCCTGATCGGATATGCAGGACTAATCTTTAACTGGTTTTATCAAGCCTACATCGATCGCTATGCAATCTCCTGGTTTTTCCCGGCGATTCTTTTTTACCTGGCGCGGGTCATTCTGGGGCTAGTCTGGTGGAACGGCTTCAAAAAGATCTATGCCTTTGATCACGCCCTCTCGCCCGATTTTCTGCCGGGTGATAAAAAATGGCAGCGCAGAAATTCGCTATGGCTGCTCTGGGCGTTTGCGCCCTTTGCGCAGAGCTTTCTTTTTCTGCACATCGGATACAGGGCTGATAACAAAAAATGGATCCGCATGGGCTGGCTCTTTTCTCTTGTCACAACCCTCTTTTCACACACCGTCATCTCCAATGAATATCTCATTCATCGCCTCATTGACGATCCGCTTTATAGCTGGTTCACATCCATGAAGCTGCGTCCGCGCTTTTATGTCTTCGATACCGGCCTCATCATATCCTTATTTTGCCTGGCAGCGAGCCTCTTCCTGTTTCTGGGTTTCTACTACCGCAAGGAATATCTTAGATCCATATGGCCGGCCGATGCAGCTGCCCGAAGCCGTTACGCGATCCTCGAAAACCAGGGCTGGCGCCACATCAATTCCCTCTGGATGCTTCTTAGCCTGATCCCCTTTGGCAGCGGAAGCGCGCTTCTTTTCGCCGGCATCCGAACCCGCAGCAGACGCTGGATCCTTTTCGGAATCAGTCTGCTCCTCGTCCCCCTGATGTATACCGTCGCTGTGCGCTTGGCCCATACGCTTCTCTCTTCGGGCGCCTACAGTTTTTGGTCATCCAGAATGGGTTACGAGAAGGACTTTTCCAGCAGAACCATCTACGAAGTGATCTACCTGTTCTGGAGCGTGGATCGTTCCTTGTCCTCGGTCCTCATACCTCTTCTTTCCTTCGGTCTTTCCTGTGCCATTCGCGAGCCGTTTCTCCGAAAGACCGCCGCCAATTACGGAGGCTTTCGGACACAGATCGACCGCGAGCTGGCCAGCCGCGAGATACAGCGGTATCAGGAAATGAGGCAGCAAACGTCGCTTCAAAATCATCCGGACGCCGCGCAGATAACGCCCCGGCATCAGCAGGACGCCATGCCACTGCAGCGCCATAACCATCAAAGCACCATGGCAAGCCAAACCCAGCCCGCGCCCTCCCCGGCGCAGCCCATCAACATCAATGCCTGCTCTCAGGAAGAATTGATGGCTCTCCCGGGCATCAGCGTGCCTTTAGCCATGAAAGCGATGGCTTATCGGGCTGAGAATGGCGGATTTGAATCGGTGGATGCCTTTGTAGACTATCTGCAGCTGAAGCCCCATTTTGCGGTGCAGATTTTTGAAAGGGCCACCACAGCCGCTTTAAAGGCCCCGCCCGCAGAAACTACTTCTCATGAAACTTCCTCCTCTGAGGAGGATCGGCCAAATCCCAGAAGATATCTTGATTTCTGATGAAAATACATCGTTATGTAACCACTTCCCGCGCGGAAGGTCCGGGCAACCGGTTTGTCATCTGGACCCAGGGCTGTCCTATTCACTGCCCCGGCTGCTTCAACCGGGCGCTGCAGGACGAGGACGGCGGCACCTCCATTGATGAAGCATCGATGATCCGTCTCCTTGATGAAGCCATCTGCAGCCAGGAAACGAGCGATCCCTTAACCGGACTGACGCTGCTGGGCGGAGAACCTTTTTTTCAGGCCGCTCCTTTGGCGCGCGTTGCCGCTTTTGCCCAGGAGAAAGGTCTGAACGTCATCACCTTCACCGGCTATACCTATGAATATCTGCAAGGCCCGGAGGCGCCTCGGGATGCTCATGCGCTTCTTCAAGTCACCGATGTGCTCATCGATGGACCATTTAAGGAAGATGAATCTTCCCTCGAGCGGCCACTGGTCGGATCTGCTAACCAGAGATTTCTGTTTCTGACAAACCGCCTGTCCATGCAGGACTTCCAGCCAAACCAGTATGAGATCAAAATCGAAAAAGACGGTTCCATACGGATTAACGGGATGGGCCATATGAATCAGCTGATGCGCCTTGTAAAGGAGTAAGACCATGGCTATTTCCAATTTTGAGAAAAACTTCTCCAATCTCGTCAATGCAGGCTTTCCTTACCTGTACATCCAGTCCTACGAGGAAGAACGGGTAATCAACTCCGTGCTGCGGACGCTCGCCAACAGGGAGCTTGTCAGAAGCCCCCGCGAGCTCTATATCTGGAGCGAAACGGAAGGATTTGTCTGTGACGGAAAGAGGGCGCGGGAAACCCGTGACCCTCTGGAAGCAATCGAATTCGCAGCAAATATGGAACAAAGCTGCGTATGCATCTTCAAGGATTTTCACATTTACTTTGGCGCTGATCGGGGAACCCATCCGGACCATGTGATTATCCGAAGGCTCAGGGATGCCCTGCCTGTACTGAAAGCCACGCGAAAAACCATCGTGTTTCTCTCTCCCCGGATGATGATTCCCGCCGATATGGAAAAAGAAATCTCGGTGATTGATTTTCCCCTTCCCAACGAAGCGGAGCTTGGCAGCCTGCTGGATGATCTGATCCGCGGCCTCTCTCCGGGGGCGGTGCGGGTTACCGCGGAAGAAAAAAAAGAACTGACCAGATCCGCGCTGGGTTTGACCATGCAGGAGGCAGAAAACGCTTTCTCCCGGGCGATTGTGGATCAAAAGGGATTAACCAGAGGCGCGATTTCCATCATCCATGATGAAAAAAATCAGGTGGTCAAAAAGACCGGCGTGCTGGAATTTGTGCATTCAGACCTGGGCATCCGGGATATCGGCGGCCTGGAGAATCTGAAAAACTGGCTGCTCAAACGAAATCATTCCTGGGACGAACGGGCAAAAGCTTATGGCCTTCCTGCGCCGAAAGGGGTTTTGATCACCGGCGTTCCCGGCTGCGGAAAATCCATGACCGCCAAGGCGATGAGCGCCATCTGGAACCTTCCGCTGCTGAAGCTGGATATGGGTAAAATCTTCGGCGGCATCGTTGGTTCATCGGAAGAAAACATCCGCAAGGCCATCCAGACCGCCGAAGCCATTGCCCCTTCCATCCTTTGGGTGGATGAGATCGAGAAAGGCTTCGCCGGGACCCATTCCGATGGCGATTCGGGTACGGCGGCCCGTGTTTTCGGCACCTTTCTAACCTGGATGCAGGACAAAACCGCTCCTGTCTTTGTTATTGCAACCTCCAACGATATTTCTTCCCTGCCTCCCGAGCTGCTTCGGAAAGGCCGGTTTGACGAGATTTTCTTTGTGGATCTGCCTACCTTGAAGGAACGGGAAAAAATCTTCCAGCTTCATCTGAGCAAAAGGATCCGCCAATCGGACATTCCTCACGAGATTTCTCTGGATGAGGCGACGCTTCATGAACTGGCCGCGCTCTCCGAAGGTTTTTCCGGCGCCGAGATCGAACAGGCCGTTGTCTGTGCGCTCTATGAGGCATTCTTTGACCAGCGCGGTCTGCGAAAGGGAGACGTAGAAAAAAGCATCCGTGAAAGCGTCGCCCTCTCCGTCACCCAGCGGGAACAAATCCTGGCGCTTCGGGAATGGGCGAAGACCCGGGCCGTGCTTGCCACCGCCCGCAGCGACCGGGAAGAAACCGCAGGCAGTCATTCCCGCCCCATCCAAGGCGGACGTATCATTGATTACGAACTATAGATGCATCATCCGGACGAAGCAAAGCGCTGTCGAGATACCAGCCCCCATCGTCCGGCAGATTGATTTTCCAGGGAGGATTTACCTATGTCAATGACCATCACTTTGATACCCCTCGCGATTGCCATGAGCATGTCGCTGACTTCCGCATCGCTGTCCACGCTGATCGCCCTGCAGGGAAAGCCCCTGGGCGATCTTGAACCGTTGGAGACCCGGTATGCAGATGAGGCGCTGCTGCTTAGGACCCTGCGCGAACACGGAATGACGGTTCAGTCCGCCGGCGAAGGGGAATATCTGGTTCAGACCGACTGCGGAAGGCTTCATTATCTGCGAAAAGAAAAAAACGGCCCCTTCTATCTGCAGATCGAAAATGTACAGAATATGAGGGGCCTGCTGGAATCCATCGATTCTCTTGAAAACGAATACGGACGCAATGTTCAGAAATTCACCTATGACCGGGTCCTCCACTCCATCCGGCACTATGGCTTGTCCATCGAAGATCAGGCCGTTCTGGAGGATGAGTCCATCGTTCTGCGTCTGCGGGTCTGATTACAGCGCAAATACCTCGCCGGGGGCCAGGGCATGGATCCGTTCGGGATTGGTGACACGGGGCACCAGGTCTTCCGGATTGCCGTTGAAGGTGTTCATGTCCGGCGCATCCACGCTGCCCCAATGAATGCAGATCAGCTGCGCTTTGGGATATGTGTTGGCCAGCTTCACAGCGCCTTCGAAGGTGATATGGACGGCATTGTCCGCAAAGTCAAAAAGAATCACATCCGGATCGGGCATATGCAGCTGCTCATCCAGAAGGCGGGAATCGCCGGGGGTCCAGACCGTGCCATCGGGGGTTTCCAGCCAGAAACCGCAGTAATCTTCCTTTTCCCAATGCCTGTATTGGAATTCGGGAACAAAATTCTGCCAGTCATGGTCAGCCGGCGTCAGGGTCACTTTCACGGGACCGACTTCAAAGGTTTCATGAATGTCGTGCCCGGTGCCCGGGATATCTTCCTCTTCCCGCATGACCTTGGCAACATACTGAGGCGCATGATAGGATTTGCAGACTTTTTTCAGATCTTTGCAGGTCGGACGTGAAAAATGATCGTTGTCGATATGGGTAACCAGCACGGCATCCAGCACCGGCACGTCCTCCGGCAGAATCGGACTGTCAAAGAGCGTTTCCATATCAAAGCCTTCCAGCACCGGATCAATCATGATATTCGTGCCGCGGCTGTTCACAAAGATACCCGCGCTGCCGAGCCATCTGATTTCGGTGTTTTCTTTTGCCTCAAAGGCTTCCTTGCCGATGGGAACCACCGGGCCGGGCATCGCCTGCCCCTTCGGGCTATATCTGATATTCATTGTTGTAACCTCCAATTTCAAGGGGACACAAGTGAACACAGGGGACGGTTCTCTGTGTTCAATCTTTGAACACAGAGAACCGTCCCCTGTGTTCACCCTGTGTTCCTTAAAACAAATTTTTGATGGGATATTTGCCGATGCTGCCTGCCATGACGCCTGCCAGCTCATGAGGCACATAGAGCTCTTCCAGGTACGCGATGTCTTCCGGACTCAGCTCCAGCTCCACACCGCCAACAGCGCCGTCGATATGATGCGGCTTGGTAGCGCCAACAACGGGAGAGGTGACTTTGGTAAGCAGCCAGGCCAGCGATACCTCGGTCATGGTGACGCCCTTCTTTTCAGCCAGCTCAGCCACCCGGGCAATAATCTGACCATCCTGCTCGGCGGTTTTGTCGTATTTGAACTTGGCGTAGGCGTCCATCTCCAGGCGCTTCGTGGTCTCGCCGGGCTTTCTGGAGAGGCGGCCGGCGGCCAGCGCGCTGTAAGGCGTCATGGCAATGCCGTTGGCGTAGCAGAACGGCGCCATTTCCCGCTCCTCTTCCCGGGCAATCAGATTGTAATGACCCTGAATAGAAACAAAGGGAGCCCAGCCATTTTTCTCGGCCAGCGCATTAGCCTGCGCCGGCTGCCAGGCGTAGCAGTTGGAAACGCCGATTGCCCGGACCTTTCCGGCCTTCACCGCTTCATTCAGCGCCTCCATGCTCTCCTCGATGGGGGTTAGATAATCCCAGCTATGCATGATATAAAGATCCACATAATCGGTTCCCAGTCTTTTCAGGGAATTGTCCAGGCACTGACGGATCCATTCGCTGCCGCTGGGGCCATTCGGATCAGCCTCTCTTCTGGGGCTGTATTTGGTTGCGATGGCCACCTTGTCACGCGTGGTCAGCTCCTTAAACGCCCGGCCGATGAACTCCTCGCTGGTGCCGCCGGAATATGCCATGGCGGTGTCAAAGAAGTTGATGCCCTTTTCCAGCGCATAGCTGATAATGGCCTTGGTGCTCTCATAGTCCAGGGTCCATTGGTGTCCGCCCGGCACTGGGACGCCAAAGCCCATGCAGCCGATACAAATGCGGGATACGGTGACATCAGATTTGCCAAGTTTTGTGTACTTCATAACAGCATTCCTTTCTATCGCAATTTGTTATCTTACTTAATTATACAATGGTTTTAGTCTCTGCCGCAAGATTTAGTTACGATCCTTGCGTCTTCACAGCAGCTCTTTGATTATCTCGACGGCCCCCAGCAGCTTTGGAAGGCCCATGTAGGGAGAACCCTGCACCAGGGCGCAGACGATTTCTTCCGGCGTATTGCCGCTGCTTAGCGCAGCCTGGGCATGCAGCTTCAGCAGATGCCCGCCATCTCCCACCGCGGCGAGGATCACCACATTCAGAAGCTCCCGTTCCTTGAGGGAAAGCACGCTGCGGCTTCCGAAATCTGCCATGCCATAGGCTGTCAAGGCATAGGGCAGCCACCTGTTATAAGGCTCCGGCAGAAAAGATAAATCCATGTCTTCCATAGACAGCTCGTTCTGGATTTTCTTTCCGGTTTCAAACCGGGCCTCGTCCTCTTCCATGGTCTCAGCGCCGGGAAGCGGAACGCTTATCCCTTTTTCGGCAAACACCTCATTCATCACTACCTGCGCTTCCATCACATGGGGAAAACCAGTGAAGGGGGAGCATTGATAAACGGCTTCCCTGATCTCCGGCGCCGTGCAGCCGGCATTAAAGGCTGAACGGATATGATTTTTCAAGGCCGGCAGCGTATGCCTGGCAGTCATGGCGACCACCTCGCAAAGAGCCCGCATCCGGTCGGAAAGGCTTCCCACATGCCAGATTTCACCGAAGATGTACCGCTGCATGATCCGCATGAATTCCGGATCGTTTCCCTGGGTTGTCACCGGAGGCCGCTCGAAGAGCCTGGGGAAGGTTTCCCCGCATTTCTCGATGCGGGTGCATTTCTCGATGGGGATGCTTTTTTCGATGGCTGTGCTTTCTTCGCTGCGGTCTACCGCTGTATACTGTTGATGATTCATTTTTTCCATTTTCAGCCTCTGGGTTTCGTTTGAGGATTCAGAAATGCAAATACATCCGGCAGATTCTCGTTGCAGAAAACAGCCGTGTGTCCGCCCGGACGAGGCTGATAAATCACGCTTGCCCCTGCTTCTTTTAATGCTTTTGCCAGAGACTCATTCGCGCCAAGAAGGGGATCCTCCGTTCCGCAGGTCACATAAAAGGCCGGAAAATGATCCTGCCCGTCGTGCTGATTTCTCTTCTCGATCTGTCCAATCAGCCAGCGGGGATTGCGGTCGGTGTTTTCGGTTTCGTCCAGCGGTTCGAAGTTCATCAGTTCGCCCCGGGTATTGCCGAGGGTTCTCACCCATTCCCGTTCATATTCATAAAAATGAACAGCGCCGGCGAATATGGCCACCTTGCCAAAGGTGTCGCAGTATTTGAGGCCGTTTCTGTAAGCGCCAAAGCCGCCCATGGACATGCCGGAAATCCAGGTTTCCTCCCGTTTCGTCGAAAGCGGGAACATCTGCCTGGTCACCTGAACCAACTCTTCACCGATGTAGGCGCCGAAGTCGCCGTAGCATCCATTCTGAATGGGAACATCCACATAGAAGGAGTTCTCACCGGATGGCATAATCACCGCCACGCCCATTCTCTCCGCCAGGGAACGGATATTGGTGGCGTGGAGCCATCTGGAGCTTGAGCCGCCAAGTCCGTGGAGCAGATAAAGCGTTGGATAGGGAGCTTCAAAGTTTTCGTAGGGAATGATCGCCTTGAAGGCGGCCGTTCTTTTGAGGGTTTTCGAATCAAATTCAAATTCCAGGTAAGCCATCGATTTTCCTTTCTGTCATGCTTGACGAATCTGGCGTTTAGAAGTATTATGATAGTATTATCATAGACCTTAGAGTATACTCTAAGTCAAGTACCAGTTTTGAGAAAATTTGAGGCAGCTTGGGCAGCAAAGAAATCGCCCGCGAGAATCGTCTGCGCGCATCGCCCGCGAGAATCACCTGCGAGAATCACCTGCGAGAATCACCTGCGAGAATCACCTGCGCGCATCGCATGTGCGAATCGCATGCGCGATGCGCATACGCTGCGGAATTGAGGTTAAAATGAACGAGAACACATTATATACCATTAAAGATGTGGCCGAAAGGACCGGGATCAGCCAGCATACCCTCCGCTTCTATGACAAGGAGGGGCTTCTTCCCTTTATTAAAAAAAGCGCCGGAGGAACAAGGCTGTTCTCCGACGAAGATTTTGAATCTTTATACACCATTACCTGTCTGAAAAAATCAGGCATGTCCATCAAGCAGATCCAGGCCTTTATGGAGCTCTATGCCCGCGGGCCGGAGACATTAAAACAGCGGCAGGAAATGTTCGAGGCGCAGCGGGAAAAGGTTCTCGCCCAGATGACAGAGCTTCAGGAAATGCTGGAAGTCATCGATTACAAATGCTGGTACTTCAGCGAAGCACAGCGTCTGGATGATCCGGATTTCTATAAAAAGCTTTCTCCCGAAGAGCAGCCGCCTCAGATGAAAGAATTTTTGAGAAAAGTCGATGGATTCTGGCATTCCCATGCATAACAGGCCAACGAAAACCGCCCCTCCAGGCACATTCGCTATGCGCCGGGAGGGGCGGTTTTGTCTGCACCATTTATTCCACAAACCGGATCAGGTGATGCCAGTCGTCGCGGCTGAAATAGTGAAGGCCTTCACGGACATAATGGGCGGCATGCCCTTCCGGAAAGACGCCGGAAGCCAGCTCTATGCCCAGCTTCTCCGCTTCAGGATCGGCCCAAAGGTCCTCCGAGGCGCTGGCGGCAAGCACATGGCGCGGCGCGATGGAAGCAAGCAGATAGTGCTGATCGAAGGGCATCTGGTCTTCCCGGTCGATATATTGCTGATAGTTTTCACAGAACCAGAAGGGAAACCGTTCGCAGATGTGTCGCACCCGCTCTCCCATTTTGCCCCGGGTAATGGCTGCGCCCGAGCATCCCGAGTCGTTGGAGTGAACATAGGCAAAACGCTCGTCCAGCGCGCCGCAGAGCAGCGCGGTTTTGCCAAGCCGGGAATGGCCGCAGATGACTGACTTTGTAAAATCCAGTTTATCACCCAGGGTTTCGGCATAGTCCATGACCCGCATGGCTGCCCAGGCCCACAGCGCGATTTTGCCCGGATCAGAAGGTTTTCGGCAAAATCCGTCCTTTGAGGCATCATCGCCATAAATCACGCCGGCCAGACCATCGGTAAAATCAGCATTGTCCCTGGTTACGTCGTTATAATCGAAAGAGAAAATCGCAAAGCCTTCGTCCACCAGCTCTTCCGTCGGCATATAACGATGCGGTATTTCCGGGCCGAAATTGATATGAACAAAGAAAGGGAGCCTCTCTTTCTTCGCCGGCAGCACGCAGTAGAACGGGAAGCTGAACGGCTTTCCATTAAGCTGTATGTGGGCGGTTATCCGGTCGCAGGCGGCCTTTCCGGCACAGAAACCCTGAATGAAGTTTTCTTCTTTGGTAAAGCTCAGCTTCTCCGGTTTTCCGGGCAAAAATCCATACTCCTCTTCCTGCAGGATGTTCAGCATCTGATCCCGGCTTTGCAGCTCTGGAACCGTGACGCGCGTGCCTCTTTGATAAATTGCTTCCATTTTCAGCCTCCACTTGTATTTAACTTTTATAGGTTATTCCGGTTTTCGGGTTGTAAAGATGCGGATGATCGGACCTTGTTTGCGGTTTTCGGCCACGGTAAAGCAGCCGCCGTTAAATTCATTATATCAGAATCTATTTCTCTGAACAAGGCTGGCCCCGATCAAACTGATGATTTGAGGGCCATGTTCGAATCACCATTGACTGCCATTCAGATTAAGCTTACAATGAAAACAGGGTCCCTCCCCTGTGGCCATCTGCCGCAAAGAAGGGGCAAATCTTACCGCATCAGGAGGCTGGTCATGTCTATTTTAGCTGCATATATGGTTCCGCATCCGCCGATGATCGTTCCTGCCATCGGCCGGGGAAGCGAGGCGCAGATCCCTGCCACCATCCAGGCTTATCAGGAAATAGCCAGAGATGTGGCCCGCTTAAGACCGGATACCCTTATCATTACCAGTCCGCATCAGATTATGTACCGGGATTATTTTCATATCTCTCCCGGCAGCCGGGCAAGCGGGTCTTTTTCTCAGTTCCGCGCACCCCAGGTTACATTTCAGGAATCCTACGACACAGCGCTGGTACAGGAAATATCCCGTCTGGCTGATGAGGCCGGCCTTCCTGCCGGCACGATGGGAGAACGGGACAAACAGCTTGACCACGGAACGATGGTGCCGCTCTGGTTTATCCGCAATGTCTATCCGGATGGCCGGATTGTGAGGATCGGCCTTTCCGGTCTGCCGCTTGCCGATCATTACCGTCTGGGCATGCTGATTCAGCAGGCCGTGAACGCCCTTGGCCGCCGGGCTGTGTTCATTGCCAGCGGTGATTTATCCCATAAGCTTCAGTCTTACGGGCCCTATGGATTTGCTCCGGAAGGTCCCGCATACGATGAGCGGATCATGGATGTGATGGGCCGGGGCGCTTTCGGAGAGCTGTTTGATTTCTCAGAAGACTTTTGCAACAAGGCTGCCGAATGCGGTCACCGTTCCTTTGTCATCATGGCCGGAGCGCTGGATGGCCGGGGCGTAAGGGCCGAAGCGCTTTCCCACGAGGATGTCACCGGTGTGGGATATGGCATCTGCCGGTTTATCCCGGAAGCTGAAGACCAGGATCGGCGGTTCCTGTCGATTCTGAATGAGAAAGAGCTTGCCGAAATCTGCGAGAAATCCGCCCGCTCCGACGCCTATGTCCGCTTGGCCAGGCAGGCTGTCGAAGCTTATGTTTCCCGGAAAGAAAGGCTTGCCGTCCCGAAGAACCTTCCCAGCGACATACTCGAAGAGAAAGCCGGCGCTTTTGTCTCGATCCATGAACACGGTTTGCTCAGGGGCTGCATCGGCACCATTCTGCCCTGCGAGACAAATCTTGCGGAGGAAATTATCTCCAACGCCATCAGCGCCTGCAGCCGGGATCCCCGGTTTAATCAGATTCTCCCGGATGAACTGCCCTACCTGGACATCACCGTCGATGTTCTTGGGAAGCCGGAAGACATCACCTCTCCTGATCAGCTGGACGTGAAAAGGTATGGGGTTATCGTCACCTATGGCCGAAAGCGGGGCCTGCTCCTGCCCGATCTGGAAGGGGTCGATACGGTGAGCGATCAGATTTCGATCGCCCGGCAGAAAGGGGGCATCCGTGAGGATGATCCTTATTCTCTGCAGCGTTTTGAAGTAATCCGGCATTATTAAAAAGCTTTGCGAAAGCGCAAAAGCGTTTCCCTTTGGAAAGGAGGGTTAGGATGGCTACCTGCCAAGTTTGTTTCAGGCATTGCCGACTGTCAGAGGGCGCCCTTGGCTTCTGCGGCGGCCGGATCTGCCAGGATGGAGCCGTCACCGGCTATAATTATGGAAAGATTACTTCCCTCTCCCTCGATCCCATTGAAAAGAAACCGCTAAGCCGTTTCTATCCGGGCAGCCTCATTCTTTCAGCAGGGAGCTTCGGCTGTAATCTGCGCTGCCCCTTCTGCCAGAACTATGAAATCTCCTGGTCGGATATGGCCATGCAATACGCCGGCAAGGCCGAATCGGTTACACCGGAGCAGCTGGTGCAAATCGCTGAAAGACAAAAAGAAAAAGGCAATATCGGAATTGCCTTTACCTATAACGAGCCTCTGATCGGCTATGAATTTGTTTTAGACTGCGCCAGACTCCTTCAGCCAAAGGGGCTGAAAACAGTTCTGGTCACCAACGGGACGGCGGAGCTGCATGTTCTGGAGAAACTGCTTCCGTATATCGATGCCATGAACATTGATCTGAAGGGCTTCACGGATCATTATTACAACAAAGTTCTTGGCGGAAACCGCCGGCAGGTCATGGATTTTATCCGGGAAGCCGTGAAAGGCTGTCATGTGGAGCTGACCTGCCTGATCGTTCCCGGCGAAAACGATTCGGAATCAGAGATGGACGAGCTCTCCGGGTGGGCCTCTTCCTTAACGGACGGAGCAGGCCGGCTGATCGGGCCGGATATTCCTTTGCATGTTTCCCGGTTTTTCCCCAGATTCCATATGACCGACAGAAGACCGACCCCCGTACAGACTGTCTATCATCTGGCTGAAATCGCCCGCCGGCATCTGCGCTACGTCTACACCGGGAATTGCTGAACATATCTTTATCAGTTATTCGTAGCGGCGGAGCTTGCTGCGGAGCTTGTCGTCATCATAACCAGCATGGCTGTTTGAATGGCGATCATCGTGGATATAGAAGAACTCACGGCAGCCGTGCCAATCACATTCATGCTGGTGTTTTCCTGATAAGCTTTTGCTGTCATCAGCGCGGCAAACATGATCCGCGCGGTTTTGCCGATCGTCAAGGCCCCGAAGCCTTTGCGTTCACGCAAATAGCTTTCAGCTTCTTTAATCTCCTCCACGAGCTGTCCGGTGGGAAGATTCAGATCACTCAGAATTCCTAAGGATGGAAGCTCTTCTTCCTTTCCATAGCGGATTTTCTGCTCTTTTAGGGCATTGAAGATTTCCAGAACTTTATCACACTTGGCCGCAGCGCTTCCAGGCAGCGCTGCAAGCACCATGCCCAGAGACTGAACCGCATTTTTGTGGAAGGTAAAATGATCTTTCAACTGCTGGTAAGCGCTTTCTGCTTCTTCGATCAGAATGGTTTCGGTTTTAGGACTCAACGCCATCAGACTGACATAGGCCATATCCTCACTGGAAGTCAGGAAAGGATGAAGCTCTTTCATTTTCTTCATCAGTGAACGGACCTTCTGAACGGTTGCCGCCGCTTCCTCCCCGGCATACAAATCGCTGATGCAGATAGCGGACAGCACCATATATTCTGATCCCAGCAGTTTTCCTTCGTGAAGCTGATCATAGAGCGCAGAGAGCTGATCAAGATACGCTTCCGGATCTTCCATTAATGCCATCCGGCTGATGACAATCATCTCCGCAATCCCGCGAAATTCTGAGAAGAGACCTTTCTTTTTCTGCAGAATCTTTCGGCATGCTTTCATACGGTCCACGTCAGCTTTCCTGCCGGCTTCCGTAAAGATCATACTGGCAGCAGAGATCATAATGTCCCCTTCCCACATAAACTTCTTGTGCAGGATATCCCGGTTGTCTGCCAGAAGGCAGCAGTTCTCGATCACTTTTGAACTCATTTACATTACCTCTCCTCTTCAATCTTTCCATTGTGATAAAGGAACACAGGGGAAGCGCTTCCGCGCAGGTTCTCTGTGTTCATTCCGGTGTCTCTGACCCCTATTTTCAGAACCGTCCCAAAAGCAGGGTATCCAGCAGCTCGTATGCCTGTTCGGGCCGAAATCTTCGGGAGATGGTTTCGATCTCCTGAATCTGCTTCCAGACTGTCCTGGCTGTGTCATCCGGATCCGCCCCGGAAGGCAAATAATGCGCCAGCCGCCCGCCGCTGTAGCCTTCCGCGCTCACGCCTAAAAATGCGGCTGCCAGATGTGCATCATAAAAGCCGATCGCTTTCACCAGGCCAAAGGCATCTGCTGTCAGCTCGTCCCATAAGGGTCGAATCAAATCAGGACGTTCTCTGCGGCAATAAACATGGGCCAGTTCGTGCCAGGTACGGATGCGCAGGGAAATCAGATTCCATGATTCTTTGTCAAACTCAGCTATCTGATCCCCCTGCTTTGCACAAAAATCTGCCGCTACATTCCATTTTTCAGAGCTGAAGCCTGTCTGCTTCCACGAAACCGCGCTATACGGCCCTTCTGAAAGCACAATCAGTGTATCGCAGCTTTTTTCGGTGTCTGCCGCAAAACGTTTTAATTCATCCGGCCAGTCAGCGCCTCCTGAAATGAGATAGGACCATCTGTGGGCGCGAATCTTTTCCCAGTTTCTTAAACCAAAATAGGTCTGGGCTCCGACAGAAGGCAGGATGGGCGTCTTCCGGCAGCGATGGCTGAGGATCTGAAGAAAGGTTTCAAAATCGGCTCTGTTCTCCAGATAAAGCAAAGTAACCTGTCCAGCCGGCGTTTCCTCTGTCCAAAGCCTGTCTGCGGAACTTCCCTGGAAATGAGAAAGACTCCCGCCGGAAGGCGCTTGGCCCTTTCTCAGCGCCTGCCTGACAGAATTTTCGGTTTCTGACAATAGCGCTTCGTCCGTATTGTTTTCATCAATGGGCGCTACATAAAGAATCGGAAACCGCTCGGCTAAACACTCAAATATTGTCTTCATTTTCCCTGTGCGCTACTTAGAATTCAGATACACGTAATATTCACCGTTGTTGATGGCGGTAAAGCCATAGGGATAGTTGTTAATGATATAAACCACCGGAAGATAACCGCTTTCGGAAAATTCGGAAACCTTTCCATTATAAAAACGATCTACCTTCTTCCAGTTGGCAACAATACCGCGGGAAGTCTCATAAAATGTCGGATCCGGATTCAGCGGCTCATCGCCGTTTTCCAGCGTCATCGCAAAGGAAAGCATGGTTCCTTTGCCGCTCTTTGCGCCATATTGATAAACCATGTCCAAGGATCCCAATTCATTAAATACATCTGCTTCCGTTGCCGCCGTTCCTTTCACGGCGTCCACGGCTTTTTCACCGGCCTCGATGCTGTTTATGAAATATGCGTAAGAGCCATCCTGGCTCTCCACCCGAATAATGCCGTCCGCAGCGCCGATTATATAGACGAGCTCCTCTTTCAGCAGCGGGCAATCCACACCGGAGATGGCGTTTTCTGTGGGCATAAGATACAGATAGGAAATCTCTGCAATGGCTTTAATCCGGTATTGACAGGCCCAATAATAGATTTCATCCTGCTGGTCCTTAAAACCCACCAGCATTTGGTGATCCATGGCAGGTGTTGTCAGGAACTCCCAGGGAACGGAAGCCACGTTGATGGTATTTTCCGCTGCGCTAAGATCTTGATATTTAGTCTCCCCATAACTCTTTTTCGTATACCAATGCCCAAAGACGCCTGTTTCCGGGAAAGCCTTCAGGGATCGGTCTTCGGTGATCCCATATTCAGCCAGATCGATCGATGTTTCCACCAGCAAGGAACGATAAGGGTCTTCGGATACTTTGGATTCGATGGCTGTCTGCGGATCCGCAGGGGTGCCTAAGCTAAAAAACAATCCGGCGCCTGCCCCGAGCAAAATCACCAAAGCAATAATGCAGGATGCGATAATGACCCCTTTTCTCTTTCCGGCATTTTGCTTTTTGCCCGAAGCGGCCTGCCCGGGCTGAGCAAGGCTTTGGCCGGACTGTGTAAGACCTTGCCCGGACTGTGTAAGACCTTGCCCGG
>JAGBND010000036.1 GCA_017634575.1 Bacillota bacterium
AAAAAGAAACTGAAAAGCAGAAGAAGACAAAAGAAAGGGACCAACTGAGAAAGGAGGTCAGAAGAAAAAATGATACGGAATAAGAAAAGAAAAAAATAAAAGAAAAAATAGACGATTACAATCAGAGACTTAAAACGCTGAGAAAAGAAATATTTCTGTGCAAAGACGTTGTTAAGCGCAGTGATGAAAGAGAACGAAAGATGATTCTGTCACAGGATCCTTCATTGGAACGGGGCAGGTCGGGCAGGAGCCGCGGTGATGATGTCAGATAAGGCAGCAGTTTGCAGCTGATCTGAGGTTTTTTCATCATCCTATATCTAAAAAACTGACAGGAAGGAGGGCAGGCAATTGATTGACAAAGAAGACCTCGCCAGATTGACTATGTCAGGCCATATTTCTTCAGAAAACCTGCTCTCATTTCTGAAGGAATGTGATATAATTTCTGCGGACGATGTCCGGTCTGTAGAAATAATGAAAAAGAAAACGGCCGTTCAAAAAAGACATAATCACGCAATATCTAAGGGAACCGGTAAGGACAAACGATGGTTTTCCAGAGTTGATGATCCTTTGACAGGGAAATCTAAAAGGATCGCCGCATCCAGCGAAGAAGAAATGTATGAAAAACTCTACGATTTTTATGATAGATGCAGTCATACTTCTCCTCAGAAGGATCCGGCACAATCATCCCCCATACAGGTTTCGCATAAGATACGAAAGCCATACGAAGAGATGACGCTTCGAGAGATCTATGATGATTGGCTGAAGTACAAAACAAAAACATCCAGCAGAACCAATAATATTCGCCGGATTGACACGGATTATAAGAAGTTCTACTTGGAAGAACCTCTGTCCGGTGAGATTCTTGACACACCGCTTGTTTGTTTAAAGCCTATGGATGTGAAGCTTTGGTCTTGCAGTCTGATTAAAAAATACCATCTTACAAAGAAGCAGTATGGCAATGCGATGGTTATTCTTCGTCAGGTTCTGGATTTTCTGATGGAGCAGGATATCATTAAGTCAAATCCGGCCAGAATGATTCATATCGATCAGGGATTATTCAGGAGGGAAGAGAAAAAGCCTGCTGAGACGCAGATATTCTTTCCGGATGAACTTCGAAAGGTTCTGGAATTGGCCTACCTGCTGGCAGAGGAGAAGCAGGATGAAGCATATCTTGCAATACCTATGGCCACATATACTGGATTAAGACCTGCAGAATGCCTGGCATTATCTTTCGAGGATTTCGACCAGAAGAGCAATACATTGTATGTTCACCAGTCGTTAGCCATCGAAGATAAGAAACTTCCGGATGGAACCTGGGCGACAAGTAATTACAGTATTCAGGAATACCTGAAGAAAAACGCCAAGCCACGCACAATCTGTATTCCCGATAAGTGCTTTGATCTGTTAGAACAGATTCGAAGAATAACAGCAAAAAAAGGAATTATCCGGCCTCACTTGTTCGATGTAAAAACGCCCAATAATTTGGAACGTAAATTGTATCGAATCTGTGATAAGCTGGGCATCAGGAGAAGATCGCCTCATAAACTGAGGAAGACCTATATTTCCACCTTGCTGAATAATCATATGGATGCAGACTTTGCAAGAACCCAGGCAGGGCATAGTACACTACAGACGACATTAAATTGTTATACTTATGCCACAACAAGGAATGATGAGCTGGTTAAACAATTAAACCAGTTTGTGGGTGCGTAAGTATCTGGCACAAAAATAGTGGCACAAATCCATAAAACGATCGTTTTATGCCAGTTTGTGCCACCCGTTATCAGAAAAAAGAAAACCCCGGAAGCCGCATAAACAGTGGCTTCCGGGCACAAAAACGAAAATGGAGACGGAGGGATTCGAACCCTTGACCTCTCGGATGCGAACCGAACGCTCTCCCAGCTGAGCTACGCCCCCAATTCCTCACTTGATATCGGTGAGGCCCGATCCAAGTGTCGCTGCGCGAAACTTTCAAGGTTCTGTTTTTTTACAAAAAAACAGATAAATCCTCCAGAGTGCCGGTCCTGCAAATTGACGCCTAGCCAGAAGCTAGGTGGGTGACCGCAGCGCATGGGTCTGTTTTCCTCTGCCGCCGGGGATACCGGTACGGAATTAGCTTGAGGCCTGACATAGCATGCCGAAACATTAGGAAACCCTTATAAAGAGTGTAGGTTCAATTAAACAGGTTATCGAACACCCCAGAAAGATTTACTGTTTTGTATTATAACGGCAATGTGATCCAAATGCAAGCTTTTTTTCGGCAGAGGGCGATATGCTGCGGAAAAGGTTGCAATTTGTTCAAAGATATGTTATCAATATATCTATTATTATAAAATTCCTTTGCGCATCGGGGCATTTTCCTTTCGTAAAGGCATAAGCACACGAAGAACTTCAGTTTAAGAAGGATTGATCATATGTATATTTTAGGCAGAGATGTTCTGCAAAATGAAGAAGTGTGTCTGATCTGCACGGCCCATGAAGAAGCGGATCCGAGCAGAAACTGGGCCCCCTGCAACCGGTATGCGATCTGCCTGCCAAAGCCGAACAGGCTGACAGGCTATATTCACGCCGGCGGATGCGACCTGCGGTTCGACTACAACGAAAATCTCTACTACGGCGGCCACATCGGTTATCATATAGACGAGCCTTATCGTGGAAATCACCTGGCCCTCAAGGCCTGCAGGCTGCTTCTGGAGGAGGCCTGGAGACGGCAGATGCCCTATATTTACATCACCTGCAACCCGGACAACATCGCCTCCAGGCGGACGCTGGATGCGCTGGTCCGGGAATACAACGAAACAGGAAGGGCCGCAAAAATGCTGAAAATTGTGGATTTGCCGGAATACAACGATATGTATCTGGATGGAGAGCGCCAAAAATGCATCTTTTGTTTCGTGCCGGGCCCCGGGATGGATGAAGAAAAGCTGGCGCAGGCTCCGGATGATATCCGTTCATGACCGTATTCATTTTGCAGTCTTGGAAACCTGGATTGCGTGGGAATCTTCTATGCATCGGATCTTCTGGGAGCCTTTTCGGATACCTCCGGTGCCCTTTCTGGAAGTGGAGGCATTCTTTCGAGAAATGGCATCCGAAAACCGGTCTACTATACCTATCGGTATCTTAAACAGTTAGGCAGCAAAAAGCTGGGACAGTCCCGGCACATGATAGCCACCATGAATCATCCGGGCGATATCCGTCTGATCTGCTGGAACAGGAAAGATCTCGGACTTAAATACTATACGATGGAAGAGAACAGGGTTCTTCCGGAAGAGGTAGAGGAGCTGTACCGATGGCACACTGTGCATTGCCTTTCGCATGGAACCCAATGAGATGCGCATGATCCAGATTACCAGAGACTGAGGGCTTGATGCGCCCCTGCATGATGGTAAAAAAGATAGCTATGAACATCCAAAGATCGCATAGCGCACGAATCACAGGATAAATCGTGCGCTATGTGATCTTTTTGTTTTGGCTGAACGCGCAAATTGCAAAATATCTTTCGCTGATTTGGAAAGCCAATTCAATGGAATAGATATATACTGTAAATTACAAGAGTCAGACCGAATTTTATACCCGGAGGTATGTCTTATGAAAAAACTTAAAATCGGAATCGTTGGCTGCGGCGGCATCGCCAATCAGAAGCACCTGCCTTCTTTGAAAGCCAATGCGGATAAATGCGAAATCGTCGCTTTTTGCGACATCATCGAAGAACGTGCCATCAAGGCCTGCCAGGAATATGGCGCTCCCGGCGCAAAAGTTTATACCGATCATCAGGAAATGCTGAAGGATGCCGATATCGATGTCGTCCATGTGCTGACACCCAACGTAGCACATTGTGAGATTACTGTGCATGCCTTTGAAGCCGGCAAGCATGTTATGTGCGAAAAACCCATGGCTGCCAATACCGCTGACGCCCAGAAAATGATCGACGCCTGGAAAAAGAGCGGCAAAAAGTTCACCATCGGTTATCAGAACCGTTTCCGTCCCGAGGTTCAGAACCTGAAGAAGGCCTGTGAGGCCGGCGATCTTGGCGAAATTTATTATGGCAAGGCCCACGCTGTGCGCCGCCGCGCCGTTCCCACCTGGGGCGTATTCCCCAACAAAGCCCTTCAGGGCGGCGGTCCTCTGATTGATATCGGAACCCACGCGCTGGACATGACCCTTTGGTGCATGGACAACTATGAGCCCGCCCGTGTTTCCGGCAGCGTTTTCTACAAGCTTGGCCATCTGCAGCAGGCCACTGAAGGCAATATTTTCGGGCCATGGGATCCCGAAACCTACGAGGTGGAAGACTCCGCTATGGGCTTCATCGTGATGAAAGACGGAACCACCATTAACCTGGAAGCAGCCTGGGCCATCAATATGACCGATGCCAGAGAAGCTTCTACCACCCTTTGCGGAACCAAGGCAGGCGCAGAGATTTATTCCGGCATGAGCTATCCTGACAATACGTTGGTTTATAACCGCGGCAGAAACGGACAGCTGATGGATGAAAAGCTGGCCGGCGGCGGCGCGATTGCTTACTTTGAGGGCGGTTCCTCCGCTCCCGGCGTCGTGGAAGCAGATCAGTGGCTTCGCGCAATTCTGGAAGACGGCGGACCCGTAGTCAAACCCGAGCAGGCCTTTGTGGTTACCCAGATTCTGGAAGCCATCTACAAATCTGCCGAGACCGGAAAAGAAGTTGTATTTGATTAATCCGAACAAACAGCCGGATATTCAATAAAACCTGAGGTGGAAAATGTATACCTACGATAGAAAAGGTCCGAAACGCGGAGTAGCTTTATACAGCTACTCCGCCGAATTTGGTCTAACCAAAACACTGGAAGACTGTTTTGAAGATGTTCACGATATGGGAGCCCATGGCATTGAGATTCTGGCTAACACCCATATCGAAAATTATCCCTATCCCTCTGATGCGTGGGTGGAGAATTGGCATCGCCTTTGCGACAAATACGAGATTGTCCCCGTGGAATACGGCCACTGGATCGATTCTCATGCCATCCGCGGCCGGGAGCTGACCACCGAGGAGAGCGTGGAAATGCTCTGCCGGGATCTGAGACTGGCGCACCGCCTCGGCTTTACCGTTATGCGCACCAAGATGCCCGTCATCAACGAAAAGCTGGAGCCTGTCACCAACTGGCGGGAGATCATCAAGGGCGCGCTGCCCCTGGCTGAGAAGCTCGGTATTCAGATGTGCCCCGAGATTCATACGCCTTCCAATCTGAAGGGCGAAATGGTCGGCGAGTACGTCAAATTTATTGAAGAGACCGGCACGAAAAATTTCGGCCTGAACATCGACTTCTCCGTTTTCCGCACCAAATTTGCAGAAGGCGAGTGGAGAGACCCGGCCTTTACGCCGAATGAGCCGGCTGATATTATTCCGCTGCTTCCCTATGTGTACTGCTGCCATGCCAAGTTCATCAACATGAGCGACGACTTTGAAGAGACCACGATCCCATATCCCGAGATCATCCGGATTCTGCAGGAACAGGGCTGGAACGGCTATCTGCTTTCCGAGTACGAAGGCGCGGACAAATATGAAGACGGATACGAAGTCGGACAGGTCCTGCGTAAGCAGCATATTATGATGAAAAATCTGATCGGAGACTAAGAGGAGGGAGGAAGCATCATGGAAAAACAAGTCATTCAGTCCGTAGGTTTTCGCAATATTCGTGAGAATGGAGAAATCACCGGCTTTCAGTTCAAGATCCGCCTTCCTTACTACCGCGGCGTATTCCTGTCACAGCTGATGCCCGGAACGCTCTTTGTCGATGGCGAACGCATCGAAAAGGAAGATATTACCTGGTGCCTGAAGGGCGAGGAATACACCCTTGACGATATGAAAGAAGATTTCAGGACCCACTGGTCGCCCATGGATCTGATGGTTCTGAAGGTGAAGAAACCGGGCGGCCTTTCCCAAGGCTATCATGATCTGAAATACGGCTACTGCTTTACCTCCAGCTATATGCCGCCTTTTTTGCAGGCGACCCTGGATCCGGACAAGGAAGCGATGGTCTTCCTGCCGGAATTCGGAAAGCATGTCAACGAACGCAGGCTGCTGATCGTGTGAGCAGTCAGAAAACATCCTAATAGTCAAAAAGCGGGGCTTGCGCTATGCAGCCCCGCTTTAGCCTTGTTATGTAAAGATTAACATAACAAGGCAAAGCGGTAAGAATTTTTGTTTTTCATATTTTTTCCTTTGTGGCCAGGCTCACTGAGGAGTGTTCACCAGGACGAACACACAGAACCGTCCCCTGTGTTTATAATTTCTTGAGGGCCTCCAACAGTTTCTCGACGTCTTCTTCCGGCGTCGCCCAGCTGGTGCAGAAACGGACGATGGTGCGCGTGTCATCGTATCTGGCAAAGGGCTCGAAAGCGAAATCTTTGGCGATCTCGGCGGCCAGATCATCGGACAATACCACGAATTGCTGATTGGTGGGAGAATCGATAAACAGCTGGCAGCCGGCTTCCTTCAGCCCCTTTTTCAGTGCCTGGGCGAGCCTGGTGGCGTGGCGGCCCATCTGCAGATACAGGCAGTCAAAAGCACCCGGCAGTGACGGGGTCATCGGCTGAAGTCCTTTTGCAGCCGCATCATCGGCAGGCTCAAAGGCCGCGCCGAACTGAACGCCCAGAAGGCGTCCCTTAGCCAGCATGCCGCCCTTTTGCTTCATCAGATAACGGAAATCTTTAGCGATGGCGGGATTGGTGATTACCACGGCCTCGCCAAAGAGCATTCCCACCTTGGTGCCCCCGATATAGAAGACATCTGCAAGATTGCAGAGATCTTTAAGCGTCACGTTGTTGACGGAAGAGCCCAGGGCGTAGCCAAGACGGGCGCCGTCGATGAACAGCGGAAGCTGGTGGCGGCGGCAGGCATCAGATATGGCTGTCAGCTCTTCTAACGAATACATGGTGCCATACTCGGTCGGCTGGGAAATATATACCATGCCCGGTTGGACAATATGTTCGTAGGCGCCGTCAGCAAAGTGATTTATCACCGCCTGATCAATCTGCTCAGCCGTGATTTTTCCATAGTGGCGATAGGGAAGAGAATCCTCTTTGATTCCGGCAAGAGGCAGCACCTTGTGGCCGCAGGCCTCAATGGCCCCGGTTTCGTGAACATTGATGTGGCCGGTGGGGGCGCAAAGAACGCCCTGGTGAGGCCGCAGGCAGGCGAGAATGCAGGTGAGATTGGTCTGGGTTCCGCCAACCAGAAAATGAACAACCGGTGAAGATGGGGAGGCGCCGGCTGCCAGAGCAGCTGTCTCGGCAGGACCATAGGCATAGGCTTTGGCATTTTCATCAGCCCCAAGGGCCTTCATGACCAGTTCCTTGGCCCGGTCGCAGTAGGGATCCTCGCTGTAACCGCCGGTCTGCTCCATATTGGTGTCGATAAGGGCCTGAAGGATTTTCGGATGCGCGCCTTCGGAATAGTCACTGCTGAAACGAATCATCTGGATATTGTCCTTTCTTTGTGAATTGAGCTCAAGATTTCCCAAGCTTCCTGTAAAGCGTGAAGTACATGGCCAGGTAGCAGGCGCCGCCGCCTACCAGATCGCTGATGGGTTCGGACAGAAACACGCCGTCTACGCCAAGTCCGAACAGGTGCGGCAGGATCAGCACCAGCGGGACGACCAGGATGACCTTTCGGAACAGGGAGAAGAAGATGGCTTGTTTGGATTTTCCGAGGCCCACAAAAACAGACTGGCCGGAGGACTGCAGGCTCATCAGGAAATAACCCATATAGTACAGCCTGAGGGCATGGGTGCCGATCCTTATAAGCTCCGGGTCCTGATTGAAGATGCGGATCCAGAAAGCGGGAAAGAGCATCAGCAAAACCCAGACGAAAGTACAGAACAGGATGCCGGTGATGGTGATAAAGCGAATCCCTTCCTTGATGCGCTGGTATTCCTTGGCGCCGTAGTTGTAGCCGAGCACCGGCTGGGCACCGCTGGTCAGTCCGTGTACAGGCATAAAGATGATTTCCCTGACGGAGTTCAGGACGGTCATTACACCGACGTACAGATCTCCGCCAAAGGTTTGCAGCGAAGCGTTGCAGGCAATCTGCACCGCGCTGTTGGTGCAGGCCATGGTAAAACCGGAAAGCCCCAGACCGAAGATCCGCTTGATAATATCCTTTTCAAGGCCTCCGGGTTTGAGGCTGAGTCTTAAAATCGCCTTATCAGAGGTCAGAAAACGAAGCACCCATACGGCGACGACTCCCTGGGAAATGATGGTGGCCAGAGCTGCGCCCCGCACGCCCATGCCCAGCAAAAAGATAAACACGGGATCCAGCACGATGTTGATCAGCGCGCCGATCAGAACCGAGAACATGCCGACTCTTGCGAAGCCCTGGGCGTTGATGAAACTGTTCATGCCCAGTCCGACCATGACGAACACAGACCCCAGCAGATAGATGGTGATATACTGATCCGCATAAGGCCAGGTGGCGTCGGAGGCGCCGAAGGCATAGAGAAGGGGCTTCTTAAACAGCAATCCCAAAACAGTCAGGATCAGGCCGGAAAGCACCAGCAGCTGAAAAGAATTATTCATGATTTTCTCAGCATATTCCAGCTTGCCTTCGCCTCTTGCAATGGAGGTCAGGGGCGCGCCGCCGTCACCGAAGAGCCTGGTAAAGGCTGTAACGAACATTATAATAGGAAAAGTCACCCCAAGACCGGTCAGGGAAAGCATGCCTGTTTCGGGAATATGCCCTATGTACATTCGGTCAACGACATTGTATAATACGTTGATGAGTTGGGCAAAGGTCATAGGCACCGCCAGCTTCAGCATGTTGGAAGCCATGGAGCCTTTGGTAAAATCGTTTCTGGTTTGACTGGACATTTTTTCCTCGATATAGTATTTTTTGCACAAAATGGAGTATAACATAAATGATGGCAGAAAGAAAGAAAATTCGGCTATTTGGAGATAAGGCCTTTTATAAAATGGTCTTTACGGTGACCATTCCCATCGTGATTCAGAACCTGATCACCAGCTTTGTGTCTCTCCTGGACAATATTATGGTGGGGCAGGTAGGCACCGAGTCCATGTCCGGCGTGGCCATTGCCAATCAGCTGATGTTTGTTTTTAATCTCGCGATATTCGGAGCTTTTTCGGGCATCGGCATCTTTACGGCTCAGTTCTTCGGCGCTAAAGATGAGGAAGGCGTCAGACATACCTTCCGGGCGAAATGGTTTATCTGCCTGATTTTGCTTGGCCTGTTTGTCGTTCTGGCTTTGCTGAAGGGAGAGTTTCTGATCGGCCTGTTTCTGCAGGCGGGAGATGATCCGGCTAAGGTTTCGCTCACGTTGGCCGAGGGCATGCGGTATCTGAGGACGATGCTGATCGGTCTTTTGCCCTTCTGCATCAGCCAGGTCTATTCTTCTACCATGAGGGAAGCGGGGGAAACCAGACTTCCTATGATTGCCGGCGTTGTGGCGGTTTTTGTGAATCTCTGCTTCAACTATATCCTGATTTTCGGCCATTTCGGCGCTCCTGCCCTTGGGGTTGTGGGTGCGGCCATTGCCACGGTGCTGGCGCGGTTTGTGGAGATGTTCATTAATGTGGCCGCTGCCCACCGGAATCTGGAGCGGTTCAGCTTTATCCGCGGCGCATACAGCAGTCTGAGAGTTCCGGCCCCGCTGTTAAAGCGCATGCTGGTCCGGGGAACGCCCCTTTTGTTAAATGAATTTCTGTGGTCTGTAGCCATGAGCGCTGTCCAGCAGAGCTACAGCACCAGGGGTCTGAATGCTGTAGCGGCGATGAATATTGCATCGACTGTCCAGAATCTGTTTTCCCAGGCCTATTTTGCCATGGGCTCCGCTGTGGCGATTATTGTCGGTCAGCTGCTTGGCGCCGGCAAATTCGATGAAGCGAAGGAAACAGATTATCAGCTGATTACCTTCTCCTTCCTGCTTAGTCTGGTGGTAGCCGTGCTGGCTGCGGTTCTGGCGCCTCTGTTTCCGCGGCTTTACAATACCACCGAAGATGTTCGGATCCTGGCCACCAATATTCTTCGGATCATGGCCGGCTTCATGCCGGTGCTGAGCATCGTCCACTGCTCTTACTTTACCATGCGCTCCGGCGGCAAGACGGTGCTGACCTTTTTCTTCGACAGCTTCTATATGATGGTGCTGGTTTTCCCCACTTCCTACATCCTGTCCCGTTTTACCTCCATGAACATGGAGATGCTGTATCTTTGCATGTGCTCGCTGGATCTTTTGAAAGCGATCGTCGGGCTGATTCTGGTGAAAAAAGGGATCTGGATCAATAACCTGGTTAAGGAAGCAGCGTAAAACAGCGCGGCGTTTAAAGGCCGGCTGTGCATTATGGAACGAGAAAACTCCCCGTTTTTGGTCATCACCAAAAGCGGGGAGTTTTGTATATTCGGGCTATGTGTATGAGCTCGTCAAAGATTTTTACAGCGCCTGCGCCTGAACGGCTGTCAGAGCAATAGTCTTGACAATATCGTCTGCGGAGCATCCCCGGGACAGGTCGTTGCAGGGCCTGGCCAGTCCCTGAAGGACGGCATAGGCCTCAGCGCCGCCGAGACGCTGGGTGATTTTGTAGCCGATGTTTCCTGCCTGCAGATCCGGGAAAATCAGCACGTTGGCGCGGCCTGCTACCGGACTTCCCGGAGCTTTAGATGCGCCGATTTCCGGAACCAGGGCCGCATCGAACTGCATCTCGCCGTCCAGCAAGAGCTCCGGGGCAAGCTCGTGAGCCATGGCGGTTGCCTGCTGAACCTTGGTTACCAGCTCGTGTTTGGCGCTTCCCTTGGTGGAGAAGGAAAGCAGCGCCACCCGTGGTTCTTCAATGCCGCAGAGATTTTTAGCGGTATCCGCTGCGCTGACGGCAATGCTTGCCAGCTCTTCCGCGGTGGGGCAGGGCATGACCACGCAGTCGGAATAGACCAGCAGACCGTTATCGCCGATGGAAGGGTTCGGAAGCTCCATCAGGAAGCTGGAGGATACCACCTTAATGCCGGGTTTTGTCTTGATAATCTGAAGGGCGGGGCGCAGCATGTCGCCGGTGGTGTGGACTGCGCCGGAAACCAGTCCGTCCGCATCGGACATCTTAACCATCATGACGGCAAAGTACATGGGATCTTTCACCAGCGACTTAGCCTGTTCCCGGGTAAGACCCTTGTTTTTCCGGATCTCATAGAGGGCTTCGGCGTAGGCCGGGGCTTTCTCGCTGACAGCCGGATCGATCAGTTCGATCCCGTCCAGGCTGACGCCTTCAGCGTCTGACGTTTGTTTTATTTGATCAAAGTTTCCGAGCAGAATGGGCTTTGCCAGTCCCTCCCGCTGAACTTCAAAAGCTGCATGGATGGTGCGGACTTCATCGCCCTCCGGCAGAACAATTGTTTTGGGATCCTGCTTCGCCTTTAATTTAATGCGGTCGATCATGCGCATGTATAAAAACCTCCCGGATGTAAAATGTTCGTGGATCGGCAGCGGATTGGCTGCTTCATTTTTACATTTTACACCCGGGAAGAGGCCTTTTCAATGTGTCAGGTTAGATAGATTGTGCCAGCCGCAGCCATAAACTGTTAGATAAGTTGGTGCTGCAGCCATTTTCCGCTTTTTTGCCGAATCACCAGGATAATGGCTTTTAACGTCCAGTCACTTACCATGGCCATGGCGATGTCGATGACGCCCATGTTAAGCCAAACGGCAAGAACAATGGAAAGAGCGGTACGGAAAATCACGGTACAGAAGATGGAAGCGTACATGGTGAATTTCACGTCGCCGGCTGCCCTCAGACCCGCAGAGAAGGGACCGAACAAAGCGCCGATGGAACCGCAGAATATATTATGAATAATGACGATGGTGATCAGAAGGCTTCGGGTTTCTGCCGAGATGTCATACAAAGGCAGAATGACCGGAAGAAGCACCAGAATCAGGATATTCCAGACGGCTGCCAGCAAGGTGGTGATACGGGTCATTTTCCAGAGGTAGTAGTCGGCGGCTTCTGTGTCTTTGGCGCCGATACACTGACCGATGACGGTTACAAAGGCCGGCGCCATGGAGCTGGAAACACAGGCGGCCACGGACCAGATCGTCTGTCCGATGCCGTTGGCGGCAATCTGCGCCGTGCCGAAGGTGGCGATGATGGAGCCAAGAAAGACCTTGGCTGCCTGGAAGAGACCGCTTTCAATGCTGTTGGGAACCGCTACCTTCAGAATGCGGCGGATCATATCTCCGTTGGGTTTGAAAATATTTTTGATGGTGATATAAACGGGATGTCTTTTATTGAAGCACAGTGCTGTCATGACAATCGCTGCGAAATACCAGGAAATGGTGGTCGGCCAGGCTACACCGGCGGCTCCTGCATGCAGAACGAAAATACCGATCGCATTTCCGGCGATGTTGATCAGGTTCATGGCGATGGAAACCTTCATGGTAGTGGAGGTTTTTCCCATGCTGCGGTACAGGGCGGTGCCCGCATTGTATACGGCATTGGCGGGGAAGGAGATGGCCACAATCCGAAGGTAGACCCGGCAGGCTTCCTGAACATCCGGATCGGCGGCGCCGTAAAGCAGGGCAATAATGCCGTTTCCGAATACCAGAACAAGAATCATGCAGGCGGTGGAGAACACCAGCGCGATAAAGAAAATCTGGGAAGCAGAGATATTGGCTTTTTCTTCATCCCGGCTGCCGATATACTGGGAAACGATGACAGCGCCGCCGGTTCCGACCGCCGTAAACATGAAGATGAAGATGGTATAGAACATCGTATCCAATGAGACGCCGGACACCGTAGCTTCACCGGCGTAGGTTACCATCATGGTATCCGCCATTCCAACAACCATCAGCAGAAGCTGTTCAATAAACAGAGGGACAATCAGCTGCTTTAAGAAGCTGTTGTCAAAACGCTTTCTTTCCTCCGGAATCTGCTTTCTGGGTTCGATGATCTTTTCTAAGAAACTCATGGCGCTGGCCTCCTTGCTTTTTTAACTGCGGCTAGTATATCATACCATCTGATTAATGTAAAATACTTATAATGCATACGGAATCATTCGGAATCTGCATGAATCATGAAATCCAGAAACTTCTCCATCAAGGGCGTTTTTAAAGGCCTTTTTTTCCATACCAGAAAAGCCGGAGGTTCCGGATAGTCCTTAAAGGGAACAAAGGCAAGATCCTCTTTTGGAAAGTTTTCATTTTCAAAACAGATCGCAATGCCTACGCCCTCTTTTACCAATGTGACGGAGTTGTAGACCAGGTTGCTGTAACAGGTAACCTGTTTTTCGGCTTCAGGACCAAGCATCAGAAGCAGCTCCCGCTGAAAGACCGGATTTTCCGGAAGAATCAGCCGTTCTGCCCGAAGGGAGTTTACGGCAATAGAGGCATAGCCGGCAAAAGGATGGTCTTTGGGTACAAGGATGCCCCATCGTTCTGTCAGCGGCAGGGGATGAAAATCGAAAAGGGACGGGTTGATCTGGCGGATCACCAGTCCCATGTCCAACAGTCCTTTTTCAATATCATCAAAGATACGTTCTCCGTTTTCGGAAATCACATGAAAATGGACTTTTGGATAGAGGCGGATAAACTGATCCATCTTACGGGCCGCATAGGCAAAAGAAGAGGTTTCACCCGTCCCCAGATACAGATCTCCGGCAGGTTCCTCTGTGCTTTGCGCGCCTTTGGCCACCTCTTTTCGATATAGTGTCAGGATTTCCTGCGCGCTCTCCCGGAAAAGAAGACCGTCCTGGGTCAGGGACACGCTCCTTTTGGAGCGGTCAAACAGCTTTCTTCCCAGTTCTGACTCCAGCTCCATGAGCTGGCGGCTGATGGTGGGCTGAGAAACGTGTAAGAGCTCAGCCGCCCTTGTAATGCTGCCCTCCTGCGCAGCTACGACAAAATATTCCAAAACCCTGATGTCCATATCTTCAGCACATCCTTTCCTGAATTCTGAACGTATTATAGCTTTCATCAGGATGATTTGACAAGGAGAAAACAAGGCGGCAGGGAGCTTCTTTTTTTAGATTTGAAATGTTGGAAAAAAATCTGAAAATCATGGTGAAAAAACGATATTTAGTCTTGTCCGGGGAGCTGACTTTTGGTATAATTTGATGGTTTCAAGCTGCTAAACCGACGAAGGTTGTCGGACCACCAGTCCTTGGAAAAATTCTTCATTTTGAAGGGGGTTATTGGTTATGGCCAGCCAAAAAGAAATCTTCGAGACCTACGAGTCCGAAGTACGTTCTTATTGCCGTAATTTCCCGACCGTGTTCACCACGGCAAAGGGATCTGTTGTCACAGACAGCGACGGAAATAGCTTTATCGATTTTTTCAATGGTGCCGGTGCTCTGAATTATGGACATAATAATGAGTACATTAAAGGCAAAGTGATCGAATATCTCCAGACAGATGGCGTGATGCACTGGCTGGATATGATGACTGCACCGAAAGCGGAGCTGATCGAGTTCTATGAAGAGAATATTCTGAAACCGCGTGGATATGACTACAAAATCATGTTCCCCGGTCCAACCGGAACCAATGCGATCGAAGCTGCGCTGAAGGTCGCCAGAAAAGCCAAAGGCCGCACGGGCATCTGGGCGCTGATGGGCGCTTTTCATGGGATGACGCTGGGCGCTATGGCTGTGACGACGGATCGGACCGACCGAGCAGCAGCCGGCGTGCCGCTGATCGGCGGATTGCATATTCCGGCTCCGTATATGTTTCCTGAGTTTGATACAATCAAATATATGCAGACCCTTCTCGACGACGATCATTCCGGCGTCGAAAAGCCGGCAGCCCTGATCCTCGAGACGATCCAGGCGGAGGGCGGCATCTATGTGCTTTCCGTCGATTACCTCAAGGCAGTGCGCGAGTTCTGCACAAAGAACGATATCCTGCTGATCGTCGATGACATCCAGGCAGGGTGTGCGCGTTCTGGCTGGTTCTTCAGCTTTGAAAGAGCCGGCATTGTCCCGGATATCGTCTGCCAGTCCAAATCCATCGGCGGCATCGGTCTGCCCCTGGCGCTGGTGCTCTTGAAACCGGAACTGGATGTTCTGAAACCAGGCGAGCACAACGGAACCTTCCGCGGCAATCAGCTCGGCTTTGTGGCTTCAAAAGCAGGCCTCGAATTCATGTTAAATGCTCATGTGGAAGAGGGTGTCAAAGAGCGCGAAAAGATTGTCAGGAAGATCCTGAAAGAGCGCATCGAGGATAAATACCCTGAGCTTGAGGTCCGTGGCCTTGGTTTGATGTACGGCATTGAAATGCACGAGAACCGCGTGTCCAAGGCTGTGCTGAATGAGTGCTTTAAGAATGGGCTGATCCTGGAAAGAGCCGGCCGTGACGACAGCGTGGTGAAGATCATGCCGTCTCTGGTCATTCCGGAAGATCTGCTCATCAAAGGTCTTGGCATTGTCTGCGATGCCGTAGACACGGTCATGGCACAGGAAAAGAAATAAAGATTTAGCGGCAGCGGCCGGCTTTCATTGCTTGGCGCTGCCGCTGTTTTATTCCACATAAACAATATCATCGTAAAGGAAAAGAATGTTATGAACTATCGTATCGAACACGACTCCATGGGAGAAATGAAGGTCCCCGCCGATGCCCTCTGGGGCGCGCAGACCGAGCGGAGCCATGAGAACTTTAAAATCGGCATTGGCCTGGAAACCATGCCCCGGGAGATTATCCATGCCTTCGGCATCCTTAAGAAGGCGGCTGCCAGAGCCAATCATCAGCTGAAGCCGGAAAAGATGACTTTGGAAAAGCTCGCCGCCATCGAGCAGGCCTGCGACGAGGTGATCAGCGGGACGTTAATGAAGCATTTTCCGCTGGTGGTCTGGCAGACCGGCTCCGGCACTCAGTCCAACATGAATGCCAACGAAGTCATTGCCAACCGGGCCAATCAGATCGCCTGTAAAGACGAAGAAGCAGATCTGGAGAAGATTCCCCGTCTTTGCCATCCCAACGACGATATCAACATGAGCCAGTCTTCCAACGACACCTACCCCACGGCGATGCATATTGCCGCGGTTCTGGAAATGGAGGATACCCTGCTGCCGGCCGTTCAAAGGTTGGTGGATACGTTTTTGCATCTGGAAGCGGAGAACAAAGACGCTGTCAAATCCGGCAGAACCCATCTTCAGGATGCGGTTCCCATCAGCTTTTCCCAGGAAATCAGCGGCTGGCGGGCATCTTTAGAAAAGGATATGGAGCTGATCCGTCTTTCCGGAGGACCGCTGAAAGCCCTTGCCCTTGGGGGAACAGCCGTGGGAACCGGACTGAATGCGCCGGAGGGCTTCGATGTGCTGGTAGCGGAAGAGGTCTCCACTCTTACCGGAAAGCCCTTTGTTACGGCATCCAACAAATTCCATGCGCTGACATCCAAGGATGAACTAGTCTTTGCCCATGGTGCTCTGAAGGCGCTGGCGGCCGACATGATGAAAATTGCCAACGATATCCGGTGGCTGGCCTCCGGCCCGAGAGATGGCCTCGGAGAAATCACGATTCCCGCCAACGAGCCCGGATCTTCCATCATGCCCGGCAAGGTGAATCCTACCCAATGCGAACAGGTGACCATGGTGGCCGTGCAGGTTATGGGAAACGATGCGGCCATCGGCTTTGCCGCATCTCAGGGAAACTTTGAACTGAATGTTTTTATGCCGGTCATGGCTTATAACTTCCTGCAGTCCGTCCGGCTGTTGGCGCAGTCCATCACCTCCTTTACGGACAACTGCGCGGTAGGCATTAAGGCAGACCGGAAGAAAATGCATCATAATCTGTATAACTCCCTGATGCTGGTTACCGCGCTGAATCCTTATATCGGTTACGAGAATGCGGCAAAAACAGCCCACCTGGCTTTCGAAGAAAATATTTCTTTGAAGGAGGCCTGCGTCAAGCTTGGATTTTTAAACGCGGACAGGTTTGATGAAGTATTCCATCCGGAGAACATGATTTAAGGAGATCTTTTATGCTTTGGACCATCCTTCCCGTTATGCTGGTGCTGATCATCGCGGGGGTTTTGCTCTATATTGTGGTGGCTTTCAGAAGATTTCGGTTTATCAAAAAGCTGAAATCCCGCTCCCGCTTTTTATCTGCGGCGCTTTCTGCCCTGATTCCCCTGTGCATACTGCTTTCCTTTTTACTCTGGATTAATCTGACGACGGCAGCTGTGGTGCTTTTGCATCTGTTTCTTTTCTGGGTCATTTCCGATCTTTTGTTTGCGGTGGTAAAAAAGATCCGGAAAAAGGAAGGAAAATACTACTACGCAGGCGTGATGGCCTTGACGTTGACCGCTGTCCTGCTGATCTGGGGATGGGTTAACTTTCATCAGGTCAGACGGACTTCATATGAACTGAACACCGACAAAAGCCTGGATGCTCCCTGCCGGGTGGTGGAAATCGCCGATTCACATCTGGGCGTTACCATGAGCGGAGAGGCCTTTGCCAAAGAGTTGGCGCGGATCAATCAGGAAAACGCAGACGTCCTGGTAATCGTCGGTGACTTTGTGGATGACGACACACCAAAAGAGGATATGCTTACCGCCTGTGAGGCGCTGGGAAATGTCCGGACAAAGTACGGCATCTATTTCGTATATGGCAACCACGATAAGGGTTACTATCAGTACCGGGATTTTACATCCCAGGAGCTCCGAAATGCCTTGGCCCAAAACGGAGTTACCATCCTGGAAGATGAGACGGTTCTTCTGGAGAATGGGCTTACCATTATCGGCCGGCAGGACAGAACGGCATCCGGCCGCGCGTCAGCCCCTTCCTTGACGGCGGATCTGGACAGAAACCGGTATCTGCTGATGCTGGATCATCAGCCCAATGACTATAGCCAGGAGGCCGCTTCCGAAGCGGATCTGGTTCTTTCCGGGCATACCCACGGCGGCCATATCTTTCCTGTTGGCCAGATCGGCATCTGGATGGGAGCCAATGACAAGACCTATGGCTATGAGATGCGGGGTCAGACCGGGTTTATTGTGACCTCCGGCATATCCGGCTGGGCGGTTCCCATTAAAACCGGAACCTTCTCGGAGTATGTGGTCATTGATATCACGCCTCTCAAAGCAAACGCAATGAATTAAAGCTTTTGTATGATGATTGACTTTAGGTAGTTAATGCATTTATAATGGAAGAAGATGATCTGCCGGATCAGTGATCCGGATAATTCATCCCATGCTTTTTATATAGAGTTTGAAAGAAACGACCACATATAACTTTAAAGGAGACTACTATGGCTGCAAAAAAGAAAACGGCTGCGAAGAGCGAGGAAGCAGCTCTGATCAAGGAAGAAACCGTTCAGAAAAAGACAGAAGAAACCCCGGTGAGCGCTGAAGTGGCTGAAAAAGCAGCTGAAGCCTTGGACAGCAAGGAAACAGCTGAAACCGTTACGCCGGCTCCCGAAAAGAAAACCCGCGCCAGAAAACCCAGAGCGAAAAAGGCTGCCGAAGCAGCGGCGGAAGAACAGACTGAAGAAGCTGTAAAGCCTAAAGCGAAAGCAAAAACGGCTAAGGCAAAGGCTAAGGCCGAAGAGCCCAAGGAAGAAGTAAAGACTGAAGAGCCGAAAGAAGAGGCAAAGGTCGAGGCGCCGAAGGCTGAAGAACCCAAAGAAGAGGTAAAGGCTGAAGAACCCAAAGAAGAGGTAAAGGCTGAAGAGCCGAAAGAAGAGGCAAAGGTCGAGGAGCCGAAGGCTGAAGAACCCAAAGAAGAGGTCAAGGCCGAAGAGCCCGCCATCCCGCAGCCCAGAAGATCCGTGGCGTTTATCGGCTCCGAATGCTATCCCTTTGTCAAAACCGGCGGCCTGGGAGATGTCATGTATGCGCTCCCCAAAGCCCTGATCAAACAAAACTGCGACGTCAAGGTAATTCTGCCCCGATACCGCTGCATTCCGTGGAAATATCAGGAAAAAATGATCTACCGCGGCGAGTTTATGATGAACCTTTGCAGCGATGGCCGCAGCTACTATGTGGGCATTATGGAATATGTCTGGGATGGCGTTGTCTACGACTTCATCGACAACGAAGAGTTTTTCAGCGCGGGCAATCCCTATATCAGCCTGATTGACGATATTCCGAAATACTGCTTCTTTGCTAAGGCGGCTTTGGCAGCGCTCAACTATATGAACTGGATTCCCGACATTATCCATTGCCATGACTGGCAGGCGGCGCTGGTTCCGGTTTATCTGAGAACCCTGTTTGAGGGAACCCCGGTTGCTTCCGCAAAGACCATGCTTACCATTCACAACCTGCGGTTCCAGGGAATTTATGATATTCCTACCATTAAATACTGGACCGGCCTTCCGGACTATGTGTTCAATATGGATGTTCTGAAACAGGGCTACAATGACGCCAACATGTTTAAGGGCGGCCTGGCCTATACGGATATGATCACCACCGTCAGCGGCACCTATGCCGGCGAAATCCAGACGCCTTTCTACGGCGAAAACCTGGATGCCCACCTGAGACATCACAGCGGAAAGCTCAGAGGTATTGTCAACGGCATCGACGTGGATATGTGGGACAGCAGCACTGACAAGCTTCTGCCTGCGCCCTACGGCCATGACAATGTGATTGCGCAGAAAAAGCTCAATAAAAAAGCCCTTCAGGAGGAACTGGGGCTTGAAGTGGATGAGAATAAGTTTGTCATCGGCCTGATTTCCCGTCTGACCGACCAGAAGGGCCTGGATCTGGTGAATGCCATTATCCCGCAGCTCATCGACGGCAATACCCAGATCGTGGTTCTGGGCACCGGAGACGCGAGATATGAGAGCTCCTTCCGTTACTATGAAGATCACTATAAGGGCAGCGTCTGCTCCAATATTATGTATGACGAGAGCCGCGCCCACAAGATTTATGCCGCTTCCGATGCGCTGCTGGTTCCGTCGCTGTTTGAGCCCTGCGGTCTGACGCAGCTGATCGCCATGCGCTACGGAACGGTTCCGATCGTGCGCGAAACCGGCGGACTGAAGGATACTGTTGCGCCGTACAATATGTATACCAACGAAGGAAACGGTTTTACCTTCGATCGTTATGACGCGGGACTTCTCCTGGATGCCATCAACCGCGCCAAGACCCTTTATTTCACCGGCCGTGAATACTGGGATGAAATGGTTGTCAGGGATATGGAAAAAGACGTTTCCTGGAACCAGTCTGCGAAACAGTACCGCCAGCTGTACCTGGAGCTGAAGCCGTGAAAACTGAAATTACCAAACAAAAGAAGCCCTCATTAGTGAAGGCTTCTTTTGTTTGAGAAAAAGTTATATCGTGTACAGAAAAATCATCAGAGGCATGCTGGCCAGCGCCACGACGGTGGTAGCCATGTTAATGGCGCTTGCGTAAGCGGGTTCATTGTCGTGGAGCTGCGCCAGCTGCGTCACGGTGGTAGCGGAAGGCGTAATGGTCGCGAGCAGCGTGATGAGAAGTATCGTGGTTCCGTCCGGAGAGAAATTCTTCAACGGGCTGAACTTCAGAATCAGCAGCATGAGGCCGGGTAGAATCAGCATTTTAAGGGCAACGGTCAGGTAGATGCGGCTGTTGGTAAAGACCTTTTTGTAGTCTACGCTGGCCAGCAGCATTCCTAACATTACCATGCTCACGGGTCCGACACAAGCCGATGTGGAGGAGAGCACGCTGTTGATAACCACCGGCAGCTTGATTTGCGTAACGAAAAGGAAAATGCCAATGGCGATGGCAATGACATTCGGGTTGAGCAGGATTTTCTTCCAGTTGACATGCTCTCCTTTGCCCATCAGCACGGCGTTTCCATGGGTCCATAAAAGGATCATCTGGAAAGACATATAGGTGCTGGCATAGATGACCCATTCGTCTCCCAAGACGGCTGTGATCAGCGGAATGACCAGATTTCCGGCGTTGGAATAGATCACAGAGGTCATCTCCACCGGCGTCAGCTTAAGCGGTTTTTTCAGCAGGGTTACAATCAGCAAAAGCAGTCCCTGGATCAGGATCGCCGTGAAGAGCGAAAGCAGAAAGCCGTTTCTGATTTCCGGCGTATGCTCAATCTGAAAAGAATGAATCAGAACCGCCGGCACAATCAGATAGACGATCACGGTGGAGATGGGCTTGCTGTCTTCGGCTTTAGCCACCCCTGTTTTAACCAGAATAAAGCCGGCTGCCATCATCAGAAAAAGTGCAGCGATCTGCTGCGTCAACGCTATCGTAACCATAAAATCCCTCAAAATAACATGTCCGTTCAGCAGAAAAGCTGAACGGACATTTTGCATATACATCCCGTTATCCACTCGCCCTGCCGAAAACGTCCCGGCTATCATACCACCAGAAAACCTTCGTGACAAGCCGATTTTTCAGAAAAATCATGCAAGATAGATATATCGATATATGCCGATCCATTGGCAAAGGGCGCCGACAAGAACGAAAAAGTGCCAGATGAAGTGAGACCCCTTTGCCTTCAGGGCGAAGGGAAGAATCCCCAGCGTATAGATGACGCCGCCCATTAAGGTGTGCCAGAACAGAGGCGGCGTCTGGCTGCTGAGCTGAGGCAGGAACATCAGGCCGCTCCAGCCGATGGCCACATACAGCGCCATGTGCAGCGCGCGAAAACGCGCCGGACCGAATACCCCAATCAGCGTGACGCCGGTAACGATAATGGCCCACTGCAGCGCAAACAGCAGAATGCCTTTGGTATCTCCCCAATAGATCAGGAAAAACGGCGCAAAGGTTCCCCCGATCAGCAGGTAGATGGAGGAGTAGTCGAAGCGCCGGAAGACGCGTTTGACCCGGCTGCCCCAGCGGAAGGAATGGTAAAGGCAGCTGATGGTAAAGAGCAGGATCAGGCATAGTCCATATACCAGCGAGGCTGTCAGCGCCAGACTCTTGGGGGCTTTATGGATGGGCGCATGAACCAGCATGAGAATCAGGGCGACGATGCCCCAAACAGCCCCGACGCCATGGGTGATGGCGTTGCCGATTTCTTCCTTAACGCTGCGCAGGGGCGCTTCATTCATGGCCTGCCGGATCCGTCTGGCAGGCTCCTCGGCAATTCGTCTCTCTTCTTTAAGGATGCGTTTTGCCTCTTTCGCCTCTAATCTTGCTGCTTTGCGCTCGGCCCGGGCCTTTTTCCGGGCAAGCACTCTTTCTTCGTGGGCTTTGTTGGCTCGATCTTCGGCAGCAATTATTTCTTCGATGGTCATTTTTTGCCTGGTTAGTTTATGCTTTTTCATTTTCAGTACCGCCTGCATGGCTGTCATCTCCTTAACGGTTTAATGCATACGGGGAACTGCGCGGATGTGGGTCCCTTGCGTATGCCATTAAATTCTTTAAAAATGATCTTTTTTCGGATAATCTAATAATCAATATTAGATGATCTGATTTTAACACATTGTTCTTCCGCTGTCAATGGAAATGCCGTTGATTGCAAACAGCTGCCGTCATTTATCTTTTCGGCTTGATTTTATACGCAGGAGAGGAGAAAATGCATGGTTTTACTTGCAAGGATTGATTAATCATGGTAAACTCTTTTTATTGTATGCTGGGTCAGCCGGCAGTGTTTAGAGAAAACTTTTCGAAGGGAGAATCCTATGATTCCCGAAAACTTAAAGAACTATATGTTCAATGAAAACGATTTCTTCAATGAAGATTTCGTTGTGACTGATCAGGAAAAGCATGAGCTGGTTAAAAAGCTGGCCGCTATGATCACGGATGATATCCAGGTTCACGGACCTAAGGACATCACGCCGCAGATGCCGGATTACTGGATTCTGGACCGTCTGCTCAATAAAGAGCAGGTCAAATTTATGCTTTCCTTTAAGAAAAAGAGAACCGTCAAGCTGGTTCCCGAAGAGATGGCCAAACGGAACAACATGACGCCGGAAGAGGCGGAGAAGATGGCCTTCGAGATCTGCGAGATCGGCCTGATGGAGTTCGACCGGGAGCGTCCTGACAGACGCCGCCAGTACTTCATCCCCAAATGGGTTGTAGGCTCCGGCGAATACATGATGATGACCGGCCACCTGCTGGACAAGCATCCGGAAATCGCCACCTTCTTTAACTACGCCTCCAGTGTGCCCGTAGGCAAGGTGGCCCGCTTCGTGCCCCATGGCGGCGGCGGACTGGGCATGCATGTCATCCCTGTGGAAAAAGCGATCGAGCATGAGAGCCGTTCCGTCAGCGTGGAGCATCTGTCCCACTGGCTGAAGAAATATGACAAATACTGTGTGGACGTCTGCGCCTGCCGCCGTCAGCAGGCCATGAGAGGCGAGGGCGTCGGCGATATCGAAGGTTACATGTGCCTGGCCGTGGGCGACATGGCAGAGTATCTGGTGGAAACGCATAAGGACGCCCGCTATATCACTTACGATGAAGTCATGGAGATCCTGGAAAGAGCCGAAGAGAAGGGCTTCGTCCATCAGATCACCAACCTGGACGGCGAAGACAAGATCGTTGGCATCTGCAACTGCTCCGCCGGCACCTGCGACGCTATCCGTACCTCCCAGCTGTTCAACACGCCGAACATGTCCGCCTCCGCTTACCGGGCTCATGTAGAAAAGGAAAAATGCGTGGCCTGCGGCAAGTGCGTGGAGGTCTGCCCTGTGGGCGCCGCCAAGCTTGGCCAGAAGCTCTGCCATGCTTCCGGCGAAGCCTTCACCTATCCCAAGACCGAGCTGCCCGACGAGCAGAAGTGGGGTCCCGACAAGTGGAACAAGAACTACCGCGAAGACGCGAAGATCAATGTCTATGAAACCGGTACCGCTCCCTGTAAGACTGCCTGCCCGGCCCACCTGGCCGTTCAGGGTTATGTCAAGATGGCAGCCGAGGGCCGCTTCATGGATGCCCTCAAGCTGATTAAGCAGGACAACCCCCTGCCCGCCATCTGCGGCGCCATCTGCAACCGCCGCTGCGAAGATCGCTGCACCCGCGGCCTCATTGATCAGCCGGTCGCCATTGACGAGATCAAGAAATTCATCGCGGCTCAGGAGCTGAACGCTGAGAACCGTTACATTCCCCATTGCTACAACGACGTAGGCGAACAGTGGGATGACTACAAGATCGCCATCATCGGTTCCGGCCCCGCCGGCCTGTCCGCTGCCTACTATCTGAGAACCAAAGGCTATCCTGTCACCATTTTTGAAAAAGAAAAACAGCCCGGCGGCATGCTAACCTACGGCATCCCAACCTTCCGTCTGGAGAAGAAGGTCATTGATGCGGAAATCGACGTGATCCGTCAAATGGGCGCTGAGATCCGCTGCGGCGTGGAAGTAGGCAAGGATGTGACCATTCCCGAACTGAGAGAGCAGGGCTACAAGGCCTTCTTCGTTGCCATCGGCATGCAGGCCGGACGCAAGGCCGGCATTCCCGGCGAAGAGCTGGCAATGAGCGGCGTGGAATTTTTGAGAGAAGCCAACGAAAAGCAGAGCAAGCTTCTTTCCGGCAAGACCATCGTCATCGGCGGCGGCAACGTAGCTATGGACGTGGCCCGCACTGCGCTTCGCGCCGGCGCTGAGGATGTGGAAATGTACTGCCTCGAAGGTCCTGACGAGATGCCCGCTGCCAAGGACGAAATCAAAGAAGCTAAAGAAGAAGGCATCAAGATCAAGAACTGCTGGGGACCCAAGGAAGTTCTTTCCGAAAACGGCAAGGTTACCGGCATCGTCATGAAGCAGTGTATCCAGGTCTACGACAAGAACGGCAAATTCGCCCCCATCTACGATGAATCCGAAACCAAGACCGTTCCCTGCGACGCTGTGATCCTGTCCATCGGCCAGGCGGCTGTGCTGGGCGATCTGCTGAAGGATACCAAGGTGGAAATCCGTCCCAACGGCACTATCAAAGCCGATCCCGTTACCCTGCAGACTGCAGAACCGGATATCTTCGTGGGTGGCGATATCTACCACGGAGCCCGTTTCGCCATCGACGCCATTGCCGACGGCCGCGAGGGCATGGTTTCCATCAACCGCTTTGTCCATAAGGGCCAGAGCCTGACCATTGGCCGTGACCTGCGCGAATTCATTGAGCTGGACCGCGACGATATCAAGGTAGAAACCTACGACAACGCCTCCCGTCAGGTGCCCGGCATGAAAGCCGGCGATGTGGCTCATGCCTATGAGGACATGCGTCTGACCCTGACCGAGGAGCAGGTGAAAACCGAGGCCACCCGCTGCCTGAGCTGCGGCGCCTCCTACGTGGACACCAACCGCTGCATCGGCTGCGGCCTCTGCACCACCCGCTGCGAGTTTGACGCCATTCACCTGACCCGCGACATTCCGGAGAATTCCCGGATGTACACGGCTGAAAACGGCAAGATCAAAGCCATCCTGCCCAATATTGTCAGCCGCGGCGTGAAGATCCTGAAAAACAACATCAAAAAATAACGGCTAAAAAACAATTTCAGCGTATTAAAAATAGAAGCGGAATGACGCAATCTGTCATTCCGCTTCTATTTCTTTAATAATACATTCATTGCCGGTGATCAGGTAGGTGTGCTCGGAGCCGCAGTAGGGACAGGTTCGGCCGTATTTGACGGTTTCGTATTCCTTTTTGCAGTTCTCGCAGAAGGTGACGGCTTTAATGGTCTCCAGCTTCAGCACCGATTCCTTCAGCAGAGGATGCTTCTTTTTAAAATAATCCCAGCACTCTACAAAATAGTCGGTGATGATTCCCGATACCTCGCCTACCTGAAGGGTTACGGAGCCGATTTTGCTCAGCTCGTTCTCTTCGGCCAGCTCATCCAGAGATTTGGCCACATGGGTCACGATGCTCAGTTCATGCATGGATGTTGATTCCTTTTATGGATTGTTTATGATCAGTTGCTTCAATCGAATGGCGTGAGGAATGATCTCATATTATGCTTTCCACTGAAGGGTCTTTGTAAGCAGCCAGTTCTCCAGGGCTTCCATCCCCTCGCCGGTTTTGGCGGATACGGGAAAGATCTGAATGGATGGATTTAAAAAGCGCACCCGGTCCAGAAATTTCGTCATATCGAAGTCAAAATAGGGCAGGGCATCCAGCTTGGATATCACCAGGCCATCGCTCTTCTGATACATGAGAGGATATTTCAGGGGCTTGTCATCTCCTTCGGGAATGCTGGAAATCATCAGGTTCAGGCCGGCGCCGGTATCGTATTCGGCGGGACAGATCAGATTGCCGATATTTTCCAGAAAGGCCAGATCGATATCCGAAAGGCCCATCTCCTCCAGCCCCTGACGGGTCATGCCTGCATCCATGTGGCACATCCCATCGGTGTGAACCTGGATAGAACGGGCTCCGAGTGCCTCGATTTTTTCCGCATCCACCGATGCTTCGATATCCGCCTCCAGCACGGCGATGCGGATTTTTGCGGAAAGATCCTGAATCAACCGGCTCAGCAGGGTGGTCTTTCCGGAACCTGCCGCCGACATCAGATTCACCAGCAGCACGCCCTTTTGTTTCAGCTCCTGCCGAAGCTTTTCGGCATCCCGGTCGTTGGATTCGGTTACGGAACGGTGTAGTTCAATGGTTCTCATGCCCGGCCTCCTTTCTGAACGGAAACGGCTTCGTCCTGCTGATCTGCGCCGCGGCAGATCTTTGCCGCGAGAGATTTCAGATAGCTGATCCAGCCATCCATCCCCTCGCCGGTTTTGGCGCTCAAATAAAGGATCGGCATGCCTTCGTGGCGCAGCGCCACGTTCTTTTCCAGGGATTCCTTGCTGAAATCGAAAATGGGCAGGGTGTCGATCTTGTTGATCAGGAGCACGTCGCTCACCTGGAACATCAGGGGATATTTCAGGGGCTTGTCATCCCCTTCGGGAACACTTAAGATCATCACCCGCCTGGTCGCGCCCACATCAAACTCGGCCGGGCAGACCAGGTTGCCGATGTTTTCCAGAAACAAAATATCGACATCTTCCAGATCCATTGCATTCGCGCCCCGGGCGGTCATGTCCGCGTCCATGTGGCAAAGTCCGCCGGAATGAAGCTGGATTACCTTCGCCCCCAGGGCGCTGATGGCGCGGGCATCCACATCGGAATCGACGTCGGCTTCCATGACGGCGATCCGGTATTCATCCTTCAAAGCCTCGATGGTGCGTTTCAGCAGGGTCGTCTTCCCTGCGCCGGGGGAGGCCATCAGGTTGATGAAGAGAATATGCTTCTCTTCCATAAAAACGCGCAGATCCTTGGCCGCCTGCTCGTTGTCCGCCAGCACGCGCTCCTTGGTTTCTAAAATATCATAATTCATTTTGCTGCCTCATCAAAAAGTAATCAATCCATTTTATCATCATGACGCCTGCGGGTCAAGTTTCGGATTTGCCATCTCCCTGTCTTTTGAATTGAAAAAATGACCTCTTTTTACTATAATATATAAGGAACTGCGGCATTTCGTGCGGATACGGCTGTGGGATATCAGCCATCCATCGATGAATGGATTCCGAAACTCCTTGGAAAGAGAGGCCCTGATCTATGATCCGTTTATCCAGGATTACCATAGAAAACTTTAAGAATGTCCAATATGGGCAGATTGATTTGTCTGCAGAAGAAGGCAGGCCCAGCATATTGGGATTGTACGGACAAAATGGTTCCGGCAAAACCTCCCTGATTGAAGCGGTGGAGCTTCTCAAGGCGCTGCTGAGCGGGCGGGCCATGCTTCCCGCCTATGCGGACTATATTCATGTGGATTCTCCGTATGCCTGTGTAGTTTATGAATTTACCATAACGGATGATGGAGTGACCGATAAGGTTTCCTATGAAGTCTGTTTTTCCCAAGTCAGGGAGAGCGGGGAGCAAAATCCGGGCGTGGATGTGTTTAAGGAAACCATCAGCGTCGCCCTGGGAAAGGCGGATGGTTCTTTTTCCCGCTATAGCTGCTGGATCGATACTTCATCAGAGATCCAGCCCTTTGGACCGGCAGGAAGGGCCTCAAGGCTGCTTGGCAAAAACAAGGCGTTAAAAACAGAAATTGAATATAAAATGCAATTTGCCCGCTTCCGGGGGCTGTCTTCTGTTTTCTGCGACGATTTTCAGCGGGTTCTGGAGCTGAGAAAAGACTTGGCGCCCGGGGAGGACGAGGCGCCGGAAAACCGCGTCGTCCGGCTGATCAGAAGGCTCTCCCTTTTTGGAAAACAAGGGCTGTTTGTGATCAGCAAGGCGGAGATCGGGGAAATTTCGCTGCCTTCCGGAGTGATTATTCCCATGGATAAAAGCGTGACGCTTCCTCTTTCCAGGGAACCGCAGCTGGAGCGGGTGATCGAGAACATGAATCTGGTGCTGCAGGAGATTGTTCCGGGACTGTCCATTGGCTATCGGGTGCTGGGAAGGGAGCTGATGGCGGATACGGAAGAGGGCCTGACGCTGCAGCTGATCTCGGAGAAAAATGAAAAGGCGATTCCATTGAAATATGAATCCCAGGGCATTAAGAAAATCATTTCTGTCCTGCATTTGCTGATCCGTGTGTACAATCAGGATTCCATCACCGTTGCCATTGACGAGCTGGACGCGGGGATTTTTGAGTATCTGTTGGGAGAGCTGCTTCGGATTCTTTCGG
The DNA here is from genome assembly GCA_017634575.1 of Bacillota bacterium. Taxonomy (GTDB): domain Bacteria; phylum Bacillota; class Clostridia; order Lachnospirales; family Bianqueaceae; genus RUG760. The sequence continues at coordinate 28,463 of JAGBND010000036.1, forward strand.
ATAAAGGACGGGGACAGCTGATTTTTACCTCCCACAACCTGCGACCCCTGGAGACGATTAATAAAGAGTTCGTGGCTTTTACCACGACGAATCCCATGCAGCGTTATCTGAGAATGTCCGGCGTGAAGTCGGCTGCGAATCTTAGGGATTTTTACTACCGGGATCTGCAGCTGGGCGGTCAGAAGGAAAATCTGTACGAGCCCACCAACAACTACGATATTGCGCTTGCTTTCAGGCAGGCCGGAGAGAATTCTCTTTCGGCAAAGCCCTCGGGAGACTGACCCATGACGAAGCAAAGCACACGCAAAAAGATCGTCTTTGTGATCGTGGAAGGGCCGAGCGATGAGACGGCGGTTGGTTCCGTTTTGTCCCATGTTTTTGAAGGCACAAGGGTGTTCGTCCATATAGTTGGCGGCGATATCACAACACAGACGCCGGAAAACGGGGATATCGCAGCTAAAGTGTCGGCAATCGTAAAGGGCGAGGCGTCGATCTATCACTGGCGCGCTTCCGATATTGAGCGGATTATTCATCTGGTGGATATGGACGGGGCCTATGTTCCGGAAAGCGCTGTCCGGCAGGACCCGGCCCGTAAACATATCCGGTACTATGAAAACGAGATCAGGACGCCGGATCGGGACAGCATTATCGAACGAAATGCGCGGAAACGCCGGAATCTGAATAAGCTGATTAAGGAAACCGAGATGTGGAAGCATGTTCCTTATCAGGTTTTCTATATGTCCTGCAATCTGGACCATGTCCTGTACGGAGAGCTGAACATGCCGGATTCCACCAAGGTGGATGCGGCGTATCGTTTGGCTGCTCTCTATCGGCGCGATCCCGAGGCGTTTGTGGAATTTATGACGGATTCGCCTTTTTCCGTTGATGGGGATTTTGAGGCCACATGGGATTATATCCGCTCAGGGACCAGATCCCTGCATCGGCACTCGAATCTTCATCTTGCATTAATGGATTAACACAGGGGACGGTTCTCTGTGTTCGGCTCCAGGCTGACACAGGGGACGGTTCTCTGTGTTCGGTAACTGGCAAATCTGCCGCGGACGAACGCCGCGGACGGTATGAAACGCATGAGCACGTTTAAGAGAGCGCAAAATTTTCTTTTGCTCCCTCGAAATGATTCGAAATGGAGGTTAGTATGGCACTTATTCAGGTCAATTTTGTATCCAGGTCTTTGCTTAGGACTGTTCCTATTCAGGTGATTCTGCCGGTGGATAAATTCAGCATGGCCACAGGAAAAGTCAGGGAAGAAAAGCCCTTAAAAACTTTATATTTGCTTCATGGGCTTCTTGGCAACTACACGGACTGGGTCAGCGGAACCAGGATCCAGCGCTGGGCGGAGGAAAGAGATCTTGCGGTGGTCATGCCCAGTGGAGACAATGCTTTTTATCTGGATCAGGAGAAGAAGGGTGATTTCTATGGCCGGTATATTGGCGAAGAGCTGGTCGAGATGACCAGGCGCATGTTCCCGCTGTCCAGAAAGCGTGAGGATACGTTTATTGCAGGCCTGTCCATGGGCGGGTACGGCGCGATCCGCAACGGTTTGAAATATCACGATACCTTTGGATATATCGCGGGCCTTTCCTCGGCGGTTCATATTCTGGAGAATCTTGACAATAAAGACAAGGTAAGAAGCGTGGCCTTTGAAGAAAGCTGCTTCGGACCGCTGGAAGAGGCTGCCAAAACCGATAAAAATCCCCGGGTTCTGGTGGAGCAGCTGGTAAAAGAAAAAGCCGATCTTCCTCATATTTATCTCGCATGCGGGACCGAGGACGGCCTGATCGGCGTCAACCGGGCTTATCGAGACATGTTTAAGGAAAACGGCTTTGATATCACCTACTATGAAGGCCCCGGAACCCATAGCTGGGATTTCTGGGACCAGGAAATCAAGAAGGTGCTGGACTGGCTGCCTCTGGATGATTTCAGTCAGGGCGCGACCAGCGGAAGCGTGGGGAAATAACAAAGTGAATTTAGAAACAGTCGCCGTCATAAGGTCTCTCTGCATACTCTGCCGCCATGCTGTCCGGGAATAGAATCCTTAAGATGCTGCGGAAGCCGTCTGCAGAGAGACCTTATGACGGCTCTGCGCACAGGGGACGGTTCTCTGTGCTTAGTCAAAATCCGTCGCATATAATAATTCAGGGATTTCGATTAATCAAGCAACATGGCCTTCAGCATCGCCGGAATTTCGCGTATGAAGTAATTTACCTTCAGATACCAGTAACTGGTGGGGGCGGCGATGCCGCTGACCGGATGGCCAAGCTTGTCAGCCAGATAACGGATCCGGTATAGATGGTATTCGCTGGAAACGACCGCAATCGAAACCTGGGAGAAGTCGGCTAAGCTGCCGGCTTTTTCTTTTTCGATGAGGGAAAAGGAATAGCGAAGATTTTCCGAAGTATCCGTGGCTTTGCTTTCCATGATAATTCTTTCGGGCGCAATTCCGCCTGACTCAAGATAAACCCGCATCGCTTCGGCCTCTGTGATGCGCTCGCCGGGACCCATTCCCCCGCTGACGATCACCCGCGTGCCGGGATTTTCATTAAGATACAGGAGCGCGGCGTCCAGACGGTCCCGCAGAGAGGGAGAAGGCGTTTCACCGTAAACTGCCGCGCCGAAGACGATCAGGTAATCCGTTCCCGGCCGGACATCGGTTTTTGCCCCACGAATAATGGGAAGATCCAGCAGAATCAAAAGGATAAAGGAGACTGTTCCAAGAACAAGGGAAGTGATGCGGCGTTTGCGAAGAGTCCGGCGGAGCCACGGGGAGGAGATAAACTTGAGATCAGAAGCAAAGAGAACCAGCATGCCGATATAGATCAGCAGCAAGCCGATTATCTGGACGCCGTGGCTGACTAAGACTAAGCATAAACCGATGAGACAAAAAGCGCAGGCTATGACGAAAGACATATAGAAACTCCTGAAATTGACGTGTTTCATTCATTCTACATCGGACTGTTTTCCGATGCAATATCAGGGATATTAAGGCTGTTTAAAAAGATTTTTAAAATTTTCAAAATTGGGGGTTGACATTCTATAGGGGCAGTGGTATTATGTACAGGCTGTCGCGAAAAACCGCCGAACAAAAAACGGATGAGACAGCTGAACCTTGAAAATCGAACAGTATAACATCATCAAGAAAAGATGTTAAGAACAAACGGATGGCAGGTC
>JAGBND010000037.1 GCA_017634575.1 Bacillota bacterium
CTCTTCTGCGTAAAAATGATTGTTGGTCCTTTCTCTGGCCAGCACATTGATTCCCTGAAGAATCACCTGCTGTCCGCTCTCATTAATAAACCTGGTTCCTTCCGTATGAAGTCTTTCCATCACGCTTCTCCTTTCAATTGATTCGATTGACCGGCCGCCTCGGCGTGCCGCGCTTTGATTTCTTCCTGCTCTTTTTCGACGTGCTTCTCCACATCCAGGAATTTCAGTATGACAATCAGCAGAACTGCTGTAATTATTTCGATGCCCACAAAGAAGAATATAAAAACATTCTGCGTGGCCGCGTTCTGGACATATCCGATGGTCTCTCCGGTGGCTTCAATAAACTCCGGCGCTTTGTAGCCGGCCACGGACATGCTCATATTCAGAACACTGTTGGCAATGCCTACAGCGATGGTTGTGATGACGGAGTTGACACTGGCTGCCAGTCCGTCGCACCGGAATCCGCATTTCCATTCGATATGATCCAGAATATCCGCGAACAGCGCGGCGAAAATATAGGAGCCGGGCAGGCCTCCCATGTTCTTGATGAACTGGCCCACCAGCATCAGAACCATGTTTCTCGGGAAAAGGAAGCAGACGATGCCGCCGATGGCGTAGAGGACAAATCCGGCAAGGGTGACATTCCGCTTTCCGAATTTCTTAGCCAGGGGCCAGACGGCGAAAATTCCGATACCCATGGGAATTCCGCCGATGACGGAAATCAGGGTCTGGGTGATGCCGTCATTGTAGGAGCCGAGCACATAGTTGCAGTAATACACCAGGGCCGAGTTCTTGAAGCTGGCGCCCAGCGTGGAAATCAGGAAATAAAGGGCGATCAGGATCCAGTATTTTTCATGTAAAATGACGTTCAGCTGCTCTTTCACCGGCCTGACCTTTTCTGTATTTCCGATCTCTTCCGTAACCCGTTCTCTGGTATAGAAGTATTCCAGCATGATCAGCGGAAATGCAAGGACCGAGAGAATTCCCATGCACAAAAGCCAGGCTTTTGGGGAAACGCCCAGCCGCGGCATCACCAGCATGGGGAAAAGCAGGGCCACGACGATGCCGGAAATCATGACGGAAGCCACGTTGTTAAAGACGGACAGCAGGCCGCGGTCTTTGGTATTCCGGGTGGACAGCGGCACCATCAGGCCATGGGACATGTTATAGATGGTGGTCGCGATGGAATAATACAGGTTATAGGAAAGCAGAATCCAGATGACCTGCACCGTTTCCGAGGCCTGAGGCACCAGGAACAACAAAATGCCGGTGACGGGCACCAGGATAGCGGATAGCAGCAGCCATGGCCGGGCCTTTCCTTCCTTTGTCCTGGTTCTTTCAATAATCTGTCCCATCAGGACATTGGTGATGGCATCAATGACCTTGGAGACAATGGGGAAAAACATCAGAAAGGCGCCGCCCCAGACTCCGGTCAGCTTCAGCACGTCCGTGTAATATACATTCAGGTATACGCCAAGAACAGCATTCAGCAGGAGCGTTCCGCAGGGACCGATGAGATAGCCGAACCATCGTTCCTTTCCGCTTACCTGCTCGCTTTGGATTTTACTTTTTGGCAGAACCACCATTGCAATCCTCCTGTTCTATTGTTTCACGTATTCATTGATCCTAGTATATCAAAGAACGCATGTAAGCATCTTGCATAATTATCTTGATTTTTATATAATTATCTATAATTATGACTGCTTTTGCAGCTATCCACGAAATCGTGCAAGGAGTAGAAATTGACCATTGACGATCTGCAGTATATCTGCATCAATACCGGTTCTCTGGCAGGGATTCCTGTCCGTCTGTATGAGGAAGGACATCTGATCCTCTACCATTCTTTGACAGATCTGCCCAAGGACCCGATTCAGCTTTATGAAGAGGAAATTCTGAAAATACGGCATCATATCAGCTACTATGTCACGCCGGAATATCACTATTATGGCATGGTCTGCGCCTGGCCCTATCAGATGGTGCTCGGTCCTACCCGTCAGGTGGACAGCTCCGAATCCGAACTGAGGCGTATGGCTTTTCTGCTCAGCATTGAGCCGGAAAAGAGAAATGCTTTTGTACAGGGCATGCAGAAACTGGTCCGATTTCCGCTGGATTCCCTGCTGCTGATGCTTTGTTCCCTGAATTTCATGCTGAACCATGAGAAGCTGTATCTATCCGATATATCTGTTGAGGGCTCACAGCTGACGCCTCCTCCGGACAGACAGGGAGACGCCTTTGAAAAGGCGCTGTATCCCGATACACAGCAGCAGGAATACTATACCTCCTACGATCTCGAAAAGCAGCTCATGCATATCGTGCACCAGGGCGATACATCTGCCCTGGAGGCGTGGATGAAAAATGCGCCTGCCATACGGGCCGGTATTCTTTCCGACTCGGAAATGCGCCAGTTTAAAAACCTGCTGATTGTCTCCGCCGCTCTTGCCAGCCGTCAGGCCATCAGCGGAGGGCTCGATGAAAGAACGGCCTTTCTGCTCAGCGATTTCTATATTCGCGAAGGGGAACGGATGACATCACCCGGGGATCTCACCCGGCTGCAGGCGGCAATGTTTAAAGATTATACCGGGAGGGTTTCCCGCATCCGGGCTGTCGGCTCCACCCCGCTTGCGCTTCGCATTGCCTCCTATGTTCAAAATCATCTGGACGAAGTGATCCGGATCGATGATCTTTCACGGCATCTTATGATGTCCCGCTCCGCTCTCCAGGCAAAATTCAAGGAAGAAACGGGCCAGACCCTGACGGATTTTGTGCTGCACATAAAAATAGAAGAAGCCAAGCGGCTTCTTCTGTTCAGTCATCAGTCCATCGATGCCATCAGCGAATATCTCGCCTTTTCATCTCAGTCACATCTGACCCGCGTATTCAAAAAATATACCGGCCTCACGCCTTCAGCATGGCGGCATGGGAGCAGGAATGCTCACTGACAGAGTTTTTCGAGGGTTTTAAAGAGCTTGTCCGGCTCGACGGGTTTGGAGAGGTGGGCGTTCAGGCCGGCCTGGAGGGAACGCTCCACGTCTTCGTTGAAGGCATTCGCGGTCAGGGCGATGATGGGAATCGTTTTCGCATCTTCCCTGTCCATGGCGCGAATCGTCTTTGTGGCTTCAAGGCCATCCATTTCGGGCATGCGCATATCCATAAGAACCGCATCGTAATAGCCTTCCGGATGGGCCGCATACTTCTCCACACAGATTTTTCCATTTTCCGCATGGTCGACCTGCATTCCGCGCATCTTCAGCACTTCCTTCATGATCTCCGCATTGATCATCATATCCTCCGCCAGAAGAATGCGCCGGCCGTTTAAGTCGGCCTTCTTTTCTGTCTGCCCTTTGGTTCTCGTTTCCTTGCTCTGAACCGCCTGATTGATTTCATCCAGGACGTTCGATGCAAACAAAGGCTTGGCAACAAACCGGTCCACGCCGGCTGTCAGCGCCTCCTCCAGAATCTCATCCCATTTATAGGCAGTCAGGATAATAATCGCAGAATCCAGCCCGATCATCCTGCGGATCTGTCGGGTGGTTTCCACCCCATCCATGCCGGGCATCTTCCAGTCAACCAGAATCAGGTTGTAAGGCGCCTGTCTGGCTTTACGCAGCCGAACCATCTCCAGCGCCTCTTCTCCCGAGGTGGCCGTCTCCGTTCCGATCCCTACAGACTCCAGCACCACCTTGGCATGCTCCAGGGCTACGGCATCGTCATCCACAACCAGCACATCCAGCTGGGAAGGATCAATCTCCAGCCTGGAAGCCATCGAATGAGAATTCTCCGCATCCACTAGGGTCACGTAAATGGTGAAGGTGGTGCCTACGTTTTGCTCACTTTCGACTTCAATCCGCCCGTTCATCATCTCGACGATATTTTTCGTAATGGCAAGTCCCAGACCCGTGCTTCCGTATTTGTTGGAGGCAGATGTCTTTTCCTGGGAAAACGCCTCGAAAATCTTCGGCAGATACTCCTTGCTGATACCGATGCCGGTATCGCTTACCTGGAATTTAAGGGCGGTTTTTCCTTCGAACTGACCTGTCTTTTCAATACTCAGGCGGACCTTTCCGCCCTCCGGCGTGAACTTAATCGCATTGCTCAGGATATTAATAATCACCTGCTTGAGCTTCATATCATCACCAATGTACATATCCGAAAGCTGGCCGATGATGCTGCATTCGAATTCCAGGCCCTTTTCCTGACATTGCCCGCTGATCAGGGTATTGATCTGCTGCAGCAGCGCCGAGAAGGAAAATTCTTCGTTGTTAATCACCATCCGGCCGGATTCGATCCGGGACATATCCAGAATATCGTTTATCAGACCCAGCAGATGACGGGCGGAATCTCCGATTTTCTCGAGGGATTCCCTTGTTTTCGGAGAAATATCCGGATCCGCCAAGGCAATGGTGTCCAGACCGATAATCGCATTCATAGGCGTGCGTATTTCATGGGACATGTTAGAAAGAAAGGCCGTCTTGGCTTTATTCGCTTCCTCCGCCACGGCGAGCGCATCCGACAGCGCCTGCGCCCGCTGCATGGTTTCACGGGTTTCCCGGTCCACGTTGAAAAAGCCAAGTCCAACCGCATGGATGATATTGTCATCCCGGTCTTCCTGCTTTCTGACAGCGGCAATTTTCAGCATTTCATAAAAGGCTTCACCCTCCTCGACAGTCAGATAGCGAAGGGACATGACGTCTTCTTTTTCAAGACTCTTGCGTATGAAATCAGGCTCAATGAAATGCAGAAAAGCATCGCGGTAGCGCTCGTCCACATAGTAATTCGCATAATGCCTGATGGCCTCCATGTAGTTAAAATGCTCTCCTTCTTTATAGAGGCTTTTTTTCGTATGATCAACACGGTAGCAGACGCCTTCCCCTGCGTCCAGGTCCACATAATAAACACTGCGCGAATCCGAGGAAAGGGCTGTGATCATCTTGTTCTGCTCAATCTGCAGCATTTCGTTCTGATACAGCTGCTCCTGAAGCTTCAGCTTCTCCTCCAACTCCTGCTGCTTGATGCGGGTTTCGGCTTCACGCCTTTCATTCTCGATTTCCACTTCACTGCTGCGTCTGATCTGGCGCATGACGATATAGAACAGAAGCAGCATCGCAACAGCTGTCAGGACCGTCTGGACAATGCTTCTGAAAAAAATGCCATCCGAAATGGAGCTGATCTGTTCGCTGATGACACTTTCCCGGATCAGATAGGTCAGCATCCAGTCCGTTCCTTCAACAGGGACAAAATACAAGGTTTCCGCAATACCGTTATAGGTAAAGGAGACCAGTCCTTCCCGGTTGTTGGCAAAGCTGTCCAGCATTTTTGCATAGCTGTATCCCGGCTCGTAGACGGCATGATTCATTGCCTCCAGCAGATTGTCCTCGCTGGCCAGACCGCCCAGAACCACATTGGTGAGGGCTACGCCATCCTTTGTGTAGAGATTGCAGAAGGTGGTCCGATTGCGGTCGGATTGCATGGAAACACCCAAGAGCATCCGTTCCATATCAATTTCCATAAAGGCTACCCGGAAGGTTTCATCCTGGAACGCAACATCGCCTGCCGGAACTGCGACGATGACCTTTTTCTCGGTGCTGGACAGATCCTTTACCTCTACCACCGGCTCTGAAAGCTCCTTGTAGTTAAAGGGATACGCATCGATATCGGTCTGAATGCCTCCGGACGTATAGATCAATCCCTGACTGTCCACAAAGGCAAATTTTTCTACATCATAGAGCTGCTTCATTCGCCTCTGGAAAGTCTGAAGATTCTCCATGCTTTTCAGATCTTCCTCATCCAAAAGGCCAATGGCTACCTGCAGATTACGAATGCTGGATTCAAGATTGGACGCAACAACCTGCTCGCGGCGTCCCGCAAGCTCGTCCAGGTACAGGCCGCTGACCGATTTTACAGCATCCAGCGTGGCTTTTGATGCGCTGCTGCCTGTCCACAAGGTTCCCAGCACAAGGACGAGGGCCAGGATTGCAATCCAGAAAGCCATCATGGAGCCAATATGGTTTCTATGCGGGTTCTTTTTCTTTTTTACTTCTCCCGACATGGCGATCCTCCTTCCTCGAAAACGATACTTGATAATCTATTATCTACTTTATCACAGA
>JAGBND010000038.1 GCA_017634575.1 Bacillota bacterium
CTGCGCTTTACCAAGTATAACCAGTATGAATCCATGATCCTTCCCATGGTTAAGTATCTGGAAGCTCAGGGCGTACAGTTCCATTTCAATACGCAGATCATGGATGTTCGTTTTGATATTCATGACGGACAAAAGGTTGCAAAACATGTGGAGCTTTTCACGGATGGCCATCAGGATTTTCTGGATCTGACTGAAAATGATTATCTGTTTATCACAAACGGAAGTAACGTGGAAAACTCTTCCATTGGCGGACAGGACAAAACCTGTGAGTATATCAAAGAGATCCGTCCCGGCGGCTCCTTTGATCTGTGGCGTAAGATCGCCGAACAGGACAGTTCCTTTGGACATCCGGAAAAGTTCTATGGCAATCCTGAAGAGTGCAACTGGATGGGTGTCACCGTCAACACGTTAGGCGGCAGGATTCTGCCATATATCAAAAATATCTGCCAGCGCGATCCGCTGTCAGGCAAGGTTGTAACCGGAGGTATCGTTACAGCCAGAGATTCCGGCTGGCTCCTTAGCTGGACGATCAATCGTCAGCCGCAGTTTCATACCCAGCCGAAGGATCAGTGTCTTGTATGGCTTTATGGTTTGTTTACAGACCGCCCCGGTGATTTTGTCAGGAAAAACATGAGAGACTGTACCGGCAAAGAAATCTGCATGGAATGGCTGTATCATCTCGGTGTTCCCGTGGATCAGATCGAAGAGCTGGCAACGAACAGTGCCAGAACAATCCCTGTCATGATGCCCTTTGCCAGTGCTTATTTCATGCCGCGCAGTGCGGGTGACAGACCTGAAGTTGTTCCGGATGGCGCTGTGAATTTCGCTTTCCTGGGAAATTTCGCAGAAGTTCCCAGAGACACTGTATTCACAACGGAATATTCTATCCGGACAGCAATGGTCGCGGTCTATACCCTTATGAATATTGATCGAGGAGTGCCGGAAGTCTGGAGCAGTATCTACGATGTCCGTGACCTTCTGAAGGCCACAATCAGTATGCGTGACGGCAGGCCTCTGACCGAGATGAAACTGGGGCTTAAGGAGAAGAGCGCAGTAGGTAAGATGCTTGATTTCGTCAAAGGAACGGATGTGGAAAAGCTTCTGAAAGAATATGGTGTAATCTGAACACCTGCCTTAATAACAGATTCCGGGGTCGAAGAAATATCGGCCCCGGAATTCGAGGACCTGTGACACCTGCAGGTACAGAGACAAGAACTGGAATGAGGACCCGTGTGATGAATGCGCTGAGGGGGACATAGACAGGTGGGAACCGTTATGAATTGATCGGTTGCACTCTTAAAACTGAAACAGGGGGATTCGCCATGAGTTTTGAAAAAGAATTATATGACTATTCCGTCTCGAAAACGGCACTGTGTATTGCTAATGATACGATTCCAGACGAATTGTTCCGTGAGTATAATGTAAACCGCGGCCTCAGAGATGTTCATGGAAAAGGGATACTGACAGGCTTAACCAGAATCTCAGAAATAACAGCCTTTCGAGAGATCAACGGCAGCCGGATACCGTGTGCCGGCCAATTGTTTTACAGGGGATATGATATACATTATCTGGTCAAACGATACTGTGGAAATCGCTTCGCTTTTGAAAAACTAACTTATCTTTTGCTTTTTGGAGAATTGCCTACAGATGCTGAGGCGGATATTTTTATTGGGATGCTTAATAGATTTCGTGATCTTCCCACGAATTTTGTGAGAGATGTAATTATGAAGGCACCCTCAAAGGACATCATGAACTCCATGACGCGGAGCACATTAACGCTGGCATCATATGATCCCTATGCTCAAAAAACCGATATTCCAAACGCACTCCGACAGTGCTTAATGCTGATTGCAACATTTCCTATGCTTGCGATATATGCATACCATGCTTATAGCCACTACGAAAAGAAAGAAAGCATGTATATTCACCGTCCAGACCCGGAGTTATCTGCAGCTGAAAACATATTGGCAATGCTTCGCCCAGACCAACGCTATTCTTCCACTGAAGCCAATGTGCTGGACGCTGCACTGGTTTTACATATGGAACATGGCGGTGGCAACAACTCCACCTTTACGACCCGAGTCGTGACGTCTTCCGGAAGCGATACATATGCTACAATTGCGGCAGCCATGTCATCACTTAAAGGACCTCGCCACGGCGGGGCAAACATCAAGGTCGTTCAAATGATGGAGAACATCCGCGACAACATTCAAGATCAGGAGGACGATGATGAAATCCGGGATTATCTGTCCCGAATTCTGAAAAAAGACGCATTTGATCACAATGGCTTAATCTATGGAATGGGCCATGCTGTATACTCAATATCCGATCCCCGAGAACTGAGTCTTAAACTCTTCGTTCAGAAACTTGCAGAAGAAAAGAGGCGCCAAAAGGACTTGGCGTTGTATCAAAAAATTGAAAGCCTTGCTCCAGAGGTAATTGCTGGTGAACGGAGAATCTACAAAGGCGTCAGCCCTAACGTAGACTTCTATAGCGGGTTTGTCTATGACATGCTTGGAATACCCAGAGAATTGTATACCCCTCTTTTTGCCATAGCACGGATATCAGGATGGAGTGCACATCGGATAGAAGAGTTGGTAGGGGGCGGTAAGATCATACGTCCGGCATATATGAGCGTAATGGAAAGAAATCCCCGTCATATGGATGCTGATTCGTTTTGACTGCATCCTGCTTTCTACTGAGAAATCGCTTCTACCCGACGGAAAGAACAAGGGGACTGGGTTTGAATTCTCAAACTGAGTAGCAGCCTTTTTCAAGCTTATTCATTTCATACTCTTGCATCTTTGCCAACAGAGACATTACTTTTTCACTTTGAGTATCAGGAAGATAGTACTTTTCTGTTTCAGAATTCCAAAAATAACCAATGGATGTAAGAAAAGAATTCATATGAATTCGATTTATGCTGCCATTTCCGCAACTTCACCGACAAAGTTATAGAAGATCCGTACCTCCTGTACCTTCTCGCCGTTTACCTTCTTCACATCCCCGATCATGATCTTATCAATCAGATGGTTAAGAATGCCTTCATCCAGTTCTGTGATGGACGCATACTGGCGGATTTCTGTGATGAACTGCCGGATATCACTCTCCTGATCAATGGAATCCCGCAGCAACGCCTGGATCTCAGCAATACGCCCGTTGTTTTCCTTCTGCTCGTTCTCCATCGCCATGGTCAGCTTCAGAAAACGCTGCTCTGTCAGGATCCCCTTGGACTTATCCGTATAAAGAGAGAGGAAAGTATCATCGATCTCCTGATTTCTTGCCATCAGGCGGTTCAGTTCTCTATGCAGCGAAGAAGCATCCGTCTGATACCTGTTCTCCAGCCTTTTCGTAAGCCGCTGGTAAAAGGCGTCCTCATCCCGGATGGCCTGTGCCGCCAGCTCCTGGATGTCCGTAAGAACAAGATTATAAAGAGCCCTGGCCTCAATCTTGTGACTTGGGCAGACCTTGCAGCCAAGGCGGTTGTACGTCTGGCAGATATAATAGGTCTTGTCGATGGGCTCCCGCTTTTCTTTTGTGAAACGGTTCGTATCCGTTCTTCCAACTTTTTCATACCGCGCCTGCATGGACTTGCCGCAATCCGCGCAATAGAGCAATCCGTGGAAGAGGTTATAGAAGGGACTGGGCTCTCCCTGCATGATCGGCGGCCTGCGGTCGATGATCTGCTGCACCCGGTCCCAGTCCTCCTTCGGGATGATTGCTTCGTGACAATCCTCAAGAACCTCCCTTTCCTCACGGGGAATGATGTTGTAGGTGTTTGACCGGATCCCCTTCTGATGGGTCTTGCATACAACATGCGCCCCTTTGTAGATCGGATTGCGAAGAATACTTGAGATCCGCGAGCATCCCCAGTAATAATAGCCCTCATCCGTCAGCGTTGTGGGCTTGATTCTTGTAATCGGAACTCGTTCCTCCATCAGGGCCTTGCTGATCTTCATGCAGCCGTATCCTTGCAGCGCCAGATCATAAATATGGCGGATCACCGGCGCGGTTTCCGGGTCAATGATGAGATGCCCCGGACTGTCAGGATCCTGCTTCAGGCCCATCGGCGGCTGTCCGCCGACGAACTTTCCCTGACGGGAGAGCACCATCTTACCGGCAGCCACCTTACGGGAAATATCACGGCTGTACATGTCGTTCAGGATATTTTTGAACGGCGTGATATCCATGACCTGGTCGTTCTGTCGGTTCGCGCTGTCATAGCCGTCATTGACCGCGATATAACGGATGTTGTGCTTGGGGAAATAGATTTCGATATAGCTGCCGGCCTCGATGTAGTTGCGCCCCAGGCGGCTAAGATCCTTGGTCAGGACTGTCCCCACGGTCCCCGCTTCGATGTCGGAAAGCATACGCTGAAAGCCCGGGCGGTTAAAATTCCTACCGGTATAGCCGTCGTCAACATAGTATTCGTAGGGTGTAAGGCCGTTTTTCTCAGCGTAATCGGATAACAGGAGCTTCTGATTGCTGATGCTCATACTCTCATTATCCCGGCCGTCTTCAAGGGAAAGCCTGCAATAGATGGCAGTGACCTGCCGGATAGGTTTTTTCTTCCTGTTCATCATGATACCTCCATAACGAACAGGGACACGATAGAAGTATACTACCATGTCCCCGCCTGTAATTCAATCTGTTTTTACGCTTCCACGGGCCGTAAGCCGCGCGTTTACGCTGTTTTTTGACCATTGGGCCTGCTTTTTGATGTGTTTCATCCGCCGCCCGATGGCGTTTTTTATCCCGCCTTCAAAAGCGTCTCCTGACCATCCTGTAAAGCGGCCTCCTGTTCCTCACGCCATCGCTGATAACGATCCTCCGTGCGGCGTTCAATCAGATGGGAGAACGCATCCTCCATCGTCTGGTGCCCGACGAACTCACGGCTTATGATAAACCGCACCTTCTGTTTCCTGCCCCCGGAAGGCCCGGAAGCCCTCTGCTGCATTTCCTGTATGTTGATAATCTTTGCCATAAATACCTCCCATTGCGTCTTTGTCCTGTTGTCCCATCCGTCTGAACCGGAAGTTTCCCGCCCGGACCTGTCCGGATGCCTGTCATGGTGAAGGTGGCTGTCTTCGTTTTTTCCACTTCCATGCACATCATCCGCAGTTGCCAGACAGATGAAAAACAGCATTTCTTCCAGTAAAATCAACGGTTCAGACACATAGACACTTGTTTTCAAATACAAATCAGAAATCAGGATGATTCGTTTTTTCTCCATATGGCGTAGTAAACGTACCGATCCTGCGTCTATCCGTCTGGCCTGCCCTTATGAACCTGATCCGCCGCCCTGCTCCGGCAGGATACCTTCGTCATGAAAAATGATACTGACCAGGCGCATCCGTATTGATCTGCACATGGATCCCCATATAGCCCCTGGCCGTTTTCCCGCCGCCCGTCGGGATGTTCTGTGTGTACTTCAGTTTCAGGCGCTCCTCATTCTTCTTAAGATACCCTGTGAAGGTTTTCTCCGCGAAGGGCTTCTCCACGTTGTCATCGCACCATCTCCGGTAAGCCGTATAAAGCTGCCGGGAGGTAGCATGGGTGTTCTGCTCGAACCGTACATAGCCTTCCGATGCCAGGAAGTCGAGGATGTTGTTATCCTCTTTCTTCGCCGCCTCGATATTGCCCGCGGCGCGGTCGCTGACCGTAAATGCATAATCGTTTGCAAGCAGGCGGTGCAGGCCTTCCAGCTCCCACAAAAGGATCCCCTCTGCCTCCGCCCGGAGCTTCTCCCCGAGCCTGCGGTCATCCACCCGGCCCGCGTCCTTATCACGGACATTCAACACGATCTGCCGCCGGTAAAACCCGTCTGACCGGTCATAAAGAGCAGAGAGGGATCCGTTGCCCAGACCCAGCAGGCGGACATACAGAAACCCCTGATAGCTCTGCATATTTTTCCGTTCCAGATCCATTTTGTCCTCCATGGTGATGATGGCCTTCAGGATGTTGGTATCGTCAAGGGCTTGCAGCTTCATATCGTCATCCAGCATCAATAGCTTCCCTTCCTGATCCGCCCGGCAGAACTTGTCTTTGGAGAGCTTGTCAATGGCGGTCGTGTTCATGTTGTCCCCGAGGATCGCGCGCAGAACACGCCCGATCCGGGACTTGCCCTCGCCGCCATTTCCGATGATGATCATCATCTTTTGTCCCTTGTTGGATGGGAGAAGGGTATAGCCCATAAACTCCTGCAGAGTCGGGATATCCTCCGGATAAAGAAGTTCATCGAGAAACTTCTTCCAGCGCACGGGTTCCGGAGCCTCCGGGTTATAGCGCACTGGCAACCGGTTCAGGCAAAACTCCTTCTCCGGTGTAAACCGGCGGTCTTCCATGAAATAAGTCCCGTTTTTGAAATGGATCCGGTCCTCCTGGATCGGGAGCTCCGGACAGTACGCCGCAAGCTTCAGGGCGTTCAGATACTTCTCCACATTTTTCGCCACATTGTTTTTTACATAAGGGCGGATATACTGCAGGATCTCGCTCTGCACCGCCGCGTCGCTGAGCAGGCCGTCAATGTCATAGAGCCGGTCATGAATGCAGCGCATCGGATGCCTATACAGCACATATTCGCTGAAAGCGATCTCGTCCACGCTGCTCCCGTCGAACCAGTCAGGCGGCGCGGCCTGCCCAAAGGTCGCCATCGTCTCCTCCAGCGCTTCCAGCTTTTCCGCCGGAATCTTCTTCAAGGATTCGCTCATATTCCTTCACCTTCTCTCTGTATCCATTCATCAGGTCGATCTTCTCCTCCAACGTGCCGGTCAGCATCGTGTCCATCAGGTACTCCACCAGTGTCATGTCCCGCAGGGAGTCGGTAAAACGCCGGCCCCATTCCTCCTCCGGAGTCTTCGGCGCGTCCTCCTCCCGCCACCTGCAAAGCAGATGGTAATAATCCGTCAGGATACGGAAGAAGCGCCGCTCCGTCTCCGCGAAACGGTACTCCGGGGAAAACTTCCTGGCTTTCTTTTTCCTGCCTTTTTCATTGCTCTTTCCGTCCGGTTCGGACATCCTGCCATCGTCATAAGAAACGCCGAAATCCGAGGCCAGCTTCACAGCCGCCTCCTTCTTCCCGATCCCAAAGAGCTGTGCCGTAAAATCGATCACATCGCCATCCGCACCGCAGCCGAAGCAGTGATACCGCTGATCCAGCTTCAGGCTCGGCGTGTGGTCATCGTGGAACGGGCAGCACGCCATCCCGTTCCGATTAACTTTGATTCCATATGCTTCCGCCGCCTTCCTCGTGCTGACGGATTCCTTCACCGTTTGAAATACGTTCATACCATTTCCTTTCCGGCAAAGGCATCCCCGAATCAGGGATACCTTC
>JAGBND010000039.1 GCA_017634575.1 Bacillota bacterium
GTAAAGACCGTGCAGCGCGGCTTTGACGAACGCTGGATCGATGTCTATCCGAATGTCGGCAAGAGCGGCGGCGCCTACTCTTCCGGCACCTATGACAGCAACCCCTTCATCATGTGCAATTTCACCGGCACCATTGATTCTGTTTCCACGATCGCTCATGAAATGGGCCACAGCATGCATACCTATCTCGCCAATACCCATCAGCCCGCCCACTATGCAGGCTATACCCTCTTTGTCGCGGAGATTGCCTCTACTGTAAACGAAAACCTGCTGATCGAACAGCTATTAAAAGAAGAAAAAGATCCCAAGGTCCGCATGTATCTCCTCAATCAGTACCTCGAGAACTTCAAGGGAACGGTCTATCGTCAAACCATGTTTGCCGAATTTGAACAGAAAGCCCATGAAATCATCGAAAAAGGCGGCGCCCTCTCCGCAGCCAAACTCAACCAGCTGCACCAGGAGCTCGTACAGCTGTACTTCGGACCCTCCATGGTCATGGACGAAGAAGTAGGATACGAATGGGCCAGAATTCCCCACTTCTACCGCTCCTTCTATGTCTATAAATACGCCACCGGATACTCCTCAGCCGTCGCCCTCTCCGAAAAAATCCTCACCGAAGGCGAACCCGCTGTCAAGAAATATCTGGAATTCCTATCCATGGCAGGCTCCGACTATCCCCTCGCCACCCTCCAGCACGGCGGCGTAGACCTCTCCACCCCCGCCCCCATCGAACGCGCCCTCCAAAAATTCGCCGCCATCGTCGAAGAAGCCGAAAAAACCTACGAAATGCTGAAATAAAGAATTAAAAATCAGTAAAAAGAAAAACAAAAACTGGTTATCGATCTCACTGTTAACTGGGCCATAACAACGCCCAACACATCAGATCGATAACCAGTTTTTTATGACGCCTTAATGATTCTGCAGATCAGATATTGTTTTCTGTTTTCATAGCATTCTCCTTATTTTGCAGATAATCAAAGATTACCGTCGTTCTAATGAGCCGTGATGCTCAGGCATGATTCTTTTCGACTGAGCGCCCACGAAGCTTCTGAATCAGCAGGACGATTGCGATTCCCAGAACGCCGCCGGCCAGATCCAGCCAGACGTCCTGAATCTGTGGTCCCCGCCCGGAAAAAATCTGGATCGTCTCATCGAGAAAAGCAATCAGCCAGATCAGGAAGACGCGGCGGAGCGTAGCATAAAGAAAGCCGGCAACGGTCAAGGCGGATCCGGCCAACTGAAGAAATCCCAGCTGGAGCCCCAGCAGAAAGTACTCGGTAAAATGCCCTGCTTTTCTCACAAAATGCTCCAAATCAGCACCGGAGGGCAGCAGTCTGGACAAGACGGGGTAGACCAGCTTCGCCACAAATCCGCTTTCTGAAGATGACAAATGCGGCGGCATCATGGATTGGCCCCAGATCAGGAGCAGGGTAAATAGAAGAAGGATCAGCTGAAAAGACTGAATCCTGGTATTTTGGGAGGGTTTCATTTCATAACACTCCTGTATGCCAATGAATGGCTCGGGCTATATATACAATCTATAAAAAGCAGAGCCACCATAGACTTAACCTGCAGACGGCTTCCGCACATCCGAAGGATTTTAACAGGGACAGCATGGCGGCAGAGTATGCAGGTTAAGTCTATGGTGGCGACGACAATATCCCTATTGATTCACTTAGGTTTTGGACAGAAGCTGATCATTCCGGCCGCGAATCACCAGATACCGGACCAGGCGAATGAGTCCGTCAAGGATCAGCAATATGCCGATGGAAAAGGCGTAAGCGCCTATGGTTGCGGAAGGAATGACCAGAAAGCTGATTCCATAAAGCAGCGTGATGGCGCACTCGGCGATATGCAGCACTCTCAAAAACTTGTGTGTTTTGTCGGTGACGGCTTTTTCACCGGAAAGATAGGACAGGACAAAACAAACGTTTCCGAAAATAAAGCTACCCATCAGAAACATCGCCTGCTCTTTCACAAGAAGGCAAATGAAGAGTCCGATCATCACAAGGGATAAAATGATTCGCTCCCGCATCCCTTCCAGCGACCAGTGATTCTTATACAGTCTGCGGGCGGTAAGGCCGCACTGGACAAATACCAGCGAGAAAATCAGGATGGCGGAGGCGCTTTGTACAATGGAGTCGTTTGCCAGAAGGCATGCGGCGCCTGAAATCAGCATCATCAGAGCATGGGAAAGGGGGCTTTTCTTCAGCCAGCTGAGAAAGCTGGTTTTTGTGGTTTTCTCTTTGATGACTTTTAAATCTGCCGGATCCGGCTTTTCGATCAGGTGGTCAAAGACGATATTTTTAGGAAGGTCCGCCAGAATCTGCCGGGTCACCTTGGATTTGTCCCGCAGGCTGATCAGGGCGGACTGCAGGGAATCCAGACTCAAATCGTCCAAAGAGGTGAGTCCGTCCGAGCCCAGCGCATCGAAGAGCTCGTCGATAAAAACAGGCCTGTCTTCCTGTGAGATACTGCTGATCCAATTGTTGATGGTTTCATTCAGCCACCGGGCTTTCGGATCCGTTTCTCCGGCCTCTGCGAGATCTCCGTGATCCACCAGCCAGGAAGCCAGCGAGTGCTGCATAAAACCATCCCGGTAACTGTAAACAATCCGGGTATTGGACAGTTCGGGTTCAAAAAGCTTCCCGATCACATCGAATTCGGGAATGATCCGGGTCGTTTTCGAATCAATCCTTTTCAGCAGGGATACATCCAGCACCTCCGGACATAAGCCCGGTCCATCCAGGAGAAAAACGCGGGTGACTTTCTCCCATGCTTCGTTGGAAATGGTGCAGGCTGCGTACAGCGCCTGATTGCCCCCCTTTGAATGACCGCCGATATACCAGTCCGGTCCGTAAAGCTTTTCTTTCTCTATGCTGCCGTCTTCGTTTAAAAAGGCATATGCTTCATAGGGCTGACGGATGACTTTTTCCGCATATTCGGTGCTCATCTGCTGCGCCTCGGTCCGCATGAAAGAAATCATGCAGTCCTCCTTCCAGCCGGCCAGGGATGCGTCGGTGCCGCGAAAGGCCGCGAAGGAAAAATGCGCGGGATGGTGGAAGGTGACGGCGGCAAACTGCAGCGGGGAGGGGCCTGTCTGCAGCATGGTTTCATAGTCCGTCATCAAAAGATCGCCGAATCTCCTGGAACGGGCAGCCGCTTCAAAGATTTCCCGGTTACCCATGTCGCCGCCGGTGATCTCCAGCGTCAGCGCCCCGGCTTCAATAAAGGGAATGCAGTCCCTGACATAAACCGGTCCCGGAACAGGAAGGCTCCCCTGAGATGGGGGGAGCTTTCCTGATTCCAATTCCTGGAGTTTTTTCATTTTTTCCTGAAAAACAGGACCTACATCGAAATATGAAATGACACAAAGGATGAGGGCATCGGCCTCGCGAAAGGGATAGACGTCGAAGTCTAATGCCCCGATCCATTTGACATAATCTACCAGCTTATCCATTTTAACAAATCGTCTGTTTACTCCTGGCCGTTGGAAAGTCGTGAATTGCAAGCATAGAACCCTGAAAGGAAATGGACAGGTTTAATCGAATAACGTGATCATATAGACGTCGTTTACCCCAAGGGAGGCGCTAAGCAGCACCTTTCCATCCTGATATGTATAGGGCCAGTTCTCCGTCAGGACTGCGCTTTCTGATTTCAGATATTCGATTTCCTTGCGGTTCAAAGACAGGGGGGAGCCCATTTCCTGCCAGAGTTTTAAGGGATTGCCGTGATCCTCGTCTACGCGGCGGCAGACCACGCTGGAAGGACGATTGGGCATTTCGAAGGTAATGGAAACGTCTTCCTTGGGAAGATCCAGATTTTTCATTTTCTGGCGGAACAGAACGATCTGGGTTTTCCCTTCGCCTCTGAAGGCGGCATAGCCGATTTCCCCTTTGGTGGCCTCATCGCCTAAATCAAAGCGCTGATCCCCTGCATCCGCCAGCATTTTCATGGCATGGTACACGGGCTTGGGAATGCCGTTTTGCGTCAGCATGCCGAATCCGCCGTGGAATTCCTGGGGGAAGGGATGGAGCTCTTCGAAAATATCGGAGAAGCACCAGATGGAGGAACCGTCAACGCTGTCCGCTACATCCAGGGCTGTTTTGACATCGTAGGCGGCCACCTTGCGGGTATCGTTGGTAAAAGCGGAGAAGGTGGCGTTTTCGTTCCATTCGGTGTAGAAAACAGGCAGGCCGTCCGCCTGATTTTTTACCTTGGGGGCATTGGTGATAAACACATTGTTGGGAACATCCTGGAGCTCGGATTTGTCCGGCATAAAGACCCGGAAGCCGTTCAGGAAGGTTTTGTCTTCGATGTCGCCCAGTTTTTTGGCCAGAGCCATCATCTGGGCCTGGAAACCAGCGGCCATGTCCTGCTTCGGCGCTTCTCCGGCAGCATGCTTTTTCGCTTCGGCCGCCATCTCAGCCTCGGGAATCACGGATTTTTCTTCACCGGCAAGACCCTGATCTTCCACGCCGCCAAGGGGATCGCCGGCATATTGATGGGTGGAAACAAAGTCCACGGGAATCTCATTTTTTCTGCAATAATCCACGAAGGCCTTGACCCATTTGGATCCGCTGGTGGAAGGACCGCCGACCTTGATCTGGGAATCCATTTCTTTGATGGCTCTGGCAGTGGTTTCGTACAGGGCAAAATATTCAGCCTGACTGCCGTTCCAGAAGGCTACCGGAAGATCCGGCTCGTTCCAGACTTCAAAATACCAGGTGCGAATTTCCTCGATGCCATAACGGTGAATCAGGAATTTCAGGAAGGCCTGGATATAGTCTTTCCAGGCTTCAAGATCAGCAGGCGGCACGATAATGGGTTTGTAGAAGAACATGCCGTTCAGCGCCCGGCCTTCTTCCTTCAAGGCCAGCTTTTCTGGCATAAAGGAGAGCTCTACGAAAGGCTTCATGCCGGCATCCAGCACGTTATCGTAAGCAACGCCGCAGGCATTGAAGTTGTATTCGGTGAACGCTTCGGCGCCGGGAATAGGCATCTGCATGGAAAGGTCATTGAAGGTGCGCATGTCATCGTCGAAAATGCCGTGGAAGCGGACGCGTTCGATTCCCAGTGTGTCATGAATAAATTTCAGCTGTCTTGTGTAATCGGTGCGAAGCGCCAGAAGGGCATGGCCAGAACCGACGCAGAACTGCCAGTGCTTTTTGTGGGGCACTAAAGGGGTATTGCTGGAAAGCTTGATCTCCATGGTAAATTCCTCTCTTTGCATTTGGTCAGCTGCTGTAGAATACCTCTGTCCGAAATGCCTGAAGCAGCTGCGCAGTATCATAATAAGTTAAGTATATCACGGATCGAATAAAAGGAAAAGAAAGATATTCAAGATCAGAAATGGAAGAGGCCGGGCAATCCCAAACGCTGTCAGCAGGCGGGAGATGAAGGACATAGGGACGGCTAACGGATGGAATAAGCCTGAAAATGCGCGCCGGGAATGATCTCCTCCTGACGGATTATGGCGGATACCGTATCCTGATAGTCGCTGAAATACCGGGCCTTGCGGACCCTCTTCCAGTATTTCTCTCCATTCGTGAAGTTCACGTACCAGTAGGGCCAGAACTCCTTCAGGCGGTGAAGCACCTGATGAGACCCCTGCAGCACCTCGCTGTTTCGCCGCACCAGATCTTCATGGAAAGAGGCGAAGGCATCCATGGTAAGACGGCAGGCAGATGGCGCGGAAAAATCCTTCGAAGCTGCGTTTTCGGGATCCTTTTTCCATGCCTTAAGCTTCAGCGCCAGGGCCGGATCTGTCAGCAGTCCCCGCCCCAGCATGAGGCCGCCGGTGGATGGAAAGGCTTTGAGTATGTTTTGACAGTCCTCTATGGTGGCAAGATTCCCGTTAAATACCAGGCAAAGCCCCTTGCTGCCGGCATCGCTGCCGGATGGATATGGTTCTCCCGAACCGGTGGATGCCGCATAATCAGCTGCAAGCTGATAGATTTCTTTATGAACGGTCCCCTTGTAGAATTCCTTTTGTACCCTGGGGTGAATGATCAGCCTGGCAAGGGGATATTTCTGAAATACCGCCAGAATGTCCTCAAACTCGGCAGGATCTGCCACGCCGATTCTTGTCTTGATGGATACGCGGATGGGACAGTGGCCATAAATCTTTTCCAGAACCTGGTCCAGATAGTGGGTGTTCCGCAACATCCCGGCGCCCTTTCCCTTTGAAACCACGGTGCCGGAAGGATATCCCAGATTGTAATTCACTTCCTCATAGCCAAGGCTGGCCGCCTGATGAGCCGCCCAGAGAAAATGATCGGGATTTTTAGTCAGAATCTGCGGAATAACAACAAGCCCCTGATTGTTTTCAGGGGCCAGCTCCTTCCATTCCCGGCTTTGCAGGCTTTCGGTCTGGTTGGGAGAAATAAAGGGTGTGTAATAGTGATCGATTCCGCCGAAGTGCTTTGCGAATACCTGACGGTAGATATAATTGGTAATCCCCTCCATGGGGGCCATTTCGATGAACAAAGAGGGTGCTCCTTTTGGCTGTTTTTTCTTCGGGAAGAAGCGCCGTAGTGCCGATCAGGCATCCATACACAGGCGTCCGGATAATTCTATCACAAGGATGAGACGGCTTCAAGCTGTGTTTTTGCAGTGGAAAAAGGAGATAGGACAAGGAAAGCGGCAATGACCGTCGACAGGACATCTGTGATTGCCGAAGCATAAACCAGACCCATCAGTCCGAACAGGGCTTCCATTATATAGAGCACCGGGATATATACGATGCCCTGACGAAGCAATGAAGTGATGGTGGCTTTCTTCACCTGCCCGACAGCCTGAAGATAGGTTGAGGCGAGCTGATAGATGCCATAGACGGGCTGAGCTATGCAGGAACCGATCAGCATGGTCTTTCCTAGGGGAAGCACAGCCGGATCCGTGATAAAGGATGAAACCAGGGGCCCGCGCAGGAGGATCAGCACAAGAGACAAAAGCGTTCCCACCAGCACGCTGCACAGGCCGGTTCCCTTCAGGATAGAGCTAAGACGTTTTCCGTCGCCGGATTTAAGCTTCATACCATAGGCATAGGAAATCGCAGGTTGAATCCCCATGCAGATTCCCATAATAACCATCGGGACGATCATACCGACCTTTCCCCCGACGGCCCGGGCGGCAATGGCCGTACTTCCATAGGAAGCCATCAGGTTGTTTCCAAAGGCTCCCGCAAAGCTCATCAGCAGCGTTCCTGCAGCCATGGGTATGCCTAACGAAAGAACCTTCAAGGATATTTCTTTTTTCAGGGTCAGATCTTTCAGAGAAAGGGAGAAGGCCGGTTTTTTGCGGGTGACATACAGCATCCACAGACAGCTGACCAGGTTGCCGCAGACAGTGGCGATAGCAGCACCTTTTGCGCCCATGTGGAGAACGGAAATCAGGATAGGATCCAGTACAATATTGATCAGATTTCCGGAAAGAACACCGATGAGTGCGGTTTTGGTATCTCCGTCTGCGCGGAGGGTATTGCCCATGGCGCCGCCCACCAGCATCCAGGGGGCTCCGATGGCCAGGATGGTCAGATAATCCCGGGTATAGGGCATGGTCTGGGCGTCTGTTCCCAGAAGGGGAAGCAGATAGGGCATGAAGGCAAGTACCAGGATCAGAACCAGAATACCCAGAAAAAGGGAGGCGTAAACCACAAAGCTGGAATACTGCCTGCTTTTGGCATAGCGATGGATATGGGTATCGTCGGTCTGATCCGGCGAGGAAGCGCTGTCTGAACCCAGGGCAATGGAAATAGCGGTGCAGCCTCCGAAACCGATCAGTGTATTTAATGCGGAAATTGCGGTAAAGACCGGGCCGGCCAGAGAGACAGCCGCTACCTGTATGGTGTCGCCCGTGCGCCCCATAAAGAATACATCAGCTACATTGTAGATCACATTCATGGTCATGACCAGAATCACCGGCAGAGACATGGTCAGGAGCAGTTTGCCAACTGAAGCTTCTCTTAATTTCTTTTCATCATTCATAGCAGAAGTTCTCGCTTTCTCTGTGGGATTACATGTGAATCGGATTGGATTAATCCGACAGTTGTTTTTTCAATCTGGTTATAGTATACTAGTCTGGTTCAGGACGTTCAACCGATAATAATCGAATAAGTGTCGGATTAAAGGAAAAAGATGAATAAAAAAGGAAACCGCCAGACCCAGGAAACGGATGAAAAGATTGTCCGGGCCGTGACGGGTATGATGGCCAGAGAACATATACCGATTTCAAAGATTACGGTCAGCGAGATCTGCAGCCGGTGCGGGATCCATCGCTCAACCTTCTATGCCCATTATCTGGATATCTATGATGTGGCGGAAAAGGTTGAAAAAACCATGGCCGAAAAACTGGGAGAAACCATCAGAGATAAGATACAGGAGGGTGCCGGCGCCAGGGAATGCTTCTTGACTTCCCTTGATTTTATCAGGGAATACCGGGAATTCTATCTCCTGTATTTTGAACAGATGCGGTATTCAGAGGTGATTAATACCTCCTGGGATCTGCTCAGGGAGAAATGGTCGGAAGAAGAGAACTATGGGTTTTCATCCATGAAGATGGTGGAATACCACGGTGCTTTTATGCTGCATGGCATGACGTCCTTCATTCTTCTGTGGCTGGAAAAGGGCTGCGAAGAAACCCCGGAGGAATTGCTGGGATATCTTCTGGAGATATCCGAAGCACTTTATAAAATCAAAGAATGGTAAAAGGAGAAATGTGATGGCAATCAGCGAGGAATTCAAAAAAAGTCCCGAGTATCAGGAGCTGACGCAGGAAATGACCCGCCAGTTCATGGAGGGCATGATGGAGCGGATGAAGGAAGAACAGGTCAATAAAGCCAAGAACTTTAAGACCTTGAACACCCATGCTGTGAAGGGCGGACTTCTTTTTACCGGTTCATCCCTGATGGAACAGTTTCCCATTTGTGAAATGGCCATGAGCGCCGGAGTGAAGGAACCGGTTTACAACCGCGGCATCGGCGGCACCACCACCGATGATTTTATCCGGGAGATCGATGCTGTCCTACTGGACCTGGAGCCTTCCAAGGTATTTATCAACATCGGCACCAATGACATGACCGAAAGCGTCTACGGGGACGGTTGGAAGGATCATCTGGAGGCCAATTACGATCTGATTCTGAAAACCGCCAAAGAGAAAATTCCCCAGGCGGAGATTTACTGCATGGCCTTTTATCCGGTGAACCATCACCTGCCCTGGTCCACACCGGAGCAGTCAGCCTGGTTTAAGGAACGGACCCAGGAGAACCTGGCGGAGATGAACAGCCGTGTGAAAGCGCTGGCGGAAAAGTACGGCTATCATTATATCGATGTCAATGAGGGCCTGACGGACGAGAACGGCGAGCAGAAGCAGGAATTTGCCATTGACGGCGTGCATATGCTGGCTGCCGGTTATGAGGTGGTCTTCCAAAATCTGAAGCCTTATCTGGGAATTGAGAAATGATCTTAACCTTAGCCAAACAGGTGCTCATCATGTTCCTGCTCTCCGGAGTAGGCTATTTGATGTTCAAAACCAAAAAGATTTCTGCGGAGGGCAGCAAAAGCATCGGGAATATCCTGATCTATCTGTCCCTTCCCTGTGTCATTATCAATGGTTTTCAGGTGGAAAGAACGCCGGAAACTCTAATGGGACTGGGGCTCTCGGCCCTGGCGGCGGCAGTCATTCTGGCCCTCTGCATTCTGGTGTCCCGGCTTTTCTTTAAGAAGGATCCCATCGCCGCCTTCGCGGCCAGCTTTTCCAATCCCGGGTTCTTCGGCGTCCCGCTGATTGTGAGCTCCTTAAGCTCCGGCGCGGTGTTTTATGTGGCGGCCTTCATCGCTTGTTTGAATCTGCTGCAGTGGACCTATGGCGTGGCCATCATGACCGGGGAGAAAAAGGGACTGAAGCCTGTCGCGGTGCTGAAGGCGCCCTTCATGATCGCGATTCTCATCGGACTGTTCTTTTTCCTGACAGGACTTAAGATGCCCGCCATGGCAGGCAGCCTGGTGAGCACCATCGCGGCGCTCAATACGCCGCTGGCCATGTTTACCGTGGGTATCTATCTGGCCCAGACGGATCTTCTTCGAATGGTCCGCCGGCTGAAGCTGTATGGCATCTCTGCCGTCCGGCTGATTCTGATTCCGCTGCTGGCGATGGCTGTGCTTTCGCTGATGCCTGCCTCTCTGATGGATATGAAGCTGGCCATTCTCATTGCCGCGGCCTGCCCGGTGGGCTCCAATGTGGCGGTGTATGCGCAGCTGCACGGAAAAGATTACGGCTATGCCGTGGAGACGGTTGTCATCTCAACTCTGTTTTCGATTGTCACCATTCCCGCCCTGGTGGGCCTGGCCGAACTGATCTGGTGACCTGAATGACTTAAAATGAGACGTGCAGCAGCTGAATACCATGGAGCGATGCAGTTTCTGAAACATGATTCAAAGGGATGTTTTTTATGAATTTTGATTTGTTAACCAGATATCTGGACAGCATGGATGAAGAATATGGCGTAAAGGGTCTGGAGGTTATTGTATCGAAAGATCATGAAGTGGTATACCGCCATCAGGCCGGCTATTCCGATTACGATCTGAAGGTTCCGGTGGATGGATCAGAGTATTACTACTTCTATTCCTGTACGAAGGTGGTCACCATGACAGCCATGATGCAGCTGATCGAAGCGGGAAAAGCCAGCCTTTATGATCCCATCAGCAAATATCTGCCGGAATGGGAATATGTCTCGGTGGTCAATGACGGCCGCTTTGCGGAAGATCCTGCCATGAATCCCACCCTCAGGGAGCCCAGTCATTTTGCAAAGAATCAGATCAGGGTGATCGACTGCATGGCCATGATGGCAGGCCTTACCTACGATACCAAAAACGAAGCCATTCAGAACCTGCTGAAAGAAAAGCCCAATGCGACGACCAGAGAGGTCATCGCGGCCCTGGCGAAGGTTCCGCTGATTTATGAGCCGGGGACCCGTTTCCGCTATTCACTGGGCCATGATGTGGTAGCGGCTCTTATTGAGGTCATCAGCGGCGAGCGTTACGGCGAATATCTGAAGAAGCATATTTTTGAGCCGCTGGGCATTACGACACTGACCTGCCGTCCCACGGAAGAAGAAAAGAAGCGCCTGGCTGCCATGTATACCTATGACTATGAAAAGAACCGGATCGTTCCCATTCCGGTAACCTATGGATTTGATTTAAGCCCCGAGTACGAAAGCGGCGGCGCTACCCTTTGCGGCAGCGCTTATGGCTATTTTACCGTGATCGACGCCCTGGCGAACGGCGGCGTTGGCGCAAACGGAAACCGTATTTTAAAAGAAGAGACGGTTATGCTGTTCACCCATAGCGTGACAACTGATGCTGCCCTGGATGATTTTCATAAGCTGGGCAGACTGGAGTATGGTTATGGACTTGGCGTTCGGGTAAAGATCAATTCCTTCATGGGCTGCGCCCCGGCAGGGGAGTTTGGCTGGGACGGCGCTGCCGGCGGCTATTGCTCCATCAACCCCTTTGACCATATTGCCATTGTATACGTGCAGCATGTCATGAACTTTGGCGAGGTTTACAGGGCCGTGCATCCCAGGGTGCGGGACCTTGTCTATGAATGTCTGGAAAAGAATTAAACGGATTCGTCATGTGGTTTCAACGTGACAAATAAGGGTAATCATGGTATACTTCTTGAATTAAGTAAGAACATAAAAGGGGAATGTTTCCATGAGTGAAAAAGTAAGAACTGCCAATAAAATGGGGACAGCAAAAATGCTGCCCCTTATTCTTTCTATGGCCCTTCCGGCGATGTTTTCCATGCTGATCCAGGCGCTTTACAACGTGGTGGACAGCTATTACGTGGCGAAATTCAGCGACAAAGCCCTTTCCGCAGTGTCGCTGGCCATGCCGGTTCAGAACCTGATGATCGCTTTTTCTGTGGGTACGGCGGTAGGCGTTACCTCGTTAATTTCCAGGCGGCTCGGCGAAAAAAGACGGGAAGAAGCAGGGTACGGCGCCATGCACGGGCTGATTCTTTGCACCTTGACATCCGCTGTTTTCGCCATCTACGGCGCCTTTTTCTCCACGCCCTTCTTCAAGCTTTTTGAGTCGGATGCGGAGATTATTGCCATGGGCGATACCTATATCTCCATCTGCTGCATTTTCTCCATCGGCATGTTTGTTTCCACGATGCTGGAAAAGACGCTGCAGGCCACCGGTAATATGATCTGGCCAATGATTTTCCAGCTGATTGGCGCCGTTTCCAATATTATTCTGGATCCGATCTTTATCTTCGGCAAATTCGGCATTCCGGCCATGGGCGTCGCCGGTGCTGCGATTGCAACCGTTGCCGGTCAGTGGATCTGCATGATTGTCTGTATTGTGGTGACAAAACGGGGAGAGCACGAGATCGATATTACCTTCAAAGGCTTTATGTTCCGCTGGCGTATTGTCAAAGACATCTATGCGGTGGGTCTGCCGGCGATCGTCATGCAGGCAATCGGCACCGTGATGAATGTAGGCATGAATGCGATTCTTTCCGGCTTCTCAACGGCAGCCTATACGGTCTTCGGCCTCTATTTCAAGTTGCAGTCCTTTGTGTTTATGCCGGTCTTCGGCCTGACGCAGGGTCTTCTTCCCATCATGGGATTTAACTATGGCGCCCGCAATAAGACAAGGCTTCTTTCAGCCCTGAAGAACGGTGGAATGATTGCGCTGGTCATTATGCTGGCTGGCATGCTCCTGTTCCAGATTGCTCCCCAATGGCTGATCGGCATGTTTAACCCGACAGAGGAAATGATGAAAATCGGCGTGAAGGCCCTTCGCGTCATCAGCGTCTGCTTCCCCCTGGCGGCCCTGGGCATCGTCAGCTCCAATATGTTCCAGGCCATGGGCCATGGCACCTATTCCATGATTATTTCCCTGATGCGGCAGCTGGTGGTGCTGATTCCCGCTGCCTGGCTGCTGGCTAAGCTGACCGGAGAGGTTTCCTACGTCTGGTGGTCCTTCCCCATTGCCGAGATTTTATCGCTGGGAGCCAGCATCCTGTTTTTCCTGATCCTGTACCGGAAAGAAATCAGCACCATGCAAGCAGCCTGAAACCATCCGGCCAAAGGAGGTGATCTGTTTTGAATGAAGTACTCAGACAGGAGAGAAAATTCCTGATTGACCAGAAGGATTTCTACGCCGTCAGCCGCAAGCTGGCAAAGGTCCTGACGGAGGATCCCCACAACAAAGGAGACGGCTACCCGATCCGGTCCTTATATTTCGATTCTCTGGACGATCGGGATTACCAGGAAAAAGAAGATGGCGTGGAGCTGAGACGGAAAATCCGGCTGAGAAACTATGGGGCCGACAGCCCCTTTGCCATGCTGGAAATGAAGCAAAAGCAGGGTTCCAATCAGAAAAAGCGTTCCGTCCGCCTGAAGAGGGAGGATGCCATCCGGCTGACCCAAGGAGACTATACGCCGCTTCTGTATCAGCCCGAGTCCTTCGCCCAGGAATGCTATGCGCTCATGAATATGCATGTATACCGACCGAAAGCGGTGGTGGAGTATAAGCGTATGGCGTTCATCGCCAAGGAAAATTCCATCCGCATTACCTTTGATCATCATATTATCGCAACAGAAGCGAATTTCAATATCTTTGATGATCATCTGCTGCAGTATCCGGTGATGGATCCGGTGCTGGGGGTGCTGGAGGTCAAGTACAACGGGTTCCTGCTGGGCTATATCAAGGATCTTTTGAAAGAGATCCAGCGAAGCGAGCTCTCGGTAGGTAAATACGCCATGAGCCGCGGAATCAGCAAGCACTATTCCTTTTAGGAAATGAAGACATCAATTCAATGATCGGAGGAGTCATACCCATGAAAGAGTTTTTTGCTGAATTATTATCAGAATCCGGCGCATTAAGCATTCAGGAGATTTTCCTGCACATTCTGGCATCCGGCGTGCTGTCCATGGCCATCTACCTTTCCTATTGGTTTACCCATACCGGAACCGCCTACAGCAAGAAATTCAACATCAGTCTGGTCACCCTGGCGATTTTAACCGGAACGGTCATGACCGTCATCGGCAATAACATTGTCCTGTCCCTGGGTATGGTTGGTGCCCTGTCTATCGTCCGTTTCAGAACAGCCATCAAGGATTCAAGGGATACCACCTATATTTTCTGGGCC
The DNA here is from genome assembly GCA_017634575.1 of Bacillota bacterium. GTDB lineage: Bacteria > Bacillota > Clostridia > Lachnospirales > Bianqueaceae > RUG760. The sequence goes on from JAGBND010000039.1 coordinate 14,161, forward strand.
ATCATCATTGGCATCTGCTGCGGCGTCGGCGACTATCTGGTAGCTTCCATCGGTACCGCCATTACCTTTGTCGTGCTGATGATCTTCGGCCGCGTGCGCAATGAAAACCGGATTCTTTTGATTATCCGCGGGGCGAAGAACCTCTCTTCGGATATCGAAAAGCTGGTTTTCAGCTATTTCGACAAGAAGGCCCTGCTGCGGGTGCGCAATACAACGGCGAAAAATGTGGAGCTGATTTACGAAATGCCCCGCAGCATCTGGGAGCTTAACTATCAGAAAGAAACCGATATTGCCGACGCGCTGTACAAGCTGGACGGCGTGGAATATGTCAACACGGTGACCCAGTCGGATGAGATCACCGGCTGATCAAAATCAGAGAGAAAAAAGCCATGCAAAAAAGTAAATGGTGCATGCTGCTGGGGCTGCTTCTGGTGCTGGCCGGCGGCATCGCGTTCTCTTTTCTGGATACCGGAGGCTCCAGGCAGCGCGTTCAGCAGCACCTGGTATCTGCATCGGAGGAGGAGCTTCCCGCTGATGAGACGGGCAGTGTTGTCCCGGACGAGCTGCTGGAAGCAGAGCCTGCAGCGTTTAATCAGGCGGCCGCTGACTATCTCGGGGACAAACTTACCACCCATCTGCCCATTCTGGTGCTGACCACATCGGGAGAAACCATCCCTGGAAAGCCTTTGGTGGAAAATGGCATTCACACCGGTTTTATCAGCGGTGACCAGGGACAGAGCGAGATCGTGGCCTCTTACCGGATTATCGATCAGGAAGGATCCTGGCATCATGTGGGCGATGCGGCAAGCGAAGAGGGCAGCTGCTTGTTTCGAATCCGCGGAAATTCTTCCAGATGGTTTGACAAGTCCAGTTACCGGATGCGTCTGGTGGATGGAATGGCTCCGGGGGATCTTGTGACCCAGGACATGGATGTTCAGACCATCAAAAAAAGCCTGATGGGCATGGAAAAGGGAGACGAATGGGCGCTGTACGGGCCCTTCCTTGACAAAACCCTGATCCGCAATTATATGTGGATGAATCTTTCCGGTCTTATTATGCCGGGCTGGACGCCTAATGTCCGGTTCTGCGAGGTCATTCTGGACGGATCCTATCAGGGGGTTTATGTCCTGATGGAAATGATCGATGTTTCAGCGGACCGTCTGAACCTAGAAAAATACAGCGAAGGCGATCTGGCCACCTCCTATGTGGTCCGCATCGAGCCGAATATTTCATATGAAAAATACATCCACAATTTTACGTTTTATACCTATCGGATGGAGCCGGGCAGAAAGATGGAGCTGATCTATCCGGGTCTGAAATATCAAAACGACACGGTCAAGCAATATGTGCAGACAGACTTTTCCCAGGTAGAGCGGATGGTCTTTGAATCCACATCAGTCGGCACGCAGGGCGTGTTTTCTTCTCCAGCATGGAAAAGCCAGGTCGATCTGGATTCCTTTGTGGATTATTATATTATTGAAGAATTCCTTGGCGTCAACGATGTGTTTTCAGCCTCCACCTATTTCTACCGGAATGTCAGAGGCAAGCTTGCCATCGGACCGGTCTGGGATTTCAACAACAGTCTGGATAACTTTTTCACACCGCTGCCGGAGGAGGGCTTTATGCTTTCCCAGCGCGGCTGGTTTGGACAGCTTTTAAAGGATGAGGCCTTTGCCAAAAAGGTGATCCGCCGTTACAGGCAGCTTAGATCCGGCATTCTCTCGGATGAAAACCTGCTGGCCTACATCCAAGAAACCGAAGGCTATCTGGGCAGCAGCATCGACCGCAACTATGCGGTATGGGGTTACAGCTTTAACACGGACAATCTGGATTACCGGCAATACAAATCACCCGAGCAGGGTTCGGATACGCACCTGGAGGCGCTGAATCCGGACAGCTATGAAGAAGCCAATGAATGGATGGTGGAGTATATGCTCGCAAGAGCAGCCTGGCTGGATGACAATATCGACTCCCTCCTGCAGTACTCCCATCCCTCCAAGAATCAATAAACAGCAATTCGGAGATAGAACGATTCATGAAACGATTTCTGATCATAGGCTTGCTGGTGCTTGGCATCGGGATCGGCGCTTATTTTGTCATTTATGAAACAAGCTGGTACCTACCGTTCCTCAGGCAAAGCCCTGCCCAGGCCGCATATCGATCCAACGGCCGGGCGCTGGAGGAAATGACAGATGACGGCTATGAGGACCTGTCCTTGAAAGCGGTCAATATTTCTTCCTTCGTGCCGGGGCATCTGTTCAGTGAATATGCTCCCTCTCGGGAGGAATACCTGACGTGGTTGGAAGGCATCTTTCAGGTCGGAGCGAATACCCTTTGCGTATCCAATCTGATGGATGATGACTTTTATAACGCTCTTTACGACTTTAATGCCTCTCACGAAGAAAAGCTTTACCTGATCCAGGGAATTGGAATACCGGATGAGATCACCTTTTCCAGCCAGACCGCCTTCAGCGGGATTCTGGAAGAGCTGATCCGCATGGGAAAGCTGACCATTGACGCTGTCCATGGACGCAGGAATGTTCATGTCGGCTCCGTCAGTGGTTTCGGAAGCTTTCGAAAGGATGTTTCTCCCTATATCGTCAGCTATATGATTATGCTGGAGGATGCGCCGGATACCATCGCCTTTACCGATCAAAGCGTCCTTCACAGGAGCGGATATCAGGGGAACTATTATTCAGCTTCTCAGGAGGCCTCCTTGTTTGAGACCATGCTTTGTCAGGTTATGGATGAAACCATGGCCTTTGAAGCGGACAAGTACAGAAGGATGCGCCCCATTGGGATCAGTCTTGACCCTGCCACGGATTTTCTGGTGTATCAGGATGTCTATGCCAGACAGCTGAAAAAGTACGCCAGCATTGATCCGGAACATATTGTCCCATCCGCAGGCAACCAGGCCGGCATGACAGCCGGCTATCGTCTGGATAATGTTCGGAATGATTTTTACCGTTATCTGGATGAGACTTCAAAGGAAAAGCTGCGGCCGTGTTTTGACAGCATCGGCATTTCCCTGGACGAGGCTTCGAATCAGGAGACGGATTCCCCATCTTCTGCAGAAAGCTACGAAGGCTGGAACTATCTGGCCCTCCTGCGGGAATATCACACCATGCCTCTCTTTGGCTTTTTCGGAGCGTCCTCCGGAAAAGGACCGCTGGTGATCGGAGAAAATCCCATGACCGAAGAAGAGCAGGGACAGGCGCTTGTTCAGGTAAGCCGGATTCTGGAAGAGCTTTCCTACAGCGCGCAGATTGTCTGTGACTGGCAGGATGTCTGGTCCATGCGCACATGGAATACAGCCTTCATGACCCAGACAAGTGAAGCCTATCAGTGGTATGATATTGTCACGGAAACCAAAAACCGGGGACTGGTCAAGTTTGTACCGAACAAAATCCTGCGGGCGGATGGATCGAAAGAGGAATGGGAAGAGGTCAGCCCTCTGATTTCTTATGAAAAGACAGATTCTGCCGCTATCGACCAAGGCGCAGGCCCCGGGCAGAGCAGCCTCTTTGTGCAAAGCAACGAAGAGGGCGTCTTTCTTTTGATCGAAGGCATCGACCCCTCCGAAAATGCTTATATCCCTTTGGATGTGCTGCCCGATGCCGGAGCCATGCGTTCCTCGTCCGGTCTTTCCTTTGAGCGGGGCGCAGAGTATATTGTTTCCATCGAAAACGGAGAGGTAACCCTGCTGGTGCAGGAACGCTATGATGCAGCCAGAGAGGGCTTCCTTTTTGAGATGGAAGGCGTGGATCCATTCACCGAAATACCCGCTGCCGACACGGATGTGTTTGTGCCGGTTTATCTGGCGCTGGAAAATAAAACCCTGGTGGATCGCGTGGTGCCTCAGACAAAACCGCTGACCTACCTTGGCCGTTACGAGATCGGAAAGCTCTCTGACGCAGCCGGTTCTCAAAACGGTCAGGGCGACTTCTGCTACGGAGATGGTTTTCTTGAAATACGTCTTCCGTGGGTTTTGATCGGTTTTGGCGATCCCTCCAGCCGCGCGGTTCATAAAGACTACTATCAGTATTACGGGATCGAGGACAAAGCTGTCCGGTCGATCTATGTCGGGCTTTGTATCGGCCAAAAAGCAGAGACGGTTACCTTCAGCCCCTATAAACTGAAGGGCTGGACCCAGCCAAAAACAAGCATGGTTTTTAAGGACAGCTATTACATACTGCAGGAATATTGGAAAGGAGGCAAGTAAATGCGTTCCACGGTTGAATTTGTCATCTATTTTTATCTCGCTGTATGCGCGCTTCTGCTGATTTTCAATATTCTTTATATCTTTCGTTCCAAGCTTCAGGCCAGCGCGCAGAAAAAACGGATTGAAGTCTGGCGAAAGGCCATTCAACAGACGGGATCCTCCTATCTGATCAGTCAGACGGACCTGAAAACGCTAGAAAAACCGGAAGAGCTGACTGCCTTTTTCAATGCCCTTTCGGATACGGTGCTAAAAGAGAAGGACGCTTCCGTTTTCTTCATTTCCAATGCATCCCAGATTCAGCAGCTGGCTGTTCATTATGGAAAGCTCTCCAGCATGGAACGGGCCTTCATGGCCTATGTCATTGCCTCTTTTCACGAGCCCGGAGCGCCGAACGCCAAGATGCTCAGCGAGATTATGCTGGGCTACCTGGAACAGTCCACGGTTTTCTGCCGTGAAAATGTCCTGCATGCCTTATATGCCCTTGGCAGTGAGCAGGCGGTGGAGCATGCCTTTGAGATTCTGAATGAGAAGGGCTGGTATCACAACGCGAAGCTGATTTCGGACGGACTGGTTCTTTTCACCGGCGATAAAACATCCCTGGCAAAACGGCTCTTTAAACACCGGATGGAATTTGAGGATTCTCTTATGGTAGGCACAGTCCAGTTTATGAGCTCCTTTGAATCTGGCGAAATCTCCGACCTGCTTCTTGAAGCGCTGGACAAGGAGAGCGCGCTTTCTCTGGAAGTCCGTTTCGCCATTGTCCGCTATTTTCAGCGGCACGTGCGCGAAGAAGCCAAACCTGTTTTGCTGGAGCTTTTGGCGCATGACAGCAAGTCGGCAGGCTCCCTGTCGGTAGCCGCCGCCTCCGCGCTGGCCTTTTATGGCTGCGGCACGGTTAAAGAAGCCCTTCTGCAGGCGCTTCACAGCCCCAACTGGTATGTTAGGCGCAATGCGGCCATGTCCCTTCAGAAAATGGATCTAACCGATCAGGACGTCGAGATGATCCGGCAGAGCCATGACCGTTATGCGCTGGAAATGCTGACCTATGCAAAGGAGGTGAGCGCATGAACCCGGTGGTAATGCAGATCCTGCATATCGCGCAGATATTCTTTCTGATTTACCTGCTTTGCTATGCAACCTATCTTTTCCTCTCGGTGGCCGTGGGCGCGTGGAAGCTGTACTACGCGGATAAAATGCGGACCATTCACAACGAACTGAAACATGATTACTATTTTCCGGTTTCGATTCTGGTTCCTGCCTACAATGAAGAAGTAACCATCCTGGACAGCGTCGAATCCCTTTTGAATCTGGATTACAGACTCTACGAGGTGGTGGTCATCGATGACGGCTCCAAGGACGATACCTCCAAGGTGCTGATCGAACACTTTCATATGCAGAAGGTCAGCCGGCCGATCCGTCTTGCGGTTCCCTGCAAGCCGATTCAGGAAATCTATGAATGCCCCGACAGCCGGGTTAAGCTGACGCTGGTGAAGAAAATCAACGGCGGAAAAGGAGATGCCCTGAATGTAGGCATCAATGTATCCCAGTTCCCTTATTTTATCTGCATTGACGCAGACTCCATGCTTCAGACGGACTCCCTGGAGAGAATTGTCCAAAGCGCCATGGAGGATGACGATATTGTGGCTGTGGGCGGCCTGATCCGCGTCGCGCAGTGCATCCGCGTCGATGACGACGGCAAGCTGACCTATCATCTTCCCTGGAATTTTCTGGCGTCCCTGCAGGTTATGGAGTATGACCGGTCGTTCCTGGCATCCCGTATTCTGCTGGATGGCTTTAACGGAAACCTGATTATATCCGGCGCCTTCGGACTGTTTAAGAAGGATGTGGTCATTGCGGCCGGCGGCTACGCCACCAATACCCTGGGTGAGGATATGGAACTTGTGGCCAAGCTCCATGTCTATTGCCGCAACAATATGAAACGCTATTCCATCCGTTACGAACCCAATGCGGTGTGCTGGTCACAGGCTCCCTCTTCTCTGACGGACCTGATGAAGCAGCGGCGCCGCTGGCATCTGGGCCTGTTCCAGTGCATGACCCGTTACCGGTTTATGTGCTGCCGCCCCAGATACGGCTTCGTTGGTTCTCTTTCCTATCTGTATTATTTGCTGTATGAGCTGCTCTCGCCGTTTATCGAGGTGGTCGGACTTGGCGTGACCATCCTGGCCGGTGTGCTGGGACAGCTGAACTGGGCCTTCATGATCCGGTTCTATCTGTTGTTTGCCCTCTACGGCTCGATCTTGAGCATCACCGCTTTTTTCCAGCGAATCTATACCCAGAAGCTGCGCATCAGCCGGTCGGATATTTTCCGGGCCTGTCTGATGTGTCTCATCGAAAATGTGTTTTTCCGTTTTATTCTGGACTATGTCCGCTTCACAGCCCTGATCGGCTATGGGAAGAAGAAAAATACATGGGGACAGATCAAACGGATCAAGCATAGCGAGACCCGATAGTCACGCAATTTGTTCGAAGCAGGTCCCGAAGACTTTTCGGACCTGTTCGGCGCGAAGCATCTGTCATTTCCCAAAAAAGCACCCATGCCTGCCTGATTTAAGCAGGTTATGGGTGCTTTTTCATATGGATCTTTATTTAGCGATTCTTGATTAAGTGGTTCTTAATTAGGTGGTTTTTTATAAAGGCACGGGTCCTGCTTTTGATGGATGCAGGCTTACCTTCATGAATGATAAACCAGTACCCTGCCGGTAATACCGGTGGGGGCTTTTTCTTTGCGCTCGAAGAGACGTTCATTCATTCCCTTGTTTTTGGCTGCGGAACGCTCCCTCTCAAGGGTCGTGGAAACATCGATACGGATCCGGTTTTCACCAGCCTTGACCAGAGAAGAGATATCATAGCGATAGGGCGGCACCACCTGAATGCCGGCGCTTTGTCCGTTAACGAAAAGCTCCAGTCCTTCATAGGCGTCGGTCACGACCAGATAGGTTTCGCCCTTGGCTTCACCCTCCGGAAGACGGAAGGTATTCTCGTAGCGGACCCATCCGGAAAAGCCCGGCTTTTCGCCGGCCAGATCGTCCGGAAGGAAAAGCTTTTTCTCTTCTGTGAAAGCAGGGTAATCCAGCGCGCTGGCTGTGCTTCTTGTCCAGGAGCTGTCCATCAGCAAGGAGCCATCCGCAGCGGAGGCTTCGATTCTGTCTGAAAGCGGCTGCTCCAAGGCGGCAGGGGCCTGGCCAAAGATCAGCAGATAGCTGTCTAAGGGATTCAGCGTCAGGCTGAGAAGGGTGCCCGCTTCAGCGCCCTGCGCATGCGCTTTCTCCAAACGGTTCTGCCAGGCGTCATAGCGATAACAGGAGCCTTTGGATGGCAGAAGAACTTCGCCGGTATAGACGGCATCGGATTCATTGACAAAGTAATACAGATCCTCGTTGTCCTTCTGATAGTGCAGGACCCGCAGACGGTTTGATTCGGGAGACGGCAGAATGTCTGCGATCTTTTCTTCCCGAAGGGTTTTCACCAGCTGATCCAGCGGAATAACCCTGCACCGGCTGAGCCTTTCTTCCCAGGATTCAGCGGGCGCATCCGTCTGGGAGCTGTCTTTTTCAGCGGGTGAGGAAGCTTTGACATCCGAGGTTGGAATGACAGCCTTTGGCAAAGCGTCAATAAAATAGACGGGAATATGATGATCCAGCAAGGCTTCGAGAGAAGCGGCCAGTTCATCGGTAATATAGGTGGAATGAGGAATGATCAGCGCCTGATAGGTCTGGGTGTTGATGGTGAAGGAACCGGACTGAAGCGAACAGGCAAAAGCATCGGGCGTAAGCAGCGCATCCGCCGGAACGATGTCGGCCCCAATCTGATGATCGGCCAGCTGACGAAGCACTTTCTGGTCGTTCATGCAGCGCCCCATCCATTCAGCTTCCGCATGATACAATACGGCAGCCCTGGTGATCCGGACACCGTCCGAAATCAGCCCGCAGACCCGGTTCATGTAGCGCATAAGCGATCCGAAATGCCTGAACTGCGGATTGTGGCCGTGGGCATAGAAGTGGGGCGGGCAGTCGGGATCGGGGAAAGCCTTGGCGGAGAAGGCATGGGGCACAAAATGGTTGATGCCGTAAACCATAAAATGGTCTGCCAGATATTTTTCCAGACGAAAACCTTCCAGCCAGCCGTAATTGCCAAAGATTTCGCACATGGCGCGCCCTTGCTTCTTGGGATCCAGGCTGGCCAGGGATGCGCCCAGCTGAGGCAGCTCGTAGTGGAAGAATTCGCCGTCTCGGGGACGCATCTTATCAAAGACTGTGGGATAGGGAATTGTATCCTCGCCCTGAGGAAGCACCTGCCCGCCGATATCGTCGATGCCGGCCATATCCTGGCCCCAGAGGCCTCTGAAATAATGGCCAAGGGCGCCGCCGGTGCGGGCATGTCCGCTAAGGTCCTCTACCACATGGCCGATATACATAACGCCATGCGCGCGGCACCAGTTTCCTACCTGTTCAGAAAAGGCCTTCTGAACCAGCCGGGTAAGCTCGTCCATATATTCGAAGCGAATCCTGGCAGCGCGTTTTTCGTTAGGCGCATCTTTGTTGGAAACGGGAATGGAAGCGGGCACGCTCGCCGGATAATCATCCCACAGGAACAGCAGCTTAGCCCGCCAGGCATCGCCCCAGCGCGCCTTCAGGGCTTCCTTCAGCTCATCCGACCAGGGAAGATCCTGGTCGAAGCCCATTTTTTCGTGAGAATAAGGAGCGCCATTGCCAAGCTCCGGTTCGTCGGAGAAAAAGCCGGCGATGGTCTTTCCGAATTCGTCTTTGTAGTGCTCCCAATGGGGTTCATAGACCGTATCGATCAGAATCCGGCAGGAATCTTCGCTGGACATATTAATATAGCTGGGATGGGCGCCCATGCGCCAGGAAGCTTTGGTCAGTGTGAGCTTCCATTCGCCCTCCGGGCAGAGCCATTTCAGCTTTCCGCCGGCTACCTTTCCGGTCAGGTCGATGAGTTTTCCATCGGGACCTGCAGCGCACAGGCCAATCAGTTCATCCTTGGGGGTGACGGGGTCTTTTTTCACGCCCTGGGATGTGAACATGCCTATCAGACTCGGCTTCTGGGGATTCTTTTTCAGCAGGTCCTGGATGGATATTTCCTGCTCTTTTCCATTGCCCTTGACGGTTTTGGATACTCTGGCCAGACTTTGCCGGCGCAGATGCTTTTCCTTGCCGATCACAGCCCCGTTGGCATATCCGGTAGGGAAGTGGGAATCATCCAGAATCCAGACCTTCATGCCCAGCTTTTTGGCTTCATCCAGAATAATGTCCATATCCCGCCACCATCTGGGACCGCAAAAATCCGGATGCGGACGGCTCTCCACACAAACGGCGCCAATCGAGGCGCTGTGGATGATATTCATATAGCCCCGAAGGGTGGATTCTTCTTCTCCATGCTGCCAGAAAAAAGGCAGAATATAGTTTTCGTTCGTGCCGTTTAAATTGGCAAGTACTGTTCTTTTCAATGTGATACCTCCTTAACTGTAAGGCGTTCCAACTATTTCATTGTATCACATGATGCAAAAAGTGCCAAGTATTAGACGAAAATATGTCGTCGCCTCAATAAGGTCTCTCTGCATACTCTGCCGCAATCCTGTCCAGGAATAGAATCCTTGGGATGCTGCGGAAGCCGTCTGCAGAGAGACCTTATTGAGGCTCTGATTCATATTTCGACAGTAACAAACGAATATGGGATCATAGTTTGTATAACTCTTTCGTAGTCAATTAAAAGCAGAGCCACCATAGAGTCTCCCTGCAGACGGCTTCCGCAACGTCTTAAGGATTTTAACCTGGACAGGATTGCGGCAGAGTCTGCAGGGAGACTCTATGGTGGCGACAACACTTTATAATTTACTGGAATAATGGCGTCGAATAATATCTGTCTCCACTATCCGGCAGCAGGGCAACGATGGTTTTGCCCTTGTTTTCCGGCTTTTTCGCATAGGCGATGGCGGCGGAGAGGCTGGCTCCGGAGGAGATGCCTACGGAGATGCCTTCTTTTCTGGCCAGAAGGCGGGCGGTTTTGAAGGCTTCGTCGGCGGAGGCCTTGTAGACTTCATCGTAGATGCCGGTATTTAATACTTCCGGAACAAATCCGGCGCCGATGCCCTGAATTTTGTGAGGGCCGCCATGGCCTTCGGAAAGTACGGGGGAATCCGCAGGCTCCAATGCGACAATCTTCACGGCGGGGTTTTGCGATTTCAGGTATTCACCTACACCGGTCAGGGTGCCGCCGGTTCCGACGCCGGCGATGAAGATATCCACCTGTCCATCGGTGTCCTTCCAGATTTCGGGTCCGGTGGTCTTTCTGTGAATTTCAGGATTCGCAGGATTCACAAACTGTCCGGGGATGAAGCTGTCCGGAATTTCCTTAGCCAGTTCGTTGGCCTTTGCAATCGCGCCGCTCATTCCCTTGGAGCCTTCCGTCAGGACAATCTCGGCTCCGTAGGATTTCAGAATATTCCGGCGTTCTACGCTCATGGTTTCAGGCATCGTCAGGATAATGCGGTAGCCCTTGGCGGCGGAGATGGCCGCCAGGCCGATGCCGGTGTTGCCCGAGGTGGGCTCTATAATGACGGATCCTTCCTTTAAAAGGCCTTTCTCTTCCGCATCCTCGATCATGGCCTTGGCAATGCGGTCCTTAACGGAGCCGGCTGGATTGAAATATTCCAGCTTCACCAGAATACGGGCTTCCAGCGCCAGTTCTTTTTCCAGATTGACGGGCTCGACCAGAGGAGTGTTTCCGATTAAGCCTAAGGTTCCCTGATAAATGTTGGACATATGTGATACCTTCTTTCTATTGGTGTTTTTGGTGTTTATGTGGACGAAAAGGCGGTTTTACGGGCTTGAAAGCGTGAAGTCATCTGCATGATGGAAACCCATCTGCATGATGGGTGGAAGCGATCCTGAGGACCGTGGTAAAACTTTGCGGTCTTCAGGCCAGTGCCGCAAAGCCTTTCTCCAGATCAGCGATAATATCGTCGATATGCTCCGTGCCGATGGAGAGACGGATCGTGCTCTGATGGATTCCCTGATCTTCCAGTTCTTCGGCGGAAAGCTGGGAGTGCGTCGTGGTGGCTGGATGGATCACCAGACTTTTTACATCGGCTACGTTAGCCAGCAGGGAGAAGATTTCCAGGGCATCGATGAATTTCCAGGCTTCTTCCTTGCCGCCTTTAATATCGAAGGTAAAAATGGAGGCGCCTCCGTTGGGAAAATATTCCTGATAAAGATCATGCTGCGGATGATCCGGCAAAGAGGGGTGATTCACCTTTTCCACCAGCGGATGATTCGCCAGATATTCCACCACCTTTTTGGTGTTTTCGGCATGCCGTTCCAGTCGGAGGGACAGGGTTTCCACGCCCTGCAGCAGCAGGAAGGCATTAAATGGTGAAATGGCAGCGCCTGTGTCGCGCAGCAGAATGGCCCGGATGTAGGTGGCAAAGGCTGCCGGTCCTACGGCATCTGCAAAGGAAATGCCATGATAGCTGGGGTTCGCTTCTGCGATCGGCGCGTATTTACCGGCCGCCTTCCAGTCAAACTTGCCGGAATCGACAATGATGCCGCCTAAGGTGGTGCCGTGTCCGCCGATGAACTTGGTAGCGGAATGAACGACAATGTCTGCGCCGTATTCGATGGGGCGGATCAGGTAAGGAGTGCCAAAGGTGTTGTCAATGACCAGCGGAATCTGATGGGCATGCGCAATGTCCGCCAGGGCCCTGATGTTGGGAATGTCACTGTTGGGATTCCCCAGCGTTTCAATATAGATCGCCTTGGTTTCAGGACGGATGGCGGCCTCTACTTCTTTCAGATTGTGGATATCCACAAAGGTGGTGGAAACGCCGTATCCGGGAAGGGTGTGGGCGAGCAGGTTGTAGCTGCCGCCGTAGATGGTTTTCTGCGCCACGATATGCTCACCCTGCTGTGCGAGGGCTTCAATGGTATAGGTGACGGCGGCGGCACCGGACGCAACGGCCAAGGCAGCTACGCCGCCTTCCAGCGCGGCCAGACGTTTTTCCAGCACATCCTGGGTGGAGTTTGTCAGCCTGCCGTAAATGTTGCCGGGATCGGCGAGACCAAAGCGGGCTGCGGCATGGGCAGAGTTGTGGAATACATAGGAAGTGGTCTGGTAAATGGGAACGGCTCTGGAATCGGTAGCCGGATCAGCCTGTTCCTGTCCTACGTGAAGCTGCAGGGTTTCGAATTTATATTGGTTACTCATGTTGGGATCCTCCTCATTATATCACATATGTGATCTGATCGCGAAAGTATTTCTTTCATATGAATAAGATTGGTGAATGAATGCCGGTTCCACAAAAAAACCGGGAGCGGTCAAAAGCTCCCGGGCAACATGGCATATGTAAACAGGTGGAGGAATGAAAGGCTTTTATTCTGGAACCTGATTTACTTTATGGGAACATCGACGCACGCCGACGCGTCCCCCGCCACTGTACATGCCCGGGAGTACGGCATTCGACAATACATCAACATAGATAACATGTTCGTTCTCCTTCTTTGAAAAATCTGTTTGAATTCTTTCCCTGGACCTGTCCGAGCATCCTTTGCGGATTCGTCAGATCGAGGATGAATGCATCTTAACATATAAAACCTACTATGTCAATAGGAATAATAAACTTTTTTATACTAAAGCGGAAAATGTCTCTGAAATATGAACAATCGTTCTCAGATAAGGGCAAAAAAAATCTCAGAGGGGAACTTCTCTGAGATTTTTTGACAGGTATTGAATATGACCGATCAGCTTTCCGGCAGTTTCAGCATGTTTTCCAATGTGTGCCAGCCCAGCACGGCACATTTGACCCTTGCCGGCATGTGGGAAACATCGATCAGTGCACCCGCTTCCTCCAGTTCTTCCATCTCTTCATCGGAGACGGATCCCTTGATCATGCGAAGGAAAATATCAGCCAGACGCAGCGCTTCTTCCTTGGAGCGGCCGATCACCAGATCCAGCATGATATCTGCGCTGGCCTGGGAAATGGCGCAGCCGTCCCCTGTATAGGCGCCATCCGTGATCTGATCGTCTTCAACCCGCAAAAGCAGCGTGATGTCATCTCCGCAGCTTGGATTGACGCCCCGCAGGGTAAGATTTGCATTTTCCAGCGTATGCTTGTTTCCCGGATGGAGATTGTGGTCATTAATAATCTCACGGTAAAAATTAGTCGGCATAGCCCATCCTCCTTCGAACGGTTTTCAGACTTTCCGCCAGACGGATGATTTCTTCCTCGGTGTTGTAGAAGGCAAGGGAAGCCCTGGCAGTAGAGGGAGTTTTCAGCTGCTGCATCAGCACCTGGGCGCAGTGATGGCCTGCGCGGATACAGATGCCGTCTGCGCTGAGTATTTCGGCAATATCGTGCGGATGAACGCCTTCCAGCAGGAAGGTAAAGATCCCGTGATGATCTGCCGCTTTTGAAGAACCCAGAATCTTCAAATGAGGAATCCTTCTCAGCTGTTCGAATGCAAAGCTTCCAAGCTCAGATTCACGTTCCTCTATGTGATTCATTCCGATGGACTGATAGAAGCGGATTGCCTCAGCCAGCGCGCAGGCCCCGGCGGCATTGACGGTGCCGGCTTCAAATTTGTGGGGCAGCTCTGCCCAGGTGGCCTCGTCCCGGGTGACATATTCGATCATTTCGCCGCCGAAGAGAAAAGGCGGCATTTTTTCGAGCAGCTCTTTTTTTCCATAGAGAACGCCGATGCCCATGGGCGCGCCCATTTTGTGCCCGGAGAATGACAGAAAATCCACATCCAGATCCTGAATATTGACGGATATATGCGGAACGCTCTGGGCGCCGTCGCAGATGAAAACGGCGTCTTTTTCATGGGCCAGCTGCGCGAAGCGGCGGATATCGTTCCTGGTGCCCAGCACGTTGGAAATATGGGTCATCGATACGATTCTGGTCCGGTCCGTGAGCGCGCTTTTAAAGGCTTCTTCCGTGATGAAGCCTTCTTCATTGCAGGCTATATAGACAAGCCTGGCGCCGGTTCTTTTTGCGGCCTGCTGCCAGGGAATCAGATTGGAGTGATGCTCCATGGTGCTGATGAGAATCTCGTCTCCTTCCTTCAGAAAGCTTCCCCATGTATAGGATACCAGGTTCAGGCTTTCGCTGGCGTTGCGGGTGAAGATGATCTCCTCCGTATGCTTTGCGTGGATAAAATCCCGGACGGTTTCCCTGGCCTTTTCGTAGGCGTCGGTTGCCGTGACAGCCAGCTGATACAGGCCGCGCAGGGGGTTGGCGTTTTCGGTAAGATAAAACTGCTTTTCCCGCTCGATGACGCAGTTCGGCTTCTGAAGGGTTGCCGCGTTATCCAGATACGCCACGTCCGGATAATTCTTAAGCAGGGGAAAGTCTTCCCTGATTTCATTCCAGTTCATGTCGTTTTCCATTCGATTCGTTTTTTATCATGGATGGGTATATCGTTTGTCAGAGGGATTGAAATAGATGTTTGGAGTGCCGTCCCGGATGGACAGGTGCTTATCGGGAAAGCAGCGCTTCTCTCAGGGCTTCATCCGGCAGGGTTTGAATGATGCTGTCCAGTCTGGACCTGGCCATCAGCGTATAGAGATCATCCTTTTCGATGCCGCGGGAGGTCATGTAGTAGATCAGCTCCTCTGGAAGCTGGCCGATGGTGGCGCCGTGATTACCTTCGACATCTTCTTCTGAGCAGAGGATCATGGGAATGCTCTGATTGTGGACATCGTCGGAAAGAAGCAGCACGTCTTCATATTCATCACCTTTGGCGCCCTTGCAGCCGGTCCGAAGATCGATGGTGCCGCGAAGAAGCTTAAAGGCCTGTCCGTCCAGAACGCCCAGCGCCTTGATGTTTGAGGTGGTGCGCTTGCCCAGATGGACGGCTTCGCAGTTCATATCCATTCGGTTTTCGGCTTTCAGGTCGTATCCGATGCGGGCTGTGAAGCTGCTGTCATCGCCAATCAGCGTGACCTTGCAATCGTCATAGACGGCGGCAGAGCCCAGAATCAGGCGGTACCATTCGAAGCGGCCGTTTTTTTGCAGCTGGACCTCGATATGATGGATCCCGCGCTCATCTGAACGGGAGATCTGAATCAGCTTCAGAACGGCTCCCTCCTGAACCTCGATATGAAGCGCCCGGTTTGGACAGGCGTCATCCAGAATGAGCTGCTTTTCTTCAGAAGGGGAGAGGACGATGGCTTTTTCCTCGGTCTCTTCGGGAATTTCAAGGCTGGTTCCGTTCATGTGAAGCCATCCGAAGGTATTTGTCAGAGGCTTGTTCAATACTTTCTGCATCAGCCGATGGCTCCTTTCATTTCGATCCGGATCAGGTTGTTCATCTCCACAGCGTATTCCAGGGGAAGCTCTTTGGAGACATTTTCCGCAAAGCCGCTGACGATCAGCGCCCGTGCATCGTCTTCGGACAGGCCGCGGCTCATGAGGTAAAAGACGGCATCGTCCGAGATGCGGCCGATTTTGGCCTCATGTCCCACATCTGCTTTGGCCGTGCGGATGTCCATGGCGGGAATCGTGTCGGACCGGGAGATGTCGTCCAGCATCAGGGACTGGCAGGAAACGGAGGCTTTGCTGCCGGCGGCTTTTTGATCGATGACCAGCGCACTCCGGAAGGTGCTGATGCCGCCCGATTTGGAGATGGAACGGGTGTTCACATAGCTGGAGGTATCCGGGGCCTGATGCACCACCTTGCAGCCGGTATCCAGGTTCTGCCCGTTTCCGGCAAAGGTGACGCCGGTGAATTCACTTCGGGCGCCTGCACCGCAGAGAATGCTCATGGGGTAGAGATAGGAGACATGGGAGCCGAAGGAACCGGATACCCATTCGATTTTTCCGCCTTCTTCCACCCGCGCTCTCTTGGTGTTCAGGTTGTACATGTTCTTGGACCAGTTCTCGATGGTGGAGTAGCGAAGGGTCGCGTTTTTGCCGACGAAGAGCTCCACGCAGCCTGCATGCAGGTTGGCGACGTTGTATTTGGGAGCGGAGCAGCCTTCAATGAAGTGAAGATAGGCTCCTTCTTCAACGATAATCAGCGTGTGTTCGAACTGGCCTGCGCCCGGTGCGTTCAGCCTGAAATAGGACTGAAGCGGGATTTCCACGGATGCGCCCTTTGGCACATAGACAAAGGATCCCCCGGACCAGACGGCTCCGTGAAGGGCGGCGAATTTATGATCCGTGGGAGGGACAAGCTTCATGAAATGATCCTTGATCATATCGCCGTAGGGTCCTCTGAGAGCGCTTTCGATATCCGTATAAATGACGCCCTGACGGGAAACCTCTTCCCGGACATTGTGGTAAACCAGCTCCGAGTCGTACTGGGCGCCGACGCCGGCCAGGGATTCCCGCTCTGACTGAGGAATGCCCAGACGCTCGAAGGTGTCTTTAATATCGGAGGGTACATCGTCCCAGCTTTGCTGCATGCGCCTGGTATTGGGCCGGACATAGGTGACAATATTGTCCATGTTCAATCCTTCAATGGAAGGGCCCCAGTCCGGCATGGCGGTGCGGTGAAAAATGCCCAGGCAGCGGAGCCTGAAATCCCGCATCCATGCCGGGTCGTTTTTTTCTTCGGATATCTGTCTGACAATTTCCTCTGTCAGACCGCTGTCGACCTTGTATGCGGCGTTTTCCTCAAACCGGAAGTCATAAAACTCCCGGGAAATGTCTTCGATGATGGTTTTTTCTTCACTCATTGGGCTTTCCCTCTTCGGATGCGGAAACGCCTGCCTCTTCGAAGTGGCTGAAGCCTTCCTTTTCGATTTCTTCAATCAGCTCCGGACCGCCCTCAGCCACGATTCTTCCATCCACCAGAATATGCACCTGATCCACCTGCAGGGCGGAGAGAATGGCGGCGTTGTGGGTGATAATCAGCAGGGATGCGTCTTTATCTTTCTGGAATTCCTGAATGCCCTTGGAAACCGTCCGTACGGCATCCACATCCAGGCCGGAATCGGTTTCATCGAGAATGGCCAGCGAAGGCTTCAGCAGCAGCATCTGCAGGATTTCGGCTTTTTTCTTTTCGCCGCCGGAGAAGCCAACGTTCAGGTCACGCTCGGCATATTCCTCGTCCATCTGCAGGGCATCCAGCACCTGCTTGACTTCTTTTTTGAAAGCCCAGGCGCGGATTTTCTTACCGGTCCGCATTTCCAGAGCCGTACGGATAAAATTGGAAAGGGATATGCCGGGAACTTCGATAGGATTCTGGAAAGAGAGGAAGAGACCGCTTCTGGCTCGTTCACTGACGCTTTTCTCCAGAAGGTTCTCTCCTTCGAAGGTGATCGTGCCTCCTGTAATCTGATAGGCCGGATTTCCCATAATCGCTCCGGCCAGCGTGGATTTTCCTGCGCCGTTGGGTCCCATCAGAACATGGGTTTCGCCTTTCCCAATGGAAAGGGATGCGCCGTTCAGGATGCCCTCCGCAGAATCCTCCACAGAAACAAAAAGGTTTTGTATGGATAACAAAGGTTCGGACATGGTATCGTGCCTCCGTGAATAAATAATACTTACTAAACAGGTAGGTATTATGATAACAGATTCCCACAAAAAAAGCAAGGGGAACTTTGGGGACGGTTCTCAAAGTTCCCCTTGGCACTTTGGGGACGTTGGCACTTTCAGGACGGTTCTCAAAATGAGTACTTTTCGTTTTGATGATACGTAACGGAACCGTTTCGATAATCAATCGTTTTTATATGACGAAACTATTGTTGCTCCGTTCCTGCTGCTGGTCAATTAGATCCTGCAGCGTGACAGAGCCCAGATAATCTCCGATGAGCTGGTCCAGCTTGGTCCATACGGGCAGAGTGGCGCAGTCCGCCTGCCTGGCGCATAGATTTTTCTCGGTCGACAGGCAGGCTACCGGTGCCAGCGAACCCTCCGTCGCTTTCAGGATTTCTCCCAGCGTATAGGCAGCGGGTTCTCTGGAGAGACGATAGCCCCCCTGAAAACCGCGAACCGTGCTAAGAAGGCCGAGGCGATTTAAGGTGGGTATAATCTGTTCCAGATATTTTTTGGAAATATCCTGCCTTTCTGCGATGTCTTTAAGGGCTACATATCCCTCTCCCTGGTTCTGTGCGAGATCCAGCATCAATCGGAGCGCATATCTGCCCCTGGTAGAAATCATCATATCCTTCAGGCCTCCTTTTTGACTTTGAAAAATGAATAAACCTATTCTACTACTAATTTTATAGGTTTTCAATGTCAATTTTGGGGACGGTTCTCAAAGTGTACATCACCTGATGTACACTTTGAGAACCGTCCCCAAAATTGCCCCCAAATTGCCGTCTGTTCACAAAAAGTTGTTTTTTTATCTATGAATTCTTCGTTGACAGAAGATGGGAAAAAGACTAAACTGAATAATGGTTCTGAAAAAGGACGATTCTGTCAGTGAAAGGCAGGGAAGGCATCCCTCATCTTTATTGAGTTAAAGGTATCAGAGCTAATCATATTTTTATAGGAGAATTGAAATGGCAAACAGATTTGTGCTTAACGAGACATCTTATCATGGCGCCGGCGCGATTCAGAATATCGTGACCGAGGCCAAGGCCCGCGGCTTTAAGAAAGCTTTTGTTGCTTCCGATCCGGATCTGATTAAATTTGGCGTGACCGCAAAGGTTACCAGCCTGCTGGATGAAGCCGGCCTTGAATATTGCGTATATTCCGATATCCAGCCCAATCCCACCATCGCCAACGTGCAGAACGGTGTTGCCGCCATCAAGGAAGCAGGCTGCGACTATATAATCGCCATCGGCGGCGGCTCCTCCATGGATACCGCCAAAGCCATCGGCATTATCATTACCAATCCGGAGTTTGCTGATGTCCGTTCCCTGGAAGGCGTAGCCGCCACCACCAAACCCTGCGTACCGATTTTCGCAGTTCCCACCACCGCTGGCACCGCTGCTGAGGTTACCATCAACTATGTAATTACCGATGTCGAGAAGAAACGTAAATTCGTCTGCGTCGACGTGCATGACATTCCGGTCGTTGCTTTTGTCGACCCCGATATGATGTCCACCATGCCCGCTTCCCTGACCGCTGCCACGGGTATGGATGCGCTGACCCACGCCATTGAAGGATATATCACCGCCGGCGCATGGGATCTTTCCGATATGTTCCATATCACCGCCATCAAGATGATCGCTGCCAACCTGCGCGACGCTGTGGCCAATGGTCCCAAGGGCCGCGAGGCTATGGCTCTGGCTCAGTACGTGGCCGGCATGGGCTTCTCCAATGTTGGTCTGGGTATCGACCACTCCATGGCACACACCCTGTCTGCTTATTATGGCACTCCTCATGGAAAAGCATGCGCCATGCTGCTGCCCACCGTCATGGAGTACAACGCTCCCTGCACCGGTGAGAAGTACCGTGAAATCGCCCGCGTCTTTGGTGTGGAAGGCGTTGATGAGATGAGCCAGGAAGAATACCGTAAAGCCGCCGTTGACGCTGTCCGTCAGCTTTCCATCGATGTTGGTATTCCTCAGACACTGGTAGGCACTGTCAACCCCGACGACATCCCCGCTCTGGCCGCTGATGCCATCAAGGATGCCTGCACCCCCGGCAACCCGAGAGAAACTTCCGTGGAAGATATCGAAGCTCTGTACAGAAGCCTGATGAAATAAGAAATCTATTTGGAGAATGAATGCTCCCGAGCTTATTGCCCGGGAGTTTTTCATGCCTGTTTTGGGGACTGTTTGGGGGCGGTTCTAAAATCGGTGTATCATGTTCCTCTTGACAGAGAATGCAGAAAACGAATACAATAGTCCAAATCAAAGGAAAGAGGTATGTGCCTTGCAGCGGGAACTCATCCGGCATTTCAGCCGGCATCTTGAGAGAGAGATGGAGATGATGGTATACGGGTCAGGAGGAATTCCTTTTCTGGCTTTTCCGACCCAGAATTCGAAATGCCGTAACTATGAAGAGTTCGGAATGATCCGGGAGCTCTCTGATTATCTGGACGAGGGCAAAATTCAGCTCTTCGTTGTGGATACAGTGGATGAGGAAAGCTGGTCCTTGCTGGAGGGCGACAAAGCCTCCCGCGCAAACCGGCAGGAGGCCTATTTTCAATATATTGTCGAAGAGGTGATTCCCCTTATCCGGCAGCGCAATGCCGAAGTGCCTGCGGTGACGGGATTCAGCATGGGAGCCAATCATGCCGTTATCACGTTCTTGAGGAGGCCGGATCTTTTTAGGGGTGTCATCGCTCTTTCCGGCGTATATGACTCCGATTATTTTTATCAGGGCTGGATGAATCCGGTGCTTTATGAAAGCTCTCCGGAGAGGTTCCTTCCGAATATGCCCGCAGATCATCCATACATTCGTCTTTATAATGAGCGGAAGATTATCCTCTGCTGCGGACAGGGCCCATGGGAAGAGGACGGGATCCGGACCATTAAAAACATGGATCGCCTGTTCAAGGAAAAGGGAATCCATGCCTGGTGCGATCTGTGGGGATACGATGTGGCCCACGACTGGCCATGGTGGTATAAACAGATGCGGTATTTCCTGCCGTTTATCATTGAAGGGAGAGAATGAGTATGAACTTTATCTTTATTTCACCGAATTTTCCGCATACTTACTGGCAGTTCTGCGATCGGCTGCAAAGAAACGGGGTCAATGTACTGGGCATTGGGGATGCACCTTATGATATGTTGGAGGAGAATCTGAAACGCTCCCTGACGGAGTATTACCGGGTGGATTCTCTGGAAAATTATGATGAGGTTTATCGTGCGGTGGCGTTCTTTGCCTTCAAATATGGACGGATTGACTGGATCGAATCCATGAACGAATACTGGTTGGAGCAGGATGCCCGTCTGCGGACGGATTTTAATATCACCACCGGTATCCGGGAAGAGAGAATCCGTTTTATTAAAGAGAAGGCCTTGATGAAGCAGATTTACGAAGAGAATAGGATCCCCACTGCCCGGCAGCATCTTGTCAGCACCTTGCAGGAAGGAAAAGCTTTCGCTGAGAAAGTGGGTTTTCCGCTGATTGTGAAACCGAATATCGGAGTCGGCGCGACGGATACCTGGAAAATTGAGGATATGGAAGAGCTGGAAACGTTTTATGCGGATCCTCCCGAAGTTCCTTATGTGATGGAGGAGTTCATCGAAGGTGAGATTTGCTCTTATGACGCGATTCTGGATTCGGTGTGTGAGCCTCTGTTTGAGAGTATGACCGTCTGGCCGCCGGTGATGGATATTGTCAACCGTGACCTGGATCTGATGTACTATACCTGCCCGAGAGTTCCGGAAAAATTGCGCGCTCTCGGCCGGCGAACGGTGAAAGCCTTTGGCGTCAGCCGCCGGTTTGTACATCTGGAGTTTTTCCGGCTGACGAAAGCCAAACCGGGCCTCGGCGAGGCGGGTGATTTCGCTGCGCTGGAGGTCAATATGCGTCCGGCCGGGGGATATACACCCGATATGATGGACTTCGCCCATTCTACGGATGTGTATCAGATCTATGCCGACATGGTGGTGCTGGACAGGCGGATGATGCCGGAAGCAGACGAGCACTTCTACTGTGTTTACGCAAGCCGAAAGGACGGCCATGTCTACCGGCATACCCATCAGGAAATCATGGAAAAATACGGGTCCGTCATGATGATGCAGGAAGAAATGCCGCCTATGAACTGGCCGCAGATGGGCCGCTATATGTACACCGTCCGACTGAAAACCATGAAAGAAGTCCATGAATTTGTCCGCTTTGTGCAGGGATAAAGCGTCTGTGATTAATCGATCACATTACATATCCATCCATAAAAACAGAGCCGCCGAAAGGTCTCTCTGCAGACGGCTTCCGCAGCATCCCAAGGATTATATTCCTGGATAGGATTGCGGCAGAGTCTGCAGAGAGGTCTTTCGGCGGCGACGATTTTTATACGTACTGTTATTCTGTCATCAGGCCGACGATCAGGTCGCTGATTTCGGAGGCGTTGGTAAGGCTGAGGCCGCTGACCAGTCTGGCCTGGGCGTACAGGATTTTGCTGTAGTTAGCCAGGCGGTCTTTATCGGTGACAAAGAGCTCCTTCAGCTTTTTGGCGATGGGATGGTTCATGTTGATTTCCAGCACCAGCTGGGCTTTGAACTGGCCTTCCTCCGCGCCGGGCATACGGCTTAAAGCTTTTTCCATGCTGACCGACAGCTCGCCTTCGCTGGAAAGAGCAGCGGGGTGATCCTTCAGCATGTTGGTAAAGCGCACTGCTGTTACCGGATCGCCGATGGTATCCTTCATGAAGGTGAACAGATCCTTGGACAGATCGTTTTCTTCCTTCAGAGATTCCTTCTCTTCTTCTGTGGACAGATCGACATCGTCCTTGCAGACATTGGAGAAGGTTTTTTCGTTATAGGTGTTCAGGACCTGCAGTGCGAATTCGTCGATTTCTTCGGTCAGGTACAGAACTTCATAACCCTTGGCGGTGACGGCTTCCACCTGAGGCAGCAGCGCGATCTGCTCCCTGGTCTCGCCGGGAGCATAGTAAATCTTATCCTGGCCTTCCTTCATCCGGCTGACATATTCCTTCAGGGTAGTGGAGGCAGGAATATAGTCCTTTTTGGAATCCGTCTCTTTGGCATCTTCGTTCTCAGCCTTGTCTTCGGCAGAAGCGGCAGGCTTTTCTGCCTTATAGCTGGTATCAAAGAGCAGCAGATCCTGCAGGGCATCCTTGTGCATGCCGTAGTTGGAGTAAACGCCATATTTCAGCTGGGTGCCGAAGGCCTTGAAGAACTTCTCGTAGGTTTCCCTGTCGTCCTCCAGCATTTTCTTCAGTTCCTGGGAAATCTTGCGCTCTACCGCCCTGGCAATAATTTTCAGCTGGCGGTCGTGCTGCAGCATTTCACGGGAGATGTTCAGAGAAAGATCGGAGCTGTCTACCAGACCTTTGACAAAGCTGAAATAGTCAGGCAGCAGATCCTTGCACTTGTCCATGATCAGCACACCGCTGGAATAGAGCTGAAGACCCTTCTCATATTCACGGGTATAGTAATCATACGGCGCATGAGACGGGATGAAGAGCAGGGAAACAAAGTCGGAAGTACCTTCGGAATGCTGACGGATCACCTTCAGCGGCGCTTCGTAGTCGAAGAATTTTTCCCGGTAGAAGGTGTTGTAGTCTTCATCCGATACTTCGGACTGAGGCTTCTTCCACAGCGGCACCATGCTGTTCAGGGTTTCATCTTCTTTATAATCCTCATATTCAGGCTTGTCCTCGGGAGAATCCTCCTTTTTGCGGGAGCGGGTGACCTCCATGCGGATGGGGTAGCGGATATAATCGCTGTATTTGCGCACCAGCTCGCGGATCCGCCACTCATCGAGGAATTCGCTGTATTTCTCGTCTTCTGTATCTTCCTTCAGCGTCAGGGTAATGGTGGTGCCGTTATCTGCCTTTTCACAGGGATCGATGTTGTAACCGTCGACGCCTTTGGAAGACCAGCGCCAGGCTTCATCCGAGCCATAGGCTTTGGATTCCACAACAATTTCAGAGCTTACCATAAAGGCGGAGTAGAAGCCGACACCGAACTGTCCGATAATATCGATGGGCTTTTCGGCTTTTTCAGGCTTGTTTTCACCCTCGGCGCCTTCGCCGGCCCCTGCCTCGGCTGACTCGGCACCGCTGCCCGCAGCCTGCTTGAAGTCCAGAGAACCGCTCTTGGCGATGGTTCCCAGGTTGTTTTCCAGCTCTTTTTCGGTCATGCCGATACCGTTGTCTTTGATCACAAGGGTGTGCTTTTCTTTATCCGGAATCAGACGGATTTCATAATCACCCCGTTTGAGGGTAACGCTCTCATCAGTCAGCGAACGGAAATAAAGTTTATCGATGGCGTCGCTGGCATTGGAGATCAACTCACGAAGAAAGATTTCCTTATGGGTATAGATGGAGTTGATCATCATGTCCAAAAGCTTTTTGGACTCGGTCTTGAATTGCTTCTTTGCCATATTTGCCTCCTGAATATATAAGTGAATCAATTTAATAAAGGATTCATAAAGCTGTACAAAAGCAGGGTACAGAAACCTGTAATCCGATAAGAGAAGCCCTGTTTTTCCAGCAAAATACTATTATAGGCTTATTTATCAGAAACTTCAAGTATCAAAACGGCTGAAGTGTTAAGAAAGAATGAACTATTTGTAAATTGAAAAAGACCCGTGAAACGCGCTGTTCACAGGTCTCTTTGATGAAGCTGATGATTATACTGACGTATATCTGACAGCGTCCAAACCCTATTCCTCCACATGCTCCAGACCCTGAGAAATAATGGTCCGGACATGGTCATCGGCCAGCGAGTAGAATACCTGCTTGCCTTCGCGGCGCGCTTTGACCAGCTGGGATTGTTTCAGGATGCGTAGCTGGTGGCTGATGGCGGACTGGGTCATGTTAAGAGCGCTGGCCAGATCACAGACGCAGACCTCTGCTTCGAAAAGCACAAACAGAATCCGGATCCGGGTAGAATCTCCGAAAATCTTAAACAGTTCGGCCAGGTCGTACAGCTCGTCCTCGGGAGGCAGCTGGTCGGACACGATCTTCAGCAAGGGCTCATGAATCTCGACCTGGTCGCAGCATTCGATGGGGGTAAAATCTTGTTTCATACAGGGTTTCCTCTTTTGTTTGCTATGCCTTCAAGGCCCGGATGGCGTTCAATACTGCCAATACCATGACGCCTACATCGGCGAAAATGGCCAGCCACATATTGGCGATGCCCAGCGCGCCGAGCAGCAGGCAGAGCAGCTTGATGCCAATGGCAAAATAAATGTTTTCATAGACAATGCGCATGCATTTTCTGGACAGACGGATGGCGGAAGCAATCTTTACTGGGTTATCGTCCATCAACACGACGTCCGCCGCTTCGATAGCGGCATCGGAGCCCAGGGCTCCCATGGCGATACCGATATCGGCCCGCGCCAGAACAGGGGCGTCGTTGATGCCGTCACCGACAAAAACCAGTGTATCAGAAGCTTTCTTCTGCTGCAAGCGTTTTTCTACCTCCAGTACCTTGTCCTGGGGGAGCAGTTCGCTTTTTACTTGGCTTACATGCAGAAGCGAAGCCACTTCCTCGGCCACTGCGCGGTTGTCACCGGTCAGCATGACGGTATCGGTAATCCCCATCTTAGACAAGGCAGCTATCGCTTCTGGGGCGGTAGGCTTGATGACATCGGAAATGGTGATGGTTCCGGCATATTTTCCGTCAATGGCCACATAGACGACGGTTGAAGCCTTGGAGGTGGATTCCGCAGGCGGATCAATCTGCTTTAAACGAAGCAGCTTGGCATTGCCTACCAATACGGACAGGTTGTCTACCGTTGCTTCCACGCCGTGACCGGAAATTTCCTCTACCGCGCTGACACGGTTCTGATCCAGTGGGTTAGGAGAAACCTTTTCAGCACCCTCTGCGGCGTCTTTTTCCGCGGGCGAAGAAGAGAGCTTTTCAGCACCTCCCGCGGAGCCTTTTTTCGAGGACGCAGCAGATATCTCATCCGGTGAACCGGATATTTCCTTTATATAAGCCTCCTGCAGGCTGCGGCTGATGGGATGGCTGGAATGACATTCCGCCAGTGCAGCATATTCCAGCAGCTGGGCTTTGATCTCTTTCGGACTGCGTTCGGCGGCCCAGGTAAGAGCAGCATCCTCAGAAGGATCGATGTCTGTCACCTCAAAGGTTCCCCGGGTCATGGTACCTGTTTTATCAAAAACCACGGTTTTGGTTTTGGACAGCATTTCCAGATAGCTGGAGCCTTTGACAAGAATGCCCTGGCGGCTGGCTCCGCCGATGCCGGCGAAAAAGCTAAGGGGAATGGAAATCACCAGCGCGCAGGGGCAGCTGATAACCAGAAAGGTCAGCGCCCTGAAAATCCAGTCAGACCAGGCAGGAGTGGTTCCCATCAAAAGTCTGACCAAGGGAGGCAAAAGGGCAAGGGCCAGCGCACCATAGCAAACCGCAGGTGTGTAGACCCGGGCAAATTTGGTAATGAAATTCTCGGAACGGGACTTTTTCATACCGGAGTTTTCCACCAGATCCAGAATTTTGGAAGCGGTAGATTCATCGAACTCACAGGTGGTTTCGATATGCAAAAGACCAGACTGATTGATGCATCCGGAAATCACTGATGAACCCGGATGAACGGACCTGGGAAGGGACTCGCCGGTCAGGGCAGAGGTATCCAGTGACGAAACGCCTTCTGTAACAACGCCGTCAATGGGAACCTTCTCGCCAGGCTGCACGACGATCACGGTACCGATTTCTACTTCATCCGGATCCACCTTCACCAGCTGTCCATCCTCTTCGATATTGGCATAGTCGGGACGGATATCCATCAGATCGCTGATGCTGCGCCGGCTTTTGCCGACGGCCACCGATTGGAACAGCTCGCCGATCTGGTAAAACAGCATTACGGCTACGCCTTCCACGTATTCGCCAAGCAAAATGGCGCCGATGGTGGCCACGGCCATCAGAAAGCATTCATCAAAAACCTGCTTATTGATAATGCCCTTCACTGCCTTGAGCAGAATATCATATCCCACGATCAGGTAGGGAATCAGAAAGACCCCGAACCGCACATACGGAGCGATCTTTTTCGGAAGCAGCCGGTCAAAGGGAATCAGTACAAAGATTAGCATAAAGACTGCTGCGAGCAGAATTCGCAGCAGCATTTTTTTCTGTTTGGCTGTCATAGGAAAATCTCACAGTCGCTTTCTACTTTTTTACAATTCTTCAGAACATCCTGCATGACAACGGCAGGATCTGCGCCTTCTTCAAATTCGACTTTCATTTTCAGGGTCATAAAATTGACAACAGCATCTTTTACGCCGGCAGTTTCCTGAGCGGCTTTTTCCATCTTGGATGCGCAGTTGGCACAGTCAACATCAATTTTGTAGGTTTTTTTCATGGCTCTCTCCTGTTGGGATAATTGAAATGAGAAGGTTTTGCGCTCACCCCGACATTTTTTAAGACCAATAGCAGCAGATCATCCTGACCTGGGCCGTTGGGAGGGCGTTTTGCAAACTTTCGAATCCTGAACATATGAACGATTGTTCATATGATGGCTTTATTATAGCATACAGATTCTACCTGTCAAGGGCTTGAAGATATTTTTTTGATATACGCTTTCTGATATAAGTACGTTACTCATAATCCTATTGTATCGATACTTATGTACTTTAACTTGATTAATTCATTATAATGTGCTAATATGTTCATAAGGAATACATATCTATCGCCCATATAACGGTCACTCTTGACTCTTCAAACAACTATGTTTGGGAAATATTATAAGAGAGCGATGTGATATAACTTAAAGTGATTTGCTTTTGCTCGTTTTAATTCATATCTTTCAAACACCTATGATGTATATGGAGAACATATATGAGGCATGCGAGATCACGTAATCGGATAGCTTTTAGTTGCATCCTATTTATTATGATTATTGTATTGCTAAGAGCATTTTTATTGCCATATTTTAAAATGCTCAAGGAAAAACTATTAATTAATACATTGTTTGGTTCCGTTGTTTTTCCAACGATTACGGAGGCTATGATCTTTTTAGCCAGTGGAGTATTGTTGACATCTTTTTTTTCTCGGTGGTTACATTGTAATCTTAAAAACGGATTATTAATCCGAAGTGCTGGTATAATAATTCTTGTCCCCGCACTAATGGTGGAGGCGGAATATATTATATGGTCTTTATTCTCAGTTAACATTGTATTAATTACAGTGATAGTTTTGAATCGATGGGTATGGATTCTATTTTTCTGGTGTTTTCCATTCATCTCAGGTATTATGTTGGGTTTACCAATTAACCAGAACTCAGTTAATCATGAAAATACTTAAAGACTTAGGAAGGAGTATGTCAATTGAAGAGAGTATTATGTTGGATAATATTATTCGACCAAAAATGCTCATAATGAAACAGGTTATCTGTTATCTTCTGTTTCTGGAAGCTGGCAAATAGTTGATTCATCTGTTTCTATTACAAGTAGAGAAGTAATATATGCTTGTACAGGAATAACTCTGACAGACACAGGTTTTGGTACTAATTACAGTCAATATTCTACAAGGTATCCATATACAAATTCCTTTTCTTATTCATCAGGTTTTTCGGTAAGTGATCATTGAAAATAATTAACAAGGCATTGACTCATAACAGCAAAAATAGCTGAATAGAGGCAATGCCTCTTTTTTGAAAGCTTGTTGTTCAAAACTAGTAATATTCCGTTAATAGTATCTGATAGTACGAAAATGATTAATCGATTAGAAACCATGACTGTTTGCAAAAAGATTCTCTTTGTCAAGGGCTTGCAGATATTTTTATTTGGTGTACAATAAGATAATTGTGGGTATTAGAATGAATAGAAAGGAGGGGCCGGCGGTCTTGACAAAGAGAATGAGTAAAGAAACAGACAATTCCAGGAAAAATTCAAACACCAGATTCTGGATGCGGCTGGACAACGCAGCGCTGATTTTTCCGGCATCCCTTCGAAAAAATTGGAGCAACGCATTTCGTATTTCCTTTTCCTTTAACGACCCGGTGGACCCTGCGGTTCTTCAGCAGGCCCTGGATCAGGTGGTTCCGAGATTTCCCAGCATCTGCGTGCGGCTAAGGAAAAGCTTTTTCTGGTACTATCTGGAAGAGGCTGAAGTGCCCACAGTTAAAGAGGACAGCTATCAGCCGCTCATCGGGATGAATCGCAAGGATATCAGCCGCTGCGCTATCCGGGTTCTTTATTACAGAAACAGGATGGCGGTGGAGTATTTCCATTCGGTGACCGATGGAACCGGGGGCATGGTCTTTGCCAAAAACCTGGCTGCGGAATATGTACGGCTTTATTACGGTGTTGATGTTCCCTGCGAAGGAGATATCAAAGATCTTACAGAACCGGTGCCGCCTGAAGAGATGGAGGACTCCTTTCAGGAGCATGCAGGGCCGGTTGCCGCGCCTCGGGATGATCATCATGTGTTTCATCTGACCGGTGAAAAGGAACCCGACCACTTTCTGCACGTTACCTGCGGCATTCTGGAGGGGGATCAGCTGAAGGCAAAAGCGAAGGAGAAGGGGGTTACCATCACCGGCTATCTTTCGGCAATTCTGTTAAAGTGTATTCTGGATATCCAGTATGAAAGGCTGGGAATTGAGCATCCCGAAGAGCCCTGGACGAAGCATATCCATTTCAGGGAGCTCCGGCGCAGAAACAAACTGGAGCCGGTTAAGGTGCAGATTCCGGTTAACCTTAGAAAACTGTATGGTACAAAGACCATGCGCAACTTTGTGGCGGTCGTCAATATCGGCGTGGATCCGCGGATGGGCTATTATACCCTGGATGAGCTTTTTACCATCGTGCATCATCAGATGCAGCTGGAGATCACGGAGAAAAACATGCGGGCTATCTTTACCCCCAATGTGAACAGCGAACAGAATCCGGTGACAAAGGTGATGCCGCTCTTTATCAAAAATCTGGTGATGCGGGCCGTGTTTGATGCCATTGGGGAAAGCGTAGCCTGTATCTGCCTTTCCAATCTGGGCATGGTCTCCCTGCCAAAGGCTATGGAACCTTATGTATCCAGGGTGGAATTTGTGCTGGGATCCCAGTCCCAGACCCCTTACAACTGTTCGGTTACCAGCTGGAAGGGAAAAACCTATATCGAGATGGTCCGGAACAGCATTCGCCCGGAACTGGAAAAACGGTTCTTCCGTCTGATGGTTCAGGAAGGACTGCATGTAAAAATCGAGAACAATGACCGAAAACAGGAATCGAGGTAGAAATGTATTGTGTCAATTGCGGCGTTGAGCTGCAGAAAGGGATCCAAAAATGCCCCCTTTGCGGGATCAGGGTGTATCACCCTGATATCAAGGAGACGCCGGAACCTCCGCTGTATCCCCGGTTTGCTGAAACGGAAGAGACCTTTACCCCCGGCGCCCTTCAGTTTATTCTGGGATTTGTGTTTCTGCTTCCCATTGTCTTGTGCTTACTGATCGACCTTCATACCCATAAAGAAGTGATCTGGAGCGGTTATGTGGCGGTGTCTCTAGGCGCGCTGTATCTGATGGTCGGCTTCCCGCTCTGGTTTAAGCATAAAAATCCGGTTATTTTTGTGCCGGTGGCTATGGCGGCAGCTCTGCTGGTTTCTTTGTATGTAAGCCTGAAAACCGGAGGCGGCTGGTTTCTGTCCTTCGCCTTTCCGGTGGGCGGCGCACTGATTTTGCTGGTCGAAGCCTTTATTACCCTGTGCCGGTATACCATCGGAGAGTATCCGCACCGCGTCCTGTACATTATCGGAGGTGCTGTGATTCTGCTGGGCGGTCTTTGCATACTGATCGAATTTCTGATCCAGGTGACCTTCAAGGTGCCCATGACCTGGTGGAGCATCTATCCCATGACAGCCCTGGGCCTGATCGGCATCTTTTTCCTGATCGTGGCGGCCAACCAGAAGCTGAGAAGAACGCTGCACCGAAAGCTGTTTTTGTAAAATTTACAAAATGTCTATGGCTTTTTTGCACCTGAAGGCGTACAATAGCCTTTCGATACTATTTTTAGAGAGGTAACTGTTCATTCTTTCAGTTACGGTTGGAGATTTATATGAAAAAAGCATTTTCCATTATTCTGACGATGGGCCTTCTGCTGGGAATCCTCAGCGGCTGCTCGTCAGCACAGGAGCCGGCCAAGGACCAGTCTGTCAATGTGCAGATTATCGAGGAGAGCAGCCTGACCGAAGCCTCGGCTGGGACCGATTCTGCCTCTACTGAGCCAGCAGCCGGCTTAACCGATGAATCAGCTGCGGAAACCTCTGCAGCCGATGGCGCGCAGACATCTGAAAGCGCTGAGAATACGTCCTCTTATGTTCCCTTTGATTTTTCCAGCGCTATCGACGATAACGGCTATCTAAAGGGCATTACCGCTAAAAACTATGTGGAGCTTTGCGACTATATGGGGATTGTAATCCCCGGGGATGTGGCTGCTGTGTCCGAAGAAGAAATCCAGTCAGAGATCGACTACATGTTGGAAAACTATGCTGAAACTGAGCAGGTCATGGACAAGGCGGTGGAGGATGGCGATACGGTGAATATCGATTATGTCGGATCCATCGATGGAGTCACCTTTGACGGCGGCAGCACGCAGGGACAGGGAACCACGGTCACCCTGGGCGTTACCAGTTATATTCCCGGCTTCCTGGAGCAGCTGGTGGGACATATGCCGGGAGAGAACTTTAACATCGATGTGACCTTCCCGGAAAGCTATCATGCCGAAAATCTGGCCGGCAAGGACGCGGTATTCAATATTACCATCAATTATATTGAGAACAAAAAGCTGCCGGAGCTGACCGATGAGTTTGTGCTGGAGAATCTAAATGAAGCTTCTTATAATCTTTCCACCGTGGAGGATGTCAGGAACTTTGTGATTGAATCCCTGCGCGAGCCGAAGATCGATGCCTATGTTACCGAGTATCTGAATGAAAACTGCACCTTCAAAACAGCGCCCGGTTCTCTGATTACCTACATGCAGGATATGATGATCGATTATTATGCCTACTATGCGGACAATTACGGCATGGATATTGACACATTCCTTCAGCAGTACGAACAGGTGGATTCCGTGGAAGCCTTGAAAGAGAAATATATGGACGCCACCATGGAGGATGTGAATGCGGCCCTGCTTTTGCAGGCCATTGCCGAGGATCAGGGAATTGTGGTCACCCAGGACGAGATTGGTATGTATTTCGAAGAAATCAATGGTTCTCCTGACTACAGCATGTATGAAGAGGAATACGGTCTTCCTTATCTGATGCAGGCCGTCCTGCTGGAGAAGGTTCACGATCTGCTGATCGACAATGTGGTGATTGAAGGAGAATAAAGCACGAAATACGGCATCACGACAGAGGGTTTGAAGCCTCATCGTGATGCCGTTTTTTTTGTATATGGTGATGGGGCTGTAGCAAAATAGCCCCCTAAAAGAAAATACCTGACAAGCAAAACAGAAAGAAATTACTGGATGTTTGTCAGGTATTTTTCGGTGAAAACAGGTTTCCAAGAAACCTGGAAATCCTTTGCTTGGCTTAATGAACCTTTGCCACAAGATCTTCCTGCTCTGTCAAGGCCGCAGCCGCGCAGCGGTGCACCGTTGGTGCAGCCTTGACAGGCGGAAGACTTGTGGCATTTTTACGATTAAGCCAAGCAAAGGATGAGACTGCCTGTGCCGGCTTTCCTCCAAAGAAAAAAGTCCTGCGCCGGATGGGTAAAACCCACATGTCAGGACCTTTTCCTTGTGGTATAATTAATGTGTGAATAAAAACAATACCGGCTATAATTATGGCATAACACGCCGGGTTATGCAACTGAAAATTGATGAAGCTTTTGCAGAAAAAGTAATACCAGCAGATGACAGCGTACGGCTCTTAGATCAAATCGTGGAGGAGATAAATATCAGTTCATTAGAGAGAGCCTATGAAGTACGGGGTCGGAAGCCTGCAACAGATCCATCGACCATGCTGAAGATCATGATCTATGCAAACATGGAGAACATCTATTCTTCAAGAGACATAGCAAGAGCATGCTCCCGGGACATCAACTTTATCTGGCTATTGAATGGAAGCAAGGCGCCGAATCACTCAGAGATCGCAAGATTTCGGAGTCAGCGGCTGAGCAAATGTGCGGAAGAACTGTTCTATGAGATAGTAAAGAAGCTGTATGAAGAGGAAGAGATCCGGTATGATGTTGTCCGGCGAATTAATCGCCGCCGAGTAAGTCAGATTAAAACTGGTTAAAATCAAAGAGATTCACACTCTCAATCATATTATTCTAAGGCAACGAGTCACATTGTTTCCTAAAGGGAAACACCGGCATGCACATTAAATGCACATGCCGGCGGAAACAGTTAACCCAGCTCAGCATCACTGATAGCCTGCATAGCAGTATCCACTGAGAGAATATTCAAGCTCTGATTAGCCCCAATCAGCAGGCAGGAGGCACAAAGCTTGTTAATCATTCTGGGCACGCCACCGGAAGCATTAAGAATAGCTTCGATGGCATTATCTTCAAAAACTTTCTGAGAACAGCCAGCACCGGAAAGCTTTTTAAGAATGTAGGAGCGGCCTTCATCTTTGGAGAGGACATCGAGATTGTAATTCATAACGATCCTTTGCCTGAGAGGCTCATGGATGTTAAGAGACAGGGTATGGTTAAGAACGGGAAGGCCGGAAAGAAGGACAACAGCGCGGTCACGGGAATCCATGTCAAAGTTAAAGAGCATCTTGAGGTCATTAAGGATAGCGTTGGAGACATAGTTGGCCTCATCAATAATAAAGACAGGAGTGATACGCTTATCAAGAGCAAGGCGGGAAACTTCAGCCTGGATGATCTTGAAGTTATCGGTTTTTCTATAGGAAGGGATAAGGCCGAGCTGATCAACGAGGGAACGGTAAAAATCCATAACCGTGAGGGTGGACATAGCAGAATAGCAGACTTTGTAGAGGGAAGGGTTCAAAGAATCAGAAAAGTGTCTGATGACGGTAGTTTTGCCAAGGCCCGGGGCACCGGTGAGGAGGCCGAAGCCTTTGGTAGAAGTAAGGTAATTGAGGCGGAATAAAGCCTCCTTGAATTCAGAAGTCTCGATGAGGATATCACGGGAGTTTTTGAGGAAAGGATTGAATTCAAGCCCAAATCTGACAAGAGGATCAGGAATCAAAGAGACTCACCCCCTTCAGAGAGATGAAGTTTGTTGCGTTTAATAACAGCATTCTCGTGTTTATTAAGGAGGCGGATGGGAACAAGTTCACCAGATGGATCAATAACAAAGATCTTCGACATATCTGAAGAATACCGCAGGCGAACCCTCTGGCGGGCAAAAGCCGGATCAACTTCGTACTCGACCTGATCGATGGTGATGACACAGTCAGCGGAAACACGACGCTCGATTTCAAGAAGGAAGGACTTCTGAATGGTCTCATCTGAAAGGCGGCGGATGCGGTCAGACTCGCTGAAGAAGCGGTCTGAGGGAGAGGAACCGTTTAAGGATGAATGAACACGCTGATTATAGAGCTGGACAAAAGCAAACAGAGAACCGCGAAGTTCGTCAATAGAATGAAAGTCACGCATGTTAAGGGAGGCCATCCACTGATCCTTCATAGTACGGAACCAGCGCTCGATCTTGGCCTTGGAAGTGGGCGTGTACGGCTGACAATAATTAATGGAAGAACCGATGCGGGCAGCCAGGAGTTCCATCTGCTGGTTGCGGTAAGGAGAACCATTGTCGAAGTTTAAAACCGAAGGAACGCCATACTTGGAAACA
This sequence comes from Bacillota bacterium, assembly GCA_017634575.1. Taxonomy (GTDB): domain Bacteria; phylum Bacillota; class Clostridia; order Lachnospirales; family Bianqueaceae; genus RUG760. The sequence goes on from JAGBND010000039.1 coordinate 48,664, forward strand.
GCAGACTTGAGGACAGACATAAGGTTAACAAAGTTATCGTTAAAGAAGACATCAATGCCGACAATAAAGCGGGAGGCATCATCAATAAGCGCGATGATGTAGACCTTTTGCCTGGAACCGTCCGGAAGAAAAAGCCTGGGACCGACAGAAGAATCACCGCACCAGACTTCATTGATATGAGGGCGCTCATAACGGCGCATGTCATTAACCGGAGCAGACTTCTCTTCCTGCTGAAGTTTAGCAATAAAGCGGGTGACGGTAGACTCGGAAACATCGCCGTGACAGATATCACCGTCATCAGAGAGTTGGCGGAAGATGGCAGCAGCGGAAAGACGAGGATAATGAGATTTGAGATAACGGATCCTCTGCTGAAGATCCGTATCAAGCTTACGAGACTTGCCTTCGTCAGCGCGGCCCTTAGGAATGAGGCCATCAAAACCATGATTTTTATAGTTGAGATACCAGGATTCGATGGTATCCGGATGGTAATGGCGCGTTTTACCGGAAGCATCTTTGATGCCGTTGGAAGAAACGGAACGAAAAAACTCAGCGTGCGAGAGGGAATCATCCGTACCGGTAATCAAAGGAGAGATGGCCCCATAACGCATAAGGGCGATTTCCTGTTGTTTTTCTGGTTTCAAAGGGAAAACCTCCTTGTATGAAATGGTGTATGAGGCAAGTATACAAGGCAAAAACCAGAAGATCAGGTAAGGTTATGTTGAAAGAGGAAAAAGAATATTTGGAGTAGATTTTATCTGCATGAACTGGCGGGAAAAGTGAGCGAAGGAACCGCGGACAAGGGAAAGAAGGTCAGAAAGGCCGAGGCCGATGGAGATAAGTCGCTGCTTCCAGTGTTTGCGGAAAGAACGGAGAATGGCAGCGACATTGTTCTCGTCGATGGTGCTTTCTTCTTCAAGAAGGCTTTCCGTTCCCTCGCCAGACTCAGAAGCAACTATGACAGCTGCACAAACAGAAAGCCTGATCTGTGAGTAAGGAATGATCCAGTCAGGAAGTAAAGCATGTGTATGGCCGCAGGAGTTGCAGCGAATGCGCTGGATCCGCAGGGAGACGGAAAGGTCTGGCAGACGGAATGTCCGCCGATAGATGCCCCAGAGATAGAAAGAACCATGATGATGGCAATGAGGGCATTGAATCTGATGAAAAGGAAGGTCAGAAATGATGGACGAATAAATCCGCTGAAGAGAAGTTTCTGAATAGATTGATAAAAAAGGGTTGAAGTTTCCTGTCTGGATTGTTATCATAGTATCGTCGTATGAGTAAGACAATGAACACTTTCTTAGGATTTGGTACTTGATACCGTGTGTCATTGTCTGACGACTATGAAAACAGGAGGTGCTTGGTAGGCTGGCTCCTGTTTTCTTTTGCCGTGGAATACAAATGATAACATAGAAAGCTCCAGGAGAAAAGATTCTGCTGTAAACTACAGCAAAAATCTTCACCCTGGAGCTGTATTTTATCTGCACGGGGAAAGCGGGAGCAACCCTAACATAAAATGCCGAATAATA
>JAGBND010000040.1 GCA_017634575.1 Bacillota bacterium
GAGCGAACACACAGAACCGTCCCCTGTTTTCCCCTGTGTTCACCGGACAGCCTCTTTCATGGAGCGCACATAATCCCTTACGTAAGGCGCCGCATCCCGGCCGTGCTGCTCCAGCAATTTGATAATGGCGGATCCCACGATGGCGCCATCTGAAATGGCGGCCATCTGCCTGGCCTGCTCCGGCGTGCTGATGCCAAAACCAATGGCGCAGGGCACATCGGTCACCTCCCGCACCAGGCGGACCATGGCGGGCAGATCCGTGGTGATTTCCGTCCGGGTTCCGGTGACGCCCAGCGAGGAAACGATATACAAAAAGCCTTTTGCTTCCTTTGCGATCATCTGGACGCGGCCTGCGGAGGTAGGAGCGACCAGAGAGATCAGATCCACGTCATAGGCCTCGCACAGCGGCGCAAATTCCTCTTTTTCTTCAAAGGGCAGATCCGGAAGAATCAGGCCGTCGATGCCAATGTCCCGGCAGGTTTTAATAAATCTCTCCGCGCCATAGGAAAACACCACATTCGCATAGGTCATGAACACCAAAGGAATCTCCAGATCCCTGCGCAGGTCCCGGACAAGCTCAAAGATCTTGTCCGTGGTGACGCCCCCTCTTAAGGCGCGCACATTGGCGCCTTGAATTACAGGCCCCTCCGCCGTGGGATCCGAGAAGGGAATTCCCAGCTCGATCAGATCGGCGCCGCCTTCTGCGGCGGCACGCACCACCCGGGCGGTGGTTTCCAGATCCGGATCGCCGCAGGTAATAAAGGCGATAAAGGCTTTTTCCCGGAAAGCATTGCCTATTCTACTCATGCAGATCCTCCCCTCTGTAGCGGGCGATAGCCGCGCAGTCCTTGTCGCCCCTGCCGGAGATAGTGATCAGCAGGATTCGGCTGCGGTCCATGGCCGGCGCCATTTTTATCGCCTGGGCAACGGCATGGGCAGACTCGATGGCCGGGATAATGCCCTCCGTCCGGGACAGATATTCAAAGGCCTCGACGGCCTCCTCGTCGGTAATGGCCACATACTCCGCCCGCCCTGTATCGTGAAGATAAGCATGCTCCGGGCCGATCCCGGGATAGTCCAGGCCTGCGGAAATGGAATAAACCGGCGCAATCTGGCCGTATTCATCCTGACAGAAATAAGACTTCATGCCGTGGAAGATCCCCAGCTTTCCGGTGGCAATGGTCGCCGCCGTCTCAAAGGTATCCACGCCCCGGCCCGCCGCCTCACACCCGATCAACCGGACGCCGGCATCGTCAAGATAGTGATAAAAGCTGCCGATGGCATTGGAGCCGCCGCCCACGCAGGCAAGCACGGCATCCGGCAGACGGCCCTCCTTTTCCAGCATCTGCCGGCGGGATTCCCGGGAGATGACTGCCTGAAAATCACGGACCATGGTGGGGAAGGGATGAGGCCCCATGACAGAGCCCAGACAGTAATGGGTATCGTCGATCCGGCGGGTCCATTCGCGCATGGCCTCGGAAACCGCATCCTTCAGGGTTGCGGTGCCGGTTTTTACGGGCACTACCTCGGCACCCAGAAGACGCATCCGGTATACATTCAGTGCCTGACGACGGGTGTCCTCCTCGCCCATAAAAACCACGCATTCCATGCCGAAAAGCGCAGCGGCCGTGGCGGTGGCGACGCCGTGCTGACCGGCTCCTGTCTCGGCGATCAGTCGGGTTTTTCCCATCTTTTTAGCCAGCAGCGCCTGCCCCAGCACATTGTTGATCTTGTGGGCGCCGGTATGATTCAGGTCCTCGCGTTTGAGATAGATCCTCGCGCCGCCCAGGTCTTCACTCATCCGCCGGGCTTCATAGAGAAGGGAAGGCCTGCCGGCGTATTCGTTAAAAAGCCGGGTAAGCTCTTCGTTGAAGGCCGGATCCTGCCGGTAATAATCGTAAGCCTTTTCCAGCTCGATCACTGCATTCATCAGGGTTTCGGGAATATACTGACCGCCGTGAATGCCGAAGCGGCCTTTGGGATTTGTCATGGATTCTGATCCTTTCGTATGTTCAAAAATGTGCCTTACTAATTCGCCGACGAAGCCCGGTCGTGCCGGACCTGCTCATCCGCCAGAGACACCGCCTGGATGAAGGCCTGCATTTTCTCCGGATCCTTTGAACCGGCCGTTTCGATTCCGGAGCTGACATCCACGGCAAAGGGACGGCAGCCCTGTTCGGTCAGGAAGCGGATGGCTTCGGAAACATTTTCCGGCATCAGCCCGCCGGCCAGAACATAAGGCCTTTTGATCTGCCGCAGCAGGGTCCAGTCAAAGATCTTGCCGTCTCCAGCCCCCGCATCCAGCAGCACCAGATCCGCCGGACTTTGGTTTGCCTTCAAGACATCCGCCTTCGTGCCTATCTGGATGGCCTGGATAACCGGCACATAGGGTGAAACGTTGAACATCAGACTTTCCTGGAGTGCTTTAATATAGGTCTCCGACTCGCTGCCGTGAAGCTGAACGGCCTGGATGGTGTGGCTTTGGCAAAGCTCCAGGATCCGGTCCGGTGCTGCATCCACAAAAACCCCCACGGCTCGGATCGCAGGATTCAGCTCTTTTCTAAGGCGAGTGGCTTCCTCCGGCGGAAGATACCGTTTGCTTTTTGGTGCGAATACAAAGCCGGCGTAGTCAGGATGAGCGAGATTGGCCGCCAAAATATCCTGAGAGCTTTTCAGGCCGCAAAGCTTCACATGCACCCTTGAATCGGAAGAGGCAAGGGGCGCTGCTTTGGCAGCCTGCCGGAACTGCATCAGGGTCTTTTTCCGGTCGGGCGCGCGCATCAGCGCCTCCCCGATTAAGACACCGTCCGCTCCCATGGCGCGGATCCTGATAATATCACCCTCCGATTTTACGCCGCTTTCGGAGACAAATAAGGTTCCCGGGGGCACCAGGGAGCGCAGGCTGCGGCTCAAGGACTGATCCACGGTGAAATCGGTCAGATTCCGGTTGTTGACGCCCACGATCCGGGCTCCGGCTGAAAGGGCCATGACGATTTCCTCCTGACTGTGAACCTCCACCAAAGCGGACAGCCCCAGGCAATCGCACAGCGCGATATAGTTGGCAAGCTCTTCGCTGCTCAGCAGCGAGCAGATCAGAAGGACGGCGCTGGCGCCCAGGACGCGGGATTCGTAGATCATATATTCGTCAACAATAAAGTCTTTGCGAAGACAGGGCAGGGACACTTTCTCCGCGATTTCCCGCAGATATTCCTTGTCTCCAAGAAAACGGGTCGGTTCCGTTAAAACGGAGATCGCATCGGCGCCGGCGTCCTGATAGTCTTTGGCGATATCCAGATAGGGAAAATCAGGATCGATGAGGCCTTTGGACGGGGATGCCTTTTTGCATTCGCAGATGAACGAAAGTCCCGGCGCGCGCAGTGCTTTTTCAAAGGCAAAGTCTCCCGCGGGAAGAGAGAGGGCCATCTCATGCATCCGGCTAAGCGGTATGGTTTCTTCAGCCAATTTAACCCGGCATCTGGCTGCATTTGCAAGTTCCTGTAAGATATCCATAGCTGATCTCCTTTAGAGTAGTCATAAGCAGTTTTGGTTTTACGGAGTAATCTCGATCGATAGGACATCATCTTAATAGGGGCATGTGTGGTCGATAACTTGTAGATTAAGGAACGGCGCATGAGCGCCCTGGATTAAGGGCGGTTGCTGATTTCGATGACTTTGCTTAAGGTTTCTTTGGCTTTTCCCGAATCGATGAGCTGCCTGGCCAAATCGATGCCTTCCTTCATGCTGTCTGCCTTGCCGGCAATATAAAGGCCGGCGCCGGCGTTCATAAGAACGGCATTCCGCTTCGGCCCGGGCTTTCCGTCCAGGATATCCCTGGTGGTCTGGGCATTTTCGGCAGGCGTTCCGCCCACCAGGTCCTCTTTGCTGCATCTCTCAAAGCCGAAATCTTCCGGCGCAATGACACTGGTGCGGAACCATCCGTCCCGGATTTCGCAGATTTTTGTAGGCGCGCTCATGGAAATTTCATCTAGCTTGTCCATTCCGTAAAAGACCATTCCCCGCTTGACCCCCAGATTCACCAGAACCTGCGCCAGCGGCTCCACCAGATAGTCATCGTAAACCCCCAACAGCTGCATCTTGGGGGAGGCCGGGTTGGTCAGGGGGCCCAGGATATTGAAGACGGTGCGGAAGCCCAGCTCTTTTCGGATGGCGCCCACATATTTCATGGACGTATGGTATTTCTGGGCGAAGAAGAAGCACATGCCGGCCTGCTCCAGCAGCTCGATGCATTTTTCCGGATCCTGCTGAATATTAACGCCCAGCGCCTCCAGGCAATCCGCGGTGCCGCACTGGGAAGAGGCGGCCCGGTTTCCGTGTTTGGCCACCTTCACGCCTCCGGCGGCCAGCACCAACGCGGAGGTGGTGCTGATGTTGAAGCTGTGGGCGCCGTCTCCGCCGGTTCCCACGATTTCCAGCACATCCATGCCGGTGTCGACCCGGGTGGCGTGATCCCGCATGGCTGCTGCGCAGCCGGCAATCTCATCGGTGGTTTCGGCCCGGGCGCTCTTGGTGGAAAGCGCTGAAAGAAAAGCCGCATTCTGGGTGGCTGAGGTTTCGCCGCTCATGATTTCGTTCATGACGGCATAGGCTTCCTCGTAGGTTAAATCCATTTTGTTGACAATCTTGACGATCGCTTCTTTGATCATGTTTTTTCTCCTTTGAAAAGCAAAAAGTCCCTGACAGAATGTGATTCTGTCAAGGACGAATTAAGATAATCCGCGGTGCCACCTTGATTCTACGGCCATCGCCGCAGCCCTTAGCGGGATACTATCATATCCCCGGCCAGTGACGCCGGCCTCACGTCGCAGAATACTCTGAAAAATCATTTGACTGCGCCCTCGGCGGTCCATTTGATCGCTTGTTTCCTGCCCGGCTCTCAGCTGCCCGGACTCTCTGTGAAGGCATCACGACCTTTATCTCCGCTTCAACGGTTTAAAGTTGTAAATTTGAGTGCATTATATGCTACACTTTTTCATTTGTCAAGAGGTTTATTTCATTTGTCAAGAGGGATTCAGCCCTTTTATATGCAGAAATTACAAGGGCTATCGTTGCAAATCTGCGGGGCATAGTATAATATGGACGTATCACATATCTTTTAGGAGGAAGCTGCACCATGATTCTAGAAATTGTTGGTTATATCGGTTCCGCACTGGTTGTCATTTCCATGCTGATGAGTTCGATTGTTAAGCTTCGTGTGATTAACACCATCGGCAGCATTATTTCCGGCGTCTATGCCGTGCTCTGCGGTGCGCTGCCGCTGGCCCTGATGAATGCCTGCCTGATCACCATCAACCTGATTAATCTCTGGAAGCTGTCCCGCAAGAAACAGGAAATCTTTGAGATGGTTCCCACCGACAGCGGCAATATTCTGGTGAAGAAATTCCTGGGCAGTTATCAGCAGGACATTCAGCAGTATTTTCCGGATTATTCTTCAGCGGATGTGGCAGACCATACCGCTTATATCGTGCTGAAGGAGGGCGCTCCCGTGGGCGCGCTTCTGGGTGATGTATCTGAAGATGCCTTGGATATCGTGATTGATTATTCAACCCCGGCTTACAGAGATTGCTCGGTGGGTGCTTTCCTGTATGGGCAGCTCCCCCAGGCGGGCATTCACACCCTTCGGTTCGGAAAAACCGTAGCGGAAGGGCACGCAGGCTACCTCAAAAAGATGGGCTATCAGCAAAAGGACTCGCAGTGGGTTTTAAAACTGTGATAAACTGACACCGTCTGTGCAGGCTCCTGTGATTTCCAGCAGATCCATGCCGGTACCGGCCCGGCCGGCGTGATCGCGCATGGCTGCCGCGCAGCCGATACGTTTCAGCTAAAAGATGTCTGAGAAGCGCCGCTTCCGCCCGGCAGGATTTGCGTTAGAACATAAGAGAAAAGGACCATGATCAGCATGAGTAAAAACCAGAAGGCATATTACCACCTTCCGGGATTGTTTGAATTTTATGAGTTTTACCGGGTTTTTCTGCCTCTGTTTTACCAGCGCCGGGAATACTTTTACGATTGGTGCGAAATCGGTTCGATCTACGGCGCGCCGGGCGACTGTCTCTGGGGCGGCGGACGTGCCTGCTTCGGCGAGGCCGATCCCGAAGAGGTGGCAGCACTTTTGCGTGAATATCGTATTTCTGCCCGGCTCACCTTCAGCAATTCCTTGCTGAGAAAGGAGCATCTGGCCGATAGAAAATGCAATGACCTCTGTGAATTGTTTGAAAGAGAAGCAGCTTCGATGCAAAAAAATGGGGTGATTATCAGCTCGGATCTGCTGCTGGATTATCTGAAAAACAAATATCCGGGATTGTATTTTGTATCGTCCACAACCAAGGTGCTGACCGATTTTCATGACCTGGCGGAGGAGCTTAACCGCAGCGAATTTCAGTACGTCGTCCCGGATTTTAGGCTGAACAAGGCCTTTGACCAGCTGTTTGCGCTGCCGGAGAATCTGAAAGCGAAGGTCGAATTTCTCTGCAATGAATGCTGCTGGTTCGACTGTCCGGACCGAAAAGCCTGCTATGAAAATGTCAGCCGGAAAAATCTGGGGGAGGACTGCGAAGATCACATATGCGTGTCCCCCAACGCGCGGCAAGGCTACCGCTTCTCCGAAGCGATGAAGAATCCCGGCTTTATTGGCACGGATGACATCCGGCATATCTATATGCCTCAGGGCTTCTCCCATTTCAAAATAGAAGGGAGAAGTCTTGGAAGCGCGATCCTTTTAGAGTTCCTGCTTTACTACCTGACCAGACCGGAATTTCAGCTGAAGGTGCGGGAAGAGATCTACCTGGACAGCATGCTGGATCTGTTTTAGTGGCAGACAAAGGGAAACACAGGAAGCACAGGTCAGCACAGGGGACGGTTCTGTGTGTTCGTGAGCGAA
>JAGBND010000001.1 GCA_017634575.1 Bacillota bacterium
CCTGAAAGCCGGTGAATATACGCTCGGCGGCGGTGTGGTCGATCCGCTTCCGGAGGACGCGCCGTACTTCGTAAAGGACTACTATGATTACTACAAGACGGAGCGCGGCTACCACGCACGGTCCCTCAACTCCAACGGCGGGTGGAACGTCATCGGATGCGAGTCCTTTATAAACCAGCCGATCCTGAAATATACCAATGAGATCCGTTCCGCAGTGCTGGTCATGCACGGCGACAAAGCACACTCCTGCTATTTCGGTAAGGATGCCTATGCGGATATGGTAAAGGACAGCAAGTATACGGACAACAAGGAACTGCTGATCATTCCGGGCGCTTCCCACACGGACCTTTACGACGGCGGCGGTAAGGACGCGATCCCCTTCGATAAGCTCCAGAACTTCTTCACGGAATACTTGAAATAAGACGGATACGGAGGCAGGCCATGAACAGGAAAAAGATTATATCCGTCATTCTGACTCTTTTGCTGCTCCTGGCCTGCGTTACTGCCTGTCAGGCAGCAAGTCCCGGACAAACGACGGATTCGGAAACCTCTCAGGCAGAGGAAATGACGGGTAATGAAATGCAATCGGAGCCTGATCCGGCTGCCGGGGAAGAAACCATGATCTACGCGCATATTGGAGATAAAACACTTACGATCAAGCCGGAAAGTAATTCCTCCGCGAGGGCTTTTGTGGAACTTCTGCAAAGCGGCGGCCTCACGGTCGACATGCACGATTATGGCGGTTTTGAGAAGGTCGGACCGCTGGGAACGACACTTCCGACAAACGATGAACGTATCACGACAGAACCGGGCGATGTTATCCTTTATCAGGGGAACCAGATCACGATCTACTATGATACGAATACCTGGAGTTTCACGCGTCTTGGAAAAGTACAGGGGATGGCCCCGGAAGAGATCCGGGATGCACTCGGAAACGGGGATCCGACAGTGGTTTTCTCTCTGAAGGACGGTCAGGAATCCACAGGAGCTGTTGGAAAATTCGACTTTGAAAACCGTACGGTACTTTTAAACAGCGGCTACACCATGCCGATCCTGGGCCTTGGCACCTATGCCCTCGATCATGATACCTGCGTGAATTCGGTAAAAGCTCTTCTGCAGAATGGCGGGCGGCTCATCGACACGGCCTATATGTATCACAACGAAGAAGCTGTCGGAGAAGGCGTCCGGCAGGCCATGGAGGAATACGGCGTTCCCCGTGAGGATATTTTCGTGATCACGAAGCTCTATCCGAACCAGTTTTCTGACCCGGAAGCCGCGATCGAGATGGCGCTTGAGAAGCTGGATATCGGATACATTGACATGATGCTCCTCCATCATCCGGGGACGGACGATGTGAAAGCTTACAAAGCCATGGAGACGTATGTGGAGCAGGGAAAGATCCGGTCCCTGGGCCTTTCCAACTGGTATGTGGAGGAACTGACCGATTTTCTGCCGCAGATCACGATCATGCCTGCCCTCGTGCAGAACGAGATCCATCCTTACTATCAGGAGCAGGATGTGGTCCCCTTTATCCAGGAAAAGGGTATCGTCGTCCAGTGCTGGTATCCTTTGGGCGGCCGGGGACATACGGCAGATCTTTTGGGCGATGAAACGATCAGGTCCATTGCGGAAGCCCATGGCGTATCCTCTGCCCAGGTCATCCTCCGCTGGGATCTGCAGCGGGGCATCGTGGTGATCCCGGGCTCCTCCAATCCGGAGCATATCAAAGAAAATCTGGATCTGTTCGGATTTGCGCTTACGGATGAGGAAATGGCGGCGATCAACGGCCTCGACCGCGATGAAAAGCATGATTGGTATTGAAAGTGGGGAAATAAAATGAAAATCCTTGTATTAAACGGGAGTCCCCGGCCCCGGGGAAACACGGCAAAGATGGCTGCTGCTTTCCGGGAAGCTGCGGAAGAAGCCGGCCATGAAGTAAATGTAGTCGATGTATGCAGAAAGAATATAAGTGGCTGTCTTGCCTGCGAATACTGCCACGGAAAAGGTCACGGCCAGTGCGTCCAGAAAGATGACATGCAGGAAATATACGGATATCTGCAGGACGCAAACATGCTGATCCTGGCCTCTCCCATTTATTACCACGGGATCAGCGGCCAGCTGAAATGTGCGATTGACCGCTTCTATTCCGCATTGTATCCGGCAGCCCCCGGGACACTCAAAAAAGTGGCCATGTTCCTTAGCTCCGGTGATCCGGATATGTATGAAGGGGCAAAGTTCTCTTTTGACGGCGACTTCCTGGGATATCTGGGCCTTGAGAATAAAGGCATGTTTACCTGCGCAGGCAGTGTAACAGAAAGGGTACTTGAGGAAATAAGAAAAATGGCAGCTGGTCTCTGAATATACCACAAACCTGAAAATTTCAAATCATCCCCCGGGTGAGACGACAGTTTTTGATTGTTGCCTCTCCCGGGTATTTTCATTCTTATAAATCAAATCTCATCCTGAAACATACGGCTGCTCCGGATCCCGGACAGACTTCCGCGGCATTCACGGCTTTCGCTCCAGGGGCGAACTCTCCGGCGTCCTCCGGTTCCTCCGCATCTCCTTCCGCTTCTGCTCCGACGGACATGGCAGCTCTCTTAAAGCTTCTCTCGAATCCGAAGACGGCAGCCATGCTGCAGACACTGGTTTCAGCTATCAATAATGGTAAGCAGTAATCTGAGGAGGTTCTGCTCACAACGGGTACCGCCTGGTTCCCTGTGAGCAGGATCTCCCTTTTCCGTTAGCAGTTTCTGCTAACAGCTGTGAGCAGAAAATAAAAGAAGCCCCCTTTGAAAGGGACTTCCTGCTAACAAAAGCGGAAGGCTGTTTTGCTAACAGCCAGAGGCTGTCTGCTAACAGAATTCCGCTTAAATTCGCGTTCCCGGGGGGATTCGAACCCCCGACCTTCCGCTTAGGAGCGGTCGATCCGGCGTTGAGATCATGGTGTTGAGATCCATCACTGTGCTATGTAAAGCAGAATCATCCGCATACAATCGGAAATGGTCCGCCCGTCTTTCGGAAATATCGGTACTAATATCAGAAATAATTGGCGCTTAATCAGAAATTAGTTGAAAGCATTTCCGATATATGATATTGTGTTTCCGAACAGGAGGGATATAACATGCCTGATAAAACCAGATATATATCAGCCACAAACGCAGCAAATATTCTTCAGATTACTTCAAGAAGGGTGACTGGCCTTTGCCGGGAGGGAAAACTGGAGGGCGCCATACAGGACGGCCGAAACTGGAAGATCCCGGAGGCGGCTGTCCTTAAGTATGCGGAAGCTGCGGGAATACACAAAACTGTGGATCTGAGATCCGCCGAAGAGACCCGTCTGCCCTGTGCGGTAGGAAATACTTCCTTCGTTGAGATTGCGAGCGAATGTTATTACGTCGACAAAACGCTTCTGATCCGTGATCTGGTAGATGACCATAACATGGTCACGCTCTTCACCAGGCCGCGCCGGTTCGGAAAGACGCTTGCTATCAACATGCTCAAGACTTTCTTCGAAAAAACGGAAGAAGACACCTCACAGTACTTCGCAAACAGGAAGATCTGGCAGTGCGGCGAGAAATACAGGGCCATGCAGGGAAAGTATCCGGTCATCATGCTGACCTTCAAAGATGTCAAATACGGAAGCTTTGAAGAGTCCATGGAGGCGATCCGGCTCGTCCTGAAGGATGAGTACAAGCGTCATGGGGAGCTGAGGGACAGCACGGCACTCGGACCGGATGATAAGGCATATCTGGATCGCATGGAAAAAGGAACGCTTTCCGACGTGGAGTACAGCCGTTCGCTTCTGAATCTGACCAGGATGCTTTCCACCCATTATGGCAGCAGGACCATTATCCTGATCGACGAGTACGACACGCCCATCCAGCAGGGCTATTCCAAAGGTTTTTATCAGGAGATCATTTCCTTTATGCGCAACTTCCTTTCCGGAGGCCTTAAGGATAATGAGAACCTGGCGTTCGGAGTCCTGACCGGAATCATGCGCGTCTCCAAGGAGAATCTCTTCAGCGGGCTGAACAATCCCACCGTGAATACCGTTCTGGATGAAAAATACATCGATTATTTCGGATTTACGGAGGAAGAAGTCAGGGAGATGGCCGCCTACTATGACAGGGAAGACTGCATGGAGGAGATCCGCAGCTGGTATGACGGGTATCGCTTCGGTAAAACTGAAATCTATAACCCCTGGTCCGTGACCAATTATTTTGCAAATGGAGGCGCTCCGCGCGCATTCTGGGCCAATACCAGCGATAATGAGATCATCCGGGAAATCATGCAGGATCTGACGCCGGAAGTTGCTGAGGAACTTACCCGGGTCCTGCAGGGAGATGAGATCCATGCGTCATTGAACATGGAGGTCATATACCCGAGACTGGCTGACGGTGCGGACACGGTCTTCAGCTTCCTTCTGCTGGCGGGCTATCTGACCCCTGCATCCGATCCGGAAGAAACGGAGATCGGGACATTTGCTTCCTTAAGGATCCCGAACATGGAGATCCGCCGGGTCTATAATACGGAGATCCTGGCCTTTATGAAGGCAAAAACGGCCGGCAGCGTCATCACCGAAATCGAAAGAGCTATCTATCTTGGAGATGGAAAACGTCTTGCGAAATCTCTTGGGAATTACATGACAAGCTGTATTTCCTATTTCGATGGGTCCGCTGAAGGCTTCTACCACGGGATGATGGTTGGCCTGGTTGCAAGCCTTTCGTCGCGGTACTATATCCGGTCCAACCGGGAATCCGGGGAAGGGCGTTTTGATCTTACGCTTGAGCCGAAAGATAAAGGTCTCCCGGGGATCATCATGGAATTCAAAGCCGTTTCCGGATCTGATAAAACCGGCCTGGAAGAGCTCGCAGACGCAGCGCTCCGACAGATCGCAGATCAGAACTATGTACAGGAAATGGAAGATCGCGGCATCCAAAGCATCATCAAATACGGCATTGCCTTTTCCGGAAAGAACGTTGGAATAAAGACAGCCTGGAACTGAAACTCTGATACTGCCCTTTCAGTATGATTCATTATTTGTCTGGCTGTAGGAGCATAGAACTGGAAAAATCACGCTGGAGGCGGGTAAAAGGAATAAGAAATGGCAAAGAAAAAGAAGCTTACTAAGGAACAGCGCCGGCAGATGGAAATGGATGAACTGTATGGCGAATCCTGTGATGACCGGTTTGCATTCATAGCCGGATACACCTCCGGAGGCGCTCCTTACGGAACCACATGGGAAGAGATGGGCATTGATCCTTCACTTCCGTTTTCTGAAAAAGTTTCACTTCTCGGAAGCGGCGAATTTGATTTGTCGGTGAAGAACATTCCGGAAGAAAACGAGGAGGAGATAGAAGAATCCCTACAGCTGCAGGTGATTCCGGAGACATTCAGCATCTGTCAGGTGGAGAACTATAAGGGGATCGATATTGATCAGCCGTTTGTCTTTACAGGAAGGACAGATGAGGAAAAATCTCTTGTATGCCCGGTAAGCGTGGTCCCTGAAAGCACTCTTGACAGGTCAGATGGTTGGAGAATGTTCCGGATCTGCGGACAGCTGGATTTCTCATTGATCGGCATACTGGCGGAATTGTCTTCTGTTTTTGCCAAAGCAGAAATTGGCATCTTCGCGATTTCAACCTATAACACGGATTACGTACTTGTCAAAGACAAGGATTACAGGAAAGCACTTAAAGCACTAGCCCGTGCCGGATACCGGGTGTTGGACAGCTGAATTAAAAACGGAGTATAATATAAATAACAACTATATTAAGCAACGGTCTCTTAAAACTTGAGGCCGCCATATTCAAGTCTTCTGACCCGGCACAATATATGGATGTTTTGATGCGTGACGTGATAAAGATGATGACAGTGACGGAACAGCGTACGGATGAAAGTTTTAACGTAGGAGATCTTTTTTCCGACTAGTACAAAGGGATTATCCGGAAGGATTTCCGATGAGGTGAGAAGCTTATGGGTTTATTTAGAAAAAAACCATTGGTTGAATTGCTGGAACAGCGGCAGGATGGGACGCTGGCGAACCAGGTATCAACGCTGTTTTATCCGGATCCCACGTGGGCCTTTGAAAAAGATACCGGCCTTCCGATGGCGTTCCGCCTATCAGCCAGACTGGGGGATATCCCGTACTCTGTCCGATGGCTGGGGAAGAAAGAAAAAAACGTCAAACCAATCGGAAGCGCCTATTACAATGAGAACGTGAACGTCTATACATACCTGGATATTCTTCGGAAAAGGGGAAGCTCTAGAGACGCATTAGTCCCGTTTTTTGTGGAATTGTACGGGATGAAGGAAAATCTGATCGACCGTTGCGGCACCCTGGAGCAGTTATTTGCAGACGCGTCCTATAACGCTGCTATGGAAAAGCTGGCCGCAGCAGAAAAGTTTCATCACGGGGGTGCTGCAATCATCCGCAAAGCGCTTCTTGCGGTCCGGAATAAGGCCGAACTGTTTCCCTATCAGGATGTGGAAGACAGCACAAACAGGGATATGATTTCCCGGAAGCTTGAGTTCTGCGAGCAGCAAAAACAGTTTTTGACCACCCTGCATGAGGAGGCAAAAAGCAGCTATGAAAAGTCAAAAGGGCAGGAAAAATTCGGGAACAGTGATCTGTTTGATCTCATGACGGAGGTCAAGACCGCCATCACGTGGCTTGCCATGCACAAGGTCCCCTGGGCGCTTCGGATCTATTGTGACGGGAGATTGCTGGAGGAAAGCACGGGAAAGATAATTACGCATTTCCCGATCGGATACTATTATTCCAATATCGATACGGAGTATCACCGGGATTTTGAAAGAAGGGAAAAAGCCTACGCGTATTCGATAGAAAAAGGACTCATCCTGCTGAAGGAAGCGGAAAATGAGTATGCGAAGCTGAGAAATCAGTACCGCAGCGCGAAGGGAGATAAGGCGGCAGACGTCCCGGATGTCATTCTGGCGAAAGGAAAGGCGCTCTATGAGGCCGCCCATTATCAGGCTGCGTTTGACACGCTTCGCCCCCTCGCTGAAGCGAATCATAAAGAAGCGTTGCGGTTATACGCCTCCATGCTTCTGAAAAATCAGGTCAGGCCCGTGGATTGGGAATTGACATTCCGCCTTCTCGAATCCGAGTATGACCGTGGGGATACCGGCGTGAGCGAGCTGATCTGCAGCCTGTACCAGAAAAAAGGCAGCATAACAAATACCTTTTTCTGGGGAGAACGCGGCATAAAGGATGGCTTCCCGGACTGCGCTTTTACAATGGCG
>JAGBND010000041.1 GCA_017634575.1 Bacillota bacterium
AGATCGAGGATCCTTATTGGGGCACCAACGAAGAGCAGGCAAAAAAAATAGCCGAGCAGGACTTTATCTTCCGCCGCAGCTTTGAATGGGAAGGAACATCCTCCCATGTCGATCTGGTCTTAAACGGCGTAGATACCCTTGCAGATATCTCGCTCAACGGACAGCGCCTGCTTTCCACGGATAATGCGTTCCGCACCTGGAGAATTCCAGTAAAGGACTATCTTAATGAGGGCGAAAATCTGCTGGAGGTGAAAATTAACGCACCGCATGCATACCTGAAAAGAAAACAGGAAGAACGTCCGATCGGCATGATGCTTGGGTTTGGAACAGCAGGCCTGCCGCATCTTCGCAAGCCACAGTACAGCTTTGGATGGGACTGGGGACCTTCTCTTCCGCCGGCGGGCATCGATGGAGATGTATACCTGGAAGCGTATGAAGCCAGAATCGAAAACCTGACGCTGTCCCAGGAACATAAAAAGGATCAGGTAACACTATGCGCCCATGTGAAGGTCTCCGGTCCCGGCCTGCTCGTTGTAAAGGCGACCTCTCCGGAGGGAAGAACCTACACGGCCCAGACCGAAATATCGGCCGCCCATGTCTTTTCTCAGACAGATATCTCCCTTTCCATTACGGATCCGGTTCTGTGGTGGTGCAGCGGAATGGGTGAGCCTGCTTTGTATCAGCTGGATGTGGCGCTTTTGAAAGAGGATACTGTCCTGGACGAAATCTCCCGTTCCATCGGTCTGAGAACCATTGAGCTCGATACCGGTAAAGATCCATACGGACACCAGTTCCGGTTCAAAATCAATGGAGAACCCATTTTCGCCAAGGGAGCAGACTGGATTCCAGCAGACAGCTTCATCGGCCGGGTCACCAGGGAAAAGCTGGAATCCCTGATTAAAGCTGCCCGGGATGCCAACATGAATATGCTCCGGGTCTGGGGCGGCGGTTACTACGAATCGGATGACTTTTATGACCTCTGTGACCGTTACGGTATTCTCGTCTGGCAGGATTTCTGCTTTGCCTGCAATCCCTATCCGCTGGACGAAGCACCCTTCCTGGAAAATGTAGCAAAAGAAGTGGCAGATCAGGTAAACCGCCTGCAGACCCATCCATCGCTCGCGCTCTGGTGCGGCAATAACGAAATCCTGATGTTTGACCTGCCTCTTCCGGGAATAGACCGGAAGCTTACCAAAGCTGTGCGGCAATTCTTCTTTGTTACCCTGAAAGAACAGGTCAATGCGCTGGATCCCGAGCGGCCCTACTGGTACGGTTCGCCGTCCGGCAGAGCTTTCTCCAAAAACGGCAACTCCCTTAAGGAAGGTGATACCCACCTGTGGCAGGTCTGGCACGGTCTTGATCCCATCGAGGGTTACCGCAAGCTGCCCACCCGTTTCTGTTCCGAATTTGGTCTGGAATCCTTCCCTTCCATGGCCTCCATCCGGGACTTCACCGATGCCGGGGATCTTTCCATCAGCCAGCCGGATATCGCCAACCATCAGAAATCGGCAGGCGGCAACGAGAAAATCCTCTATTATAATATTCAGCGCTATGGCCATCCGGCTGATTTTGAGTCCATGGTCTATTTTTCCCAGCTGATGCAGGCCGACGGTATGCGTTATGCCGTAGAGTACTGGCGCCGCAACCTGGGCCGCTGCAATGGTGCGCTTTACTGGCAGTTCAATGACTGCTGGCCGGTAGCCTCCTGGGCCAGCGTGGACTATGCCGGTGATTATAAAGCTTTGCAGTATCATGCCCGCCATTTCTTCGCGCCAACTGCCATCATTGCCGAAACCACGAAGACGGGCGTTGATATGTGGATCGTCAACGACCGGCCCTGCAAGGTTCAGGCTGATCTTCGCTGGAAATGCGTCACGATGAAGGGAGAAAAGCTCTCCGCAGGGACCAGGGAGCTGAATCTCAAGAAGGAATCTGTTCTGAAGCTTCAGTCCATGTCCTTTGAAGAGCTCACCGGGGATGTATCCCAGAAAGATGCTGTTCTGATTCTGGAGCTGTCAGATGCCGTCTCCTCTCAGATCCTGTCCACCCGTCAGCTGCTGCTGGTTAAAGACCGTGATGCTGCGCTGCCGAAACCCGACATCCGCTGCAATACCCGCATGACCGCTTCAGACGACGGAGGACGCTATGAAGTGACGCTTTTCTCGGATACCTTTGCTCACATCGTTCTGGTCCGGCTTGAAGGTCTGCACGGGAACTTCTCTGACAATTTCTTTGATCTAGCACCCGGGCAGGAAAAGACTGTTGACATCTGTCTTCCCGAAGGCATGACAAAGGAAGAGGCCGATGAAAAGCTGCAGATCCGCTCCTTTGTTGACTTCCCGCTGAAGGGTGATGCTGAAGAAGAAAAAGCCTTCACCAGAAAGCTTATGAAGGATTCTCTGCCCATGCGGGTTATGATGAAATTGTCATCGCTGTAATCAACAAAACCCAGGAGAACCGTCCCTTGTGTTCTCCTGGGTTTTTATTGGTCATATCCTTGCCTCCTTGGGGGCTATTCTTTTCCTTCTTTAAACCGCTGCATCATTTCGTTGGTGAGGCTGTAGTCCTGGGGCTGGAGGCCGATCTCTTCCCGCCTGACCCACTCGGCATACTTCAGTTCGGATTCATCGATCCGGATCGTGGGATCGCCATCCACCTCGCAATAAAAGCCTGCCAGGATATCGCTGGCAATACCCCAGGGCTGGGATTTATAGTAGCGGATGTTCTTCACCCTCACGCCCGTTTCTTCCATGACCTCTCTCGCTACCGTCTCCTCGAACGTTTCTCCGATTTCCGTAAAACCGGCCACCAGGGCATTCATGCTGCGGGGACCCTTGTAGCGGGTGATCAGCAATGAATCCCCATTCTTGACACCTACAATCACGGCCGGATTGATCCGTGGATAGATCGTCGTGCCGCAGAGTGGGCAGACCCTTGCCCTTTCCTTTTCCGAATTGTGCATGACATGGCCGCACTTTCCGCAGAATACGGTGCGTTCATACCATTCCGCCAGCTGCAGCGCTGTAAAAGCCGCAAACACAGATTCCCTCGGTCTGAGACCCCAACGGCGGATCTCCCGCAGATTGTAAAAATCACAGTCTTCTCCGATCACCAGCTCCCGCGGCAAAGAAGAAAACCCTTTCCCCGGATCGGGCATTGCCAGAAAATACTTTGTCTCGTCCAGCGAAAACAGATATGTCATCTGCTCGGGACAGCCCATCTCATGCCATCTGGGAAAATCAAAGGTTCCTCTTTCCTGATCCACATGAAGCAGAATCCTGCCATCCTGGTAAACAACGATCCGGCTGGTCAGAACCGGCTCTGCAGAAGGGTCATACTGATTATATAAATGGTGCGGAAAAATGTCCTGGATCATAGCCTTTAAACTCCTTCTTGATGTTCATGCGAACCTTTGCTGCTTAGTTTACCATGAGTCTTAAAAAAAAAACAGTCCCTGTAAACACATTATTCCGGGTTTACAACCCTATCGTTAATCATGTATAATATCGGAATGGAACCATCTTCTGTCCTTCCACTCTATTTTGAATCAGGAGATTTTACAATGAAAAAGCAATTATTCAATACCGGCTGGAGCGTCCGCACCGGTGTTCCCAACCCCTTTGGTGTTATTTTCGGAAGCGAGCCTCCTTTTGAAAAGGTGATGCTGCCCCAGGATCAGATGATTCTGGAAGAAAGGGATCCAAAGTGCCTCAGCAAAGGCCAGAATGCCTTTTATCCTTCAAAAACCTATACCTATGAAAAAACCTTCTTTGCGCCTGCCAGCTGGAAGGATCAGGAAACCATCCTCGAATTTGAAGGCGTCATGACCCAGGCCATGGTGTATCTGAACAAGGAACTGATCAAAACCAACCGCTATGGCTACAGTCAATTCTTCGTTCCGCTTAATAAATACCTTCGATTTGGCGAAGAAAACACCCTGCAGGTCATCACCCGGTCCACAGAAAGCGCCTCCCGCTGGTATCCTGGATCCGGCATCTACCGGGATGTGTGGCTCCATCAGGGAAGTCTCTGCCATCTGGTTCCCGAAGGAATCCGCCTTACCACCGAGTCTGTGGATGAGGATGGCTATGCCCTGGTTCTGGCGGATCTGAAGGTCAGGAACGGTTCACTGGATGGAAAAACCGTCAAGATTTCGCTGACGCTTACTTCTCCTTCCGGAAAAAAGACTTCTCTGGTTAATGAAATGTCTCTGCTGCCCGGCGAGGAAAGCGCCGCCCACATGCGGCTGTTTATTCCCGATGCCGAGCTGTGGAATCCGGATGAACCGAATCTTTATCAGTGGGACGCCGTTCTGCTGGAGGACGAGACGGGCACCGGAAAGGCACTGGATGAGGCTTCTGATCTGTTCGGTATCCGCACCCTGAGCCTGGACGCCCGCCACGGACTTCGCATCAACGGAAAAGCATTCAAAATGCGCGGCGCTTGCATCCATCACGATAACGGCATCATAGGCGCCACCACCCTTCCCGATGCCGAAGAATTCCGTCTGCGCAAAATGAAGGAAGCCGGCTTCAACGCCATCCGCAGCGCTCATCATCCCGCCGGAAAAACCCTTCTCTCCTTATGCGACCGTCTGGGCATTATGGTCATGGACGAAGTGGCGGATATGTGGGAGGAGCCTAAAAACAACGAAGATTATGCGCTGGATTTTTCGGAGGAATGGGACGAGACCATCCGCCGGATCGTCAGCAAGGATTACAACCATGCATCGGTTATCCTGTATTCCCTGGGCAATGAGATTCCCGAGGTGGGCCGCCGGAACGGTCGCCGCAGAGCCCGGTCCATGGCGAACCTGTTCCGGAGCCTGGATCCGAAGCGCTATGTGACCATCGCCCTCAATGGCTATCTGGCCCTGGCGGATCAGGTGGAGGTCATGCTGAATCTGTTCAAGTCCCAGGAAGAGGATATCAAGAAGGCTCAGGCAGCCGCTTCACAGAAAAAGGATGACGCATCCTCCGGCAGCGAAGCGCTGAATGCTGCCCTCGCCAAGATGGTGGAGGATCGGATGGACAACTTCTCCAAGAGCCGGGTTCTTTCCGACGCGATGGAGGAAATTCTCTGTGAAATGGATGTGATTGGCTATAACTATCTGACCGGCCGTCACGAGAACGATCATCTGGAACATCCCGACCGCGTGGTGGTGGGCAGCGAAACCTTCCCCACGGAAATTGCCCGGCTTTGGGGCATCTGCAAACGCAATCCCCATGTCATTGGCGATTTCACCTGGACCGGCTATGACTATGTGGGCGAGGCCTTTATCGCCGGCTTCTCCTACGATCCCGACCGTAAGGAACAGGGTATTTATCCGGACCGCCTGGCCTACTGCGGCGATATTACCCTGAACGGATACCGCCGTCCCATGAGTTATCTCAGGGAGATTTCCTTTGGTCTGAGAAAAGAGCCCTTTATTGCCGTGGACCGGGTGGAGCATTTCGGTCAGCCGGATCCCTCCAATAACTGGAAATATTACGACTGTCTGGACAGCTGGACCTATGATGGTCTGGAAGGAAAACCCACCATGGCCAGGGTCCTCTCCGCTTCCGAAGAAGTAGAGCTGTTCCTGAACGGAAAGTCTCTTGGCAGAAAGCCGGCCGGCGAGGCTGTCCGCTTCGAGACGAATTTCCCGATCACTTATCAGCCGGGCGAGCTGAAGGCTGTGGGTTATACCCACGGAAAGGAAGACGGCACATTCATTCTTCGCAGCGCCGCATCTGTCGCGAAAATGGCTGTTTCCGTCAGCAAAGGCCAAATCGAGGCCGATGGCCGCGGCCTTAGCCTGGTGACGGTGGATCTGACGGATGAAGCCGGGATCCCCAACCGCTGGGAGAAACGGAAAATCACTGTCAAGGTAGAAGGTCCTGCCGTGCTGGCCGGCTTCGGCTCCGGCAACCCCTCCTGCGAAGGCTCCTATTCGGATGATACCTGGGAAACCTTCGACGGCCGGGTCATGGCAGCCATCCGCTCCACTTCCGATGCCGGAACCATCACCGTTCATCTCACCTCTCCCGGCCTGCCGGAAGAGACAGTCACCATAGAAAGCAAATAAGAAGCACAGGGAAAAACAGGGGGCGGTTCTGTGTGTTCGCAAGCGAACAC
>JAGBND010000042.1 GCA_017634575.1 Bacillota bacterium
GGTGTACTCCGGGAAAAGAGACGAAGTAATAATGTAAAGCAGTATCAGCAGCAGGCCGACGATAATCGCGCCCACCACCGAGGTCTGATAGACATTGTAAATGACGATGGCCAGGGCAATTAATATGCCGCTTCGGTTAGGAAGAACCGTGGCCACAGCCGCGAGAATCAGCTGAATCGCATTGTCGTTAAAAAGACCGGTTCCGCTGAAATAGCTCATCGAAGAGATGTTTTTGAACAGAAGATAAAAACAGACAAATTTAAGAATCATCCGGAGAATCAGGGATGATTTCTGCATAACCAGCGCAATGACGCTGCGGACTTTATTTAAAATATTGCTCACCATGACAGTTACTCCCGTTATGAATTGAAATCGTTGATTGAGGCCAGCAGCTCATAGTAACGGTCGATCCGTTTCTTGGCGGAGTCATACCGTATGCCGGCAAAAAAGCCGCCGATCCACGATACCAGGATCAAGATAACTGCATAGTACAAAATAACCTTGACGAAAAGCGTTCCATAGTCGTAGTGCAAAAGAGAAACCCCTTCGATATAGAACTGTTTGACCAGGGTGTAGCCCCAGTAAATGATGTAATAGACCGTAGCCCAGATGCGCAGGGTTAACCGGGTCTTATCCATGTAATCTTCTTTATAATACCGCTTTGCAAAGGAATCGTCTCTGTATTTGTCCGATTCATAGGCGGCGGCCTTGCTCATGAGAATAATTTTTTCTTCGCTGACCAAATTCCCACCTCGTCTATAATCTATATTGTTTAACGCTTTATAGGCGGCTTCTTTCCTTCCGCTTATCTTTCAGGATATGCGGCGCCGTATGAGCTGCGGCTTTGGAAGAATTCCGTAGTCAATAGATTATAACATATTTAGTAACTTGTATGCAAGTGCAGGAGAAAAGATGATGCGGATTCTTAAGGATTCGCTTTTGCCTTGCCGGGATTCAGGAAACGAAAAGAGGCGGCAGGAATATCATCCCTGCCGCCCCGTCATTTCAGATCAGGACTTCAGCCTGCAAGGCTGCGGTCCTTAGCCGGACGGTATCGTCCGAAAATCGTTTTATGCGAGGGGGCCTCCGCAGTATTCGCAGCATCCGCTTGCATCGGGAATGGTGGATGCTCCGCAATGGGGACATTTAACTGCCATTTTAGGCGCATTGGCCTGGGCGATTTCTTCCCTGATTTCCGCCCGCGCATTGGTAAGGACAGATTCGATTTCCTTGCCCATATCGTAATATTCTTTGAATTCCTGAGGCATGGCGCCGCGGAGATTCACCGACACCGGGCGAGGCGTTTTGACGGAGCTGGGATTCAGCCTGACCGAGATCGTATCGAAGTAGTCGTGGTTGACATTGATCTTAACGGTGAAATCGTAGGAATATTCATATCTCGGCGGCACGTAGCTGACCATTTTTCCTTCGTTGTTCTTGATTTTGAGTTCGTTTTTATGCTCATCAATATCCAGCATGCAGCCGGTTACCTGGGAATAGTCCAGCACATCCGGGTTGGCGCTGATAATATCCCTGGCGCCGGTGACAACAAATTTCCTGGCATCTTCATCCAAAAGGATCTTTGTATTTTTGCCCAGGCTTCTGGTGATATGCAGACGCTCCACTTCTTCCTGGTTGGCGGCGCGATAGGAAAGCTGTGCTTTGATGTCGTTAACCGTGCTTCTTCTCCGGTCGCTGAAGAAAGGAGACAGCTTCGCCGCGCAGTCCTTGCACAGGTTGCCGTCTTCCAGCTTGCGGTTACCGAGCATTCCGATTTTTTGTCCGCAAATATCGCAATATTTCTTATCAAAAAGTCCCATAATCTTCCTCCCTTGATGGTTTAGTTTGGATCGCAGCCGTTTTGTCTGCCAATGCATCTGCGCCCGCAGCTATCAAGCTGCAGAAGCGGTTTTCCTTTCTTCAGTATAAAGCAAAATGAACCAAAAAACATCCCCTAAAAGAAGGATTTTTAAAAAAAGCAACGATTTCTAAATCTTAAAGGCCTTTTCCACCGGGACGGCAAAAACAATTCCCTGGGCTTTGGATCTCAGTCCGTACTGCCCGTTCACCGCTTGAAGGATATCATCCAGTACATCCTCCGCCGCCAGAATGGTAAGCAGCTCCCGCTCCCTGGAGAGATTGATGCCAAACTGCTGCATCAGATCTTCTGTGCCGGCAAGGCGGCCTCTGATGACGGTTCCGCCTGTGGCGCCGGCTTTTCTGGCCACAGCCATTACCTCTTCCGTATAGCCGGCATTAACGGCAATCAGGATCAGGCTTCTCTTAACGCCGGATCCGGGGGCTTCCAGAGAAGCGCCTTTATCCCGCTGCTCCGCCGCCTGCGCGCCCTCCGAAGCTTCTGATGTTCTTTTTGTTTTTTCTTTGGATGCGTCCATGCTGAACCTCCCCGCCTGTTTTTGTAAAATCGTTGCCGCCAGCGTGCCGATCGCGTTCAGGGGAACCAGCATGATAATGCCTCTTCCCCTGCCAATGTGATCGATGCTCCCTGCTACCTCCCGAACAAACCGTTCCGTCTGTCCCCGCAGGCCAAAGCTCAGGATCAGGTCCTTTTCACTGGTTCCAAGACCAATGATGTCCATCATTTCCGATGTGGCCGTTCCCGTGCCAAGGGCGATGAAGTGGTTTCTAATTCCACGTTTCTTTAATTCCTCTAAAAGCAGCTGTCCTTTACCCCTGTCAGCGATGGAATAAAGCAGCATGATATCGTTTTCGTCTTTACCTGCTGGCATGTTAAACCCTCTTTACTCGTAGTAATACAAAATACCGTCTTCGATCAGATCCAGCTCGGCTTCCGCCTGACGCATGCGTTTTTTGCTTTGAATGCGGCTGATCAGTCCCATGCTTTGTATGGTGATCAGGGGCGTCAGCGCAACCAGCGCCACAATGCCAAAGGCATCCGTCAAAAGATTGCCGCCCAGCACCTCACAGGCTCCCATGGCAAAGGGAAGAATGAAGGTGGTGGTCATGGGTCCGCTGGCTACGCCGCCTGCATCAAAGGCAACGCCGGTATATACTTTCGGGACAAAAAAGCTGATGGCAAGGGAAAGGGCATATCCAACGATCACAAAGGGAAGCAGCGATACGCCGGTAAGCACCCGCAGCATGGCTGCGCCGATAGCAACCGCAACGCCGATGGACAGGCCAAATCCGATCGCCCTTCCCGAGATCGCGCCGCTGGTGACCTCCTCGACTTGTTTTTTCAGCACGTGAACCGCCGGTTCTGCGGAAACGACAAAATATCCCATCAGCATGCCTGCGGGAATAATGCTCCAGGTAGTGGTGATCTGACCGTTAGCCAGTTCTCTGCCAATCAGCGTGCCGGCGGGCATAAAACCGATATTGGCGCCGCACAGAAATAGCACCAGTCCGGCATAGGTGTAAAGAAAGCCTACGATAATACGCATGATCTGATGGCGGTGGAACCGTCTGGTGAAAAGCTGGAAGATCAGAAAAACCAGAATCAGCGGCGCCAGGGCGCCGAACACCTCCAGCATATAGTCAGGAAATGCCTGTAAAAACATCCAGAAGGCCTGCCGGGTATTGGCGACCTCCAGAATCGCCGTCTGTGAAGTGGAAGCTTCCGGTTTAAACAGAATGCTTAAGAGCAGAACGGAAAGAATCGGGCCGATGCTGCACAGCGCCACCAGACCGAAGCTCTGGTCCGATGTGTCGTCGCTAACCGATCCGGCAGCCAGACCGGAGCCCAGGGCCATAATAAACGGCACAGTGATCGGACCGGTGGTTACGCCGCCGGAGTCAAAGGCGGCGGGTATAAAATCCTTGGGCGCAAAGAAGGACAGGGCGATTACAATCGCATAGAAAACGAGGAGCAGCTTGGAAAGGGCCAGATGAAACCGTATTCTCAAAAAGGCTATCAGCAGAAAAATACCGACGCCGCCTG
The DNA here is from genome assembly GCA_017634575.1 of Bacillota bacterium. GTDB lineage: Bacteria > Bacillota > Clostridia > Lachnospirales > Bianqueaceae > RUG760. Next base: position 3,923 of record JAGBND010000042.1, read on the forward strand.
CTACCGACCAGATCAGGATCTGGTCTTCTATAGCCGGGATCTGATTTGCCAGCACCCGAAGATCCGGCTCAGCCGTGGTGATCAGAATGCCCAGCAGTAACGCGATGGTGGCAGGAATGAACGCCCGTTTATACCGGCCCAAAAACAATCCCATCTGCTCTCCAAGAGGCGTCATGCTCATATCAGAGCCCAGCGTGAACAGTCCAATACCCGCAATCAGCATCAATGCTCCGAAAACAAAGAGCGTCAAAACGCCGGTGGACAGGGGCGTCAGGCTGATGCTGAACAAAAGGACAATGACGGTAATGGGCAGAACCGATTGAAGGGATTCCAGCCATTTATCCCTGAGATTTCTATACATAGGCTACTCCTGGAACGATCTGATGGTCTTAATCGTTAGTATATCATTATTTGACTTATTTGTCAGTGGATTATTGAAAAGATGTGGATATATCTTGTATAATGAATATATCGTATGTTACAGATTGTGTTCCGGGAAGGAGGTCTGTATGATCGAATTTGACCATTACGCGCAGTATCATGAAACGAAAATCCATGAAAAGCCGGGGTTTGCCTATAATACATATCTTTGCACCATTCCGTTGGATTTCAAACGGGTTGCCCTTCATTGGCACGACCAGATGGAGATTATCTATATTAAAAAAGGCTCCGGCACCGTTTCGGTGAACCTGGAGCCTATGAAGGTCAGCGCCGGCAGCATTGTTCCTGTTCTGCCGGGGGAAGTTCACGGAATCGAGGGCGATCCCGGGGTGAGAATGGAATATGAAAATATCATATTTTCCCTTTCCATGCTGGACAGCGTCGAAGAGAACGACTGGTGCCGACGGCATGTGATTGCGCCGCTGATGAGCAGCACCATGATCTTTCCCAGGCCGATTCATCCGGGAACCCCGTTTCACGATCAGGCGTCCGCCTGCCTGGACCGGGCCGATTCCATATGCGAAAAGCAGCCCCCGGGCTATTATCTGCTGGTCAAGGGCTGCATGTTTGAGCTGTTATATGCGCTTTATACCTATAAACTGACGGAAGTTTCGCCGCAGAATACCAAAAACATGGATCAGCTGAAAACGCTTCTGAGCTGGATCAAGCAGCATTATACCGAGCCGCTGACCATAGAAAACGCCGCTGATTTCGCTGGCTACAGCCCGGCCTATTTCATGCGGCGTTTTAAAGAAGCTACAGGACAGACCTTTGTCCACTATCTGAACGACTATCGCCTGGCCTCCGCTTCCTACCGCTTGGCCGAAACCTCTGATTCCATTAACGATATTGCCGCGCAATGCGGATTTAACAATTTCTCTTATTTTATCCGGCTGTTTCGAAAGAAGTTCGGGGTTTCTCCGGGAACATACCGCAAGCATCTGGCTTAAGGCTGCTCCTCTCCTCCGAACCAGGATAGAATTCGCAACGTTGCCGTTACTAAATTTCCAAAATCTTCAAGTCTTCCTCGCTGACAGCCTTCATATCTTTTTTATTCATCATATCGTAGATACAGGGAATAACAAAGAGCGTCATCAGCGTGGCATACAGCAAGCCGCCGATACAGACGATGGCGATCGGCCGCATGAGAGACGTGCCGGGGGAACGGGTTACAGCCATGTCGATCAGGCCCAGGATAGTCGTCAGCGATGTCATCAGGATGGGACGCATTCGGGTCACGCCTGCCTCCACGATAGCCTCCACACGCTCTTTTCCATCCAGGCGCAGCTGGTTAATATAGTCTACCAACACAATACCATTGTTAACAATAATACCGGTCAGCATGACAAAACCTACCAGAGAAACGACGCTGATTTCCAGATTAAACACCAGAAGGCCGATAAAGCCTCCCGTGAAGGCTAAAGGAATCGTAAACATAACGATAAACGGGCTTTTCAGGGACTGGAACTGCGCTACCATGACCAGGTATACCAAAACCACGCCCAAAAGCAGCATCAGAAGCAGCTGTTCAATGGCATTCATAATCTGCTCATTTTCGCCGGCCATCTGGCAGGTCACGCCTTCACCCAGATCCAAGGACGCAATACGGTTCTCCACTTCTCTGGAAACCAGGGAGACATTGTAGCCATCCTCGATTTGGGCCGTCACCTGGATATAGCGGCGCTGATTCAGTCTGCGAATGGTGGAAAGAGAGTTTGTTCTCTCTATGGCAGCCACATCGCCCAGCCGAAGAGAAATATCCTCTCCCATCATGTTCTGGCCGGTCACTTCAAAATCGGTCAGGTCGGAAAGGGATATTTTGGCGCCGGAACGCTGCTCCAGGATAACGCTGGTGGTGGTGCCTTCCAGCTCCATGGTGGTAGCCGTGGCTTCGTCCGTTAAGGCTGAAGAAAGGCTCATGAAAATCTGCGCTACCGTAAAGCCTTTCTCCATGGCTTTATTCCGGTCAATATAGATATGGATGGATTCGACGCTTTCATCCAATCCGTCGACTACGTCCTTGGTTCCGGAGACGGAACGCACCGTTTCGCCCACCAGGGCTGCGGCATTCTGAAGGGCATTCATATCTTCCGCATAGATTTCGGCGGTGACTCCGTTTCCCGTCAGCAGCCCCATGTAGCTGTTCATTACAGAATCGGCGGTGACTTTACAGGGAAGGTCCTTGCAAAGCGCTTCGATCTTTTTGCCTACCGCATTTCCGCTGCCGCCTTCATCCTTCAGATTGACATAACAGGTTACATCAAATTCTCCGCCGGAGGTGGACATCAACAGTCCGCTGCCGGAGGAAGACATGGAGGCGCCCATGGTGCCGATCTCGTCCAGGGTAAGGATTCGTGAAATGACCTCATCCGCCAAAGCAGACGCTTCTTCCATGGTCGCCTCTTTCGGCATCTCAATATTGACGCTGATGTTGGGAAGATCGATCTGCGGAATAAAGGTAAAGCCTCGTTCCAGACTGAAAAACAGCGTGGAAGCCAGCAAAACGATCGAAGCGATTAAAACAACGGCCTTGCGCTTTAATGTCCAGCGAAGCAGTTTCTCATAGAGCTTCAGCACCGGACCAAGAAGGAAATCCCGATGCTCCTTATGGGTCACCAGCATTTTCGAGGCCATCGCCGGCACCAGGGTGATGGACACAATCAGACTTGCCATCAGCGAAAAGGTCAGGGTCAGCGCCAGATCCGTAAACAGCTGTTTCGTTAGACCTTCCACAAAAACAATGGGCAGGAACACACATACCGTGGTAAGGGTGGAAGCCGTAACCGCGCCCACCACCTGAGCGGCGCCGGAAACGGAAGCCTGAATAATATTCGCTCCCTTGCTCCGGAGACGGAAAATATTTTCGATGACCACAACCGAGTTATCCACCAGCATGCCCACGGCCACAGCCAGGCCCGAAAGGGAAATCATATTAATGGTAACGCCGGAAAAGTACATCAGCACGATGGCAAAAATCAAACTCACCGGAATGGATACCAGGGTAATCAGCGTCGGCCGGATATCCTTCAGGAACAGGAACAGGATCAAAACAGCAAAAACCGCGCCAAGGCCGAGGGAACGCAGGATGGTATTCACAATCAGGTAGATATAGCTGCCCTGATCCATCAGCGTGACGAAATGAAGACCCGGATATTCCGCTTCCAGGGCCCGAAGCCTGGTCTCGATATTGCCGGTTACCTCCGCTGTCGCAAAGGTGCTCTGCTTCTCAAAGGTCAGGGAAATGCCATCCACACTGCCCAGCTTGGAATAGGATTCGGCGCTGTTGTCCGTGACCATGATCGCCGCCACATCCTTTAAATAGATGGGCAGCACGCCGTCGATATGCAGATCAAAGAGCATCAGGTTCTGGAATTCCTCGACGGTGGTCATTTCATCACCCACGGAAACCATATAGCTGACGCCGTCCTGCTTGACATATCCGGCAGGCATGGAGAAATTCTGCGCAGTCAAAATAGCGCTGATGGTATCCATGGTCAAAATATGATAAAGATTGGCCTGAGCCAGGGTGGATTCTCTGGTTTCTTCGATCGTCGTCAGCCCCTGCTCCACTTGGGTGAGGGCTCCGGAGACAGCGATCTGGTTGGCGGAAAGGTCCGCCGCAGCCTGCGCGATCTGCAGAAGGCCGCTGGTTTTCTGGGCGGAAAGCAGCAATGCCGCATCCTGCAGCTGCATCATGCCCGCGTCAATCTGGGAGAGGCCGTCCTGCAGCGCTTTATTGCCTTCATCAATCTGCAGGATGTTCGCATCCATCTCGGCTAAAGACGCATCCAGGTTTTCCTCGGAAATGCCCTGGGCCTCCAGCGCCTCCCGGGCCTGCTGGATCCGGGTCTGAATATCCTGATAAGCCGCCTGGGATTCCTGGATTCTTCCTTCCAGGGTGGCGGCATCCAGGCCATAGGCAGAAAGCTGCGTCTGAAGCTCGGCATAGGAGGCTTCAGCCTGCTGGTAAGCCGCGCTGTTTCTGATTTCTGCAATGGCAGCTTCAATCTCTTCAGGGGTCAGATCGGCTCGTTCCTGCAGCTCCTGAATCTGGGCGGTAAAACCATCCCGAACAGCCTGAATCGTTTGCATTGTCTCCCGTAGCTGGATCATGTTTTCAATATCTGCGGATATGGCAGCGGCCTGGGTCTGAAGGGTTTCCAGGCCTGTTTTCAGGGCAGTCAGGGCATTCTTGGTGGTTTCCAGGGTTGTCCTCGCCGTCTGAAGCTGGGCAATCTGGTCCTGCAGCTGCGCCTTGGTTTCGATCAGCTCTGTCTGTTTTTCACTGATCTGCGCCTCGCCCGCCGCTGTTTGATTGGCTAAGGCGGAAGAACCCGCATTCAGCTCTTCCCTGGCGGCGTCCATCTGCTCCTGCGCATCTGTCAGCTCCTGCTTTGTACCGGCCAGCTCGCCGGCAGCTTCAGAAAACTGTTCCTCAATAACCTTGGCAATGGCTTCATTCCATAGATCGATCTTCTGCTGCGAAAGCACCACATGAACTTCCTGGGTAATGCCGCCGGAGGCCGATACCCTGGCCACTCCGGAAATGCCTTCCAGCTTGTTCATAATGGTGTCATTCAAAAACTCGGTCAGCTCCAGGGTGGACATGTCATCCACGGAAACAGCCGCCACCTCGATGGGAATGACCGAAGGATTGATTTTCAGCACATAAGGGGTGCCCACCATTTCATCCCAGGAGGATTCCAGAACCGCGATGTTCTGCTGGATATCGACGCCGATGGTGTCCATGTTGACATCCTCTTCAAATTCCAGCATGACAAGGCCGTAGTTTTCCTGAGAGTTTGAGGTCACCTCTTTAATATGCTCCAGGGTGGACATGGACTGCTCCATGGGCCGCACCACCTCCAGCTCCACCTTTTCGGGGCTGGCGCCGGGGTAGGTCGTCATGATAATAATATAAGGGAAGTCCATGTTGGGAAACAAATCCGGGGTCATGCGCAGGTAGGCCACCACGCCAAGCACCAGCACCGCAATCACTGCAACAAATATGGTTAAGGGTTTTTTTACACTAAATTTCGGCAAAGGGGCACCCCCTTTCCATCAGCGCCGATCGTAAAGCTGCTCGTATATTAAGTCGTAAAAATCGGTTCCGATAATACCGCTGCAATAGTTCAATTTATTGGTTACCAGCTTGCTGACATTCTCCACATATTGATCCGGCAGCGTCATATTGGGGTCCACAGGGGTAAAGGTATCGGTCATATAGATATAGGTTCCGTAATTTGTTTTCCAATCGCCGTCGATTTCAAAAACCAGGGCTTCCTGGTCAGAGAAAACATCTCTGCCGGGCAGCAGGCGCGAATCCCAGTCGCATCCGAAAAGGTTCAAAAGCGTAGGCAGAATATCCAGGCTCATGACCGGCTCATCGACGATAATCGGCGCCTGATCCTCCAGGCATCCGCTCCAGAGAATCAGCCGGCTGGAGTCGCGCTGCAGATAGTTGGTCACCTCGAAGCGGTACAGCTCGCTGAGATAGACCAGCGAGCCCAGCGGGGCGTCATCATCGAGGCCGTAGGGAAAATGGTCGCCGCAGATAACCACCACCGTATCGTCCGCTATTTCCTTCTCTTCCAGCAGCTTAATCAGCTCCGTCATGGCGTCTTCCAGCTCCAGGTTGCAGGCGATGTAGCCTTTTACGATATCCGAGTATTCCAGATTCATCTTTTCAACCCGTTCCCAGTTTTTATCCACCATGGCGTTTCGATCCCGGGTATAGAGGCTGTGGCCGGAGACAGTCATGTAATAAATATTGAAGGGCTGGTGATCCGCATAAAGGGGGAAGGTATTCACCACCGTCTCCAGATCGCTCTGGGGCCACTGGTTGGTCACGTATTCTTCCATGCCGGTTCCGAAGCCCATGAAGCCTTCGGAATAGCCCAGCAGGTTGTGAGTGGTTTCACGGTCATAGAAATTCGCATCATTGGCATGGATCGCCATCCCGTAATAACCATTCAGACGATAAGCCATATCCAGCCACATTTTATGGGAGGTGGCATCCGACATGGAAGCGCCGCCGGTCATGGGATGAACGCCAAAAAGCACTTCGGTTTCGCCTCCTGTGGTTCCGGCGCTGGCAGGCTGGTAAAAGTCCGTAAACTGAATGCCCTTTGTTGCCATTCGATGCAGGGTAGGCGTCGTTTTTTCATCAATCACATAGCCGCTGAAGGCTTCCGCGCATATGAGAATCAGATTTTTGCCCTCAAACATGCCGGTATATTCGTTCTGCTTTGATGGGGTCAGATTTTTGGCATAGGCATACATGGAAGAAAGCTGGGAACTGTAGGCATCTTTCTCCAGACTGTCAAAGTCGATGGGAAGCATGCTGTATTCAGGATCCATAAGGCTGTATTTTTTAGGGGCAGCCGCTTCGCCGGAGGCGCTCTTAGCGGAAGGATCTGTCTGGCTGTTTTCTGTCTGAGCCGCAGAAGGATCAGCGCCGGACAGTTCATTTTGCTGCGTCTTTTCCGATGTCTCAGCGCTCTGACTTTGGCTTGCTTTCTGAGTCCCATCATCCACCTTCAGGGCATCAGAGCCCGCGTCGGCCTCGAAGGCAATCTCATTATTGTTCAAGTGCAGAAGCTCCAGCCTGACGCCCTCTAAAAGCCCGAATTGATCGACGGCGCTTTGAAAGCTGTAGCTGGCGCTGTGCATCGCCCGCAGCCTTGGCTGAAACCGTATGCCCGCAAGCGCCACTGCAAAGCAGGTCAGAGAACAGACGCCTATCACCAAAGACCGAAGCAGGGTTCCAGGGCGGTTTTTAAAGCATCGTGAAGCCAGCAGAAAATACAGTAAAACAGGCAGCCAAAAAAGCAAAATATGCACAATTCCGGAAAAGCTGAAAACCAGGGACAGGGTTTCGGACATAAAGCCTCTGAACATGCCCGCTGCGCCGTTTACGATGGTTTTCAAATTGTACAGAACCTTAAAGGCCTTTAAAATAAAGAATTCCACAAGAAAGGGAATCGAAAGCAACAGCAGCATCAGCGCTGCGGTTATGTTCCTGACCGCATCTCGTTTGATCAGGAGCAGCGGAATCGTCAGCAGCAGTCCAAGGCCTGCGGAATAAAGCAGGATCAGCAGGACGCTGTTGATGGTGAAAACGCCACGGGAGGAAATGTGAAACAAAAGCTCCATGTAAAGGACGCAAAGAGGAAGAAAAACGAGCTCTCCAACAAGGGCAAAGCGCATTTTCCGCTTTTCCATCCTCTCCTTTTCCGCCTGCAGACGGGCTCTGCGCTCCTGAATTCTGCGGCTTACATCATCACTCATATATACCTCAATCTATTCATCGTTCTCGACAAAGCTGATCAGATCCTTCCACCAGGCATCCACCGCCTCATCGCCGGAACGGTAGATCTCGTGACGGGCGTTCTCGATCCGAATCAGCTTACCCTTGGGAAGCGCTGATGCAAAGGCCACCTGAGGGGCCGCCTCCACTGTATTGTCATCACTGGCCTGGAAAATCAGAACCGGAATCTGAACCTTCTCCGGCTCGCCCTTTTTCAGAATTCGTCTGGTAACGCCCATGGATTCATAAGTCCACTGATAGGTAGGCGCGCTGTTCTGGAATTCCGGACGGGACTTACGGATCTCGTTATACCAGTTAAAACGCTCCAGACCGCTGGCGCAGGAATCCTCAAACTTTTCTTCTCCGGTGTATGGGCCGGCCAGGAAAATGCGTTTTCTCTTTCTGCCAATGGCGCCCGCGCCCAGACAAATCGCCTGCCCCACCGCTGCCGGCACGCCGCCGGTGGAGGGCGCGATCATGGGCGAATTCAAAACCGCCTTGTCAAACAACAGCTTTCCCTTCTCCAGGGTCAGCGCAGCTACGGCGCCTCCCATGGAATGAGAGAACAGAATGAACGGCCGCTGCGCCTCCTTCATCCAGCGGTCATAGACCACTTCCACGTCGTCCAGATAGTCATCGAAGCGCTCCACATGGGTCAGATAGTGGGCTTTCAGGTGAGGATCCCGTTTGGAACGGCCGTGTCCGCGCATATCCAGCGCCGCCACCGAGTAGCCAAGCTGAAGGAAGGAATAGATCACTTCACTGAATTTCTCAATGTTTTCCGTAAAGCCGTGCAGCAGGAGCACTGTTCCCTTCGGTTCATCAGCGGTAAAGAAGGAAGTATAAAGCAGCGTGCCGTCTTTGGATTTAAGGCCTTCGTTCTGACGCCTTTCCTGCAGGTAAGGCAGCACCACCTGATTCATTTGCTGTGTATAGTTTTCTGAACGGATCATGACAGATTTCCTTTCCATAATGATATTCCATGTTGTCATCTATCGCGCAATCTATAGCGTAAGTCCCAGCTCTTCCGGAAGAAACCGGGGACAGACATTCTCTTTTGTGGCAATCACCGAGGCTGCCAGACGGGTTCCGATCTCGCAGGACTCCCTCAGGCTTTTTCCATAGGTAAGGCCAATGGCGGCGCCGGCAAAAAAGCTGTCTCCGCAGCCGGTGGTATCCACCACCTCAACCTTTTGAGGGGGCACCATGCCATGTTCGCCGCCAAGCTCGGCGTAAACAGCGCCCTTGGGGCCCATGGTCACGATCATCCGCGGGATCCGGGCCTGCCGGATTTTCACGCACAGCTCGTCCATCAGCGCCTCTGGGCTAAGGTCCTGATATTCCTCAGAGAACAAAAGGCCTGCCTCCTGCTCGTTGCATACGATGCAGGCCGTTCGTTTCAGAAGATCCCTCCGCTCCAGGGCAATGGACATATTGGAGACAACGGCATAGACCGCTTTCTGATACTTGTCTGCCAGGTCGAAAATCATCTTGACGAGATCCGGATCCATATCGATTTCTACCACCACACTGTCTGCGCTGCTGATGATCTCATCGCCGTGCTCTTCCAGAATCTGTCCAATTTCGGACAAATCGGGCCGCTGCGAAATGGAGGCCACCACATCGCCGTCGTTGTCGAAGATGGCGAGCCAGGTACCCATTCCTCCCGGAACCTTGCGGATATAGCGGGTGTCCACCATATGACGGCTGAGTTTATCAATGACATCCTGTCCGGTTCCGGTCTCATCCACCACACTGACAAAGGTAGGTCTCAGCTCGATATTGGCGATATCTTCCGCTACGTTGCGGCTGACGCCGCCGTGGATCTGCATGATCCGGCCCACATTGCGCCCTGCCGGTATATATTTGGCAGAAGGGTATCCCTTTACATCCACAAATACGGCACCGAAAATGACAATTCCCATTCCTTAATCCTTCTTTCTGGTAAAGAGTACAGCCAGCAATACGGCTGCAATGGCTCCGGCGCATTTGGAAAGGATCAGCGCCAGCGTATAGTCCGGTTCCACCCCGGAAACAAACCCGATATGAGCTCCAAACATGGCTGTGGAGCAAAACAGCGCGGCTATATTGACGATTTTTCCTCTGCGGTCCATGTTCTTGACCAGGGACAGCACCGGAATGGCGGAAACCAGTCCCACCAGCAGGGCCATCATGGAAGTATCATTCATTCCAAGCTTCTTTCCAAGCAAGGAAAGAGGCTTCTTCAGCGCCCTTTGCAGAAGCTCCGTCAGCGGCAGCGCCCCCAAAAGGAAGACGCATACCTGGCAAACCACCGCCATGGCCTCGGGAAGCGGCATCAGCTTGGGAAGAAAGGCTGCCCCGGTCAGCTGTTTTACGGCTCCCAGCACCAGGCCCACCGTCAGGATAATTTTCAAGAGGACCGTCAGAACCTGAAAGCCTTTGATCATTTTTTCAGGGATGCGATACAGCAAAAGGCCGAGCAGCAGGGAAAGGATGATCAGCGCAAGGTTCTGTTTCAGGACAGTCAGAAAGGAAAGGCTGAAAAGAAGGCCGCCAAGGATCAGGGCAAAAGGCAGGGTGACCATGCCAATGGCCATCCCCACGGCAAACGAGGGCTGATCCTCCTTTTGGAGAATCTGCGAACCCACGGGAATGGTGAAAACCAGCGAACAGCCCAGGGTCGCGGTGGGAACAAGACCTGCATAGGTTCCGATCAGCGGGTCGATCTGCAGGGCTTTGGCCAGGTGATAGCCGCCCATATCAATGGCAAGAAAAGACGAAAGCATGGAAGGATCCAGCCCTATGCCGGAAAAGAAGGCTTTCGCCCCCTCCCCCATTCCGCCGGAAAGAAGGCCTGTCAGACACAGAATGCCGGCCATGGAAAAGGCCGTAGGGCCCAGAAGCTGAAAGCCTTCTTCAAACCGGGCGCCCAGTCCCCACCTGTTTCCGAGAATCCGGTCCAGGCCGCCCAGCACGATACCGGCCGACACGATCCACATCAGCGCGCCATTCACAGCGAAATTCTCTCGGTCCCGGCATCGCGCAGGGTTCTTTTCAAAATCTGAATCCCCTTCGGCGGCAGGGTGATCCTGCCGGATACGAGACTGCCATCCAGAAGGGAATAATGGTCATAATAAACGCCGCCATCGGCCAGGAGGGAGACCTGAACCGGTTCGGGATAGAAATTGTTCAGGAAAAGATAGGTTTGCTTTCCATCCGAGCGCACCGTGGCCTCTACCCCTTCCGGAATCTGATCCAGCACAGGCTTCAGGCCTAGTCGGATGCAAAGATCCTTAAAGAAATCCAGATAGAAGTCTTTCTTCATTCTGGCCGCCAGGTAGATCGCCTTTCCTTCTCCATAGGCATGAGCCGTAACGGCCGGATAGCCGGCATAAAAGTCGTGCAGGTAACGGCCAAGGACCTCTGCTTTGGTTCCGGCTGCCTCTTCCGGATCCAGGATGTGCGCCAGGCCGCAGTAAAAATGCGCGGGATAGACTTTCCGGTTCCACTCGATTTCGTTATACTGCTCCGGATATAGGCTGTCCAGCTCCTCTTCCCAGATTCCCAGGGTCTCTTTGAGCGGTCCGGGAAATCCTCCCAGGAAGCAAAGATCCGTGTCGTTTACATAGCCGGTGATGCAGCTGGTAACCCAGGTGCCGCCGTTTTTGACAAACTGCTCTATTTTTTTCTCGAAGCCGTTTCTCAGCATGTACATAAGGGGGGTGACCACCAGCTGATATTTCTCCAGGTCACAGGTTTCATCGATAATATCCACGGGGATGCCCAGACGGTAAAAGGCTTCGTAGTATTCCAGCACCATCTCCTGGTAGTTTTTATGATCATTATGGGCGAACTGCGCATCATCGTAGGCCCACCAGTTTTCCCAGTCGAAAAGAACCGCTGCCCTGGCAGGATAAGTGGTTCCGACGATTTCATCCAGGCCGGAGAGCGCTTTTCCCGTCTGACAGATCTCTTTAAAGATTCTGGTTTTTCCCTGTCCCTCGTGGTCAACCACCGCGCCATGGAATTTTTCAGAGGATCCGCGGCTTTTGCGGAACTGGAAATACATGACGCTGTCGCTTCCATGGGCAACCGCCTGCATGCTGTGGGACAGATGCGCTCCCGGCGCATAAATTTTGGATACTGGCTGCCAGTTCACGGCGGAGGGGCAGCTTTCCATCAGGAGGAATGGCTTGCCTTTCTTCAGAGACCGGAACAGGTCATGCATAAAGGCTGTCTCCATGGCAACCGAGGCATCCTCCCGGGTATTCTTCCACAGGGGATAGTTGTCCCAGGATACCACGTCCAGCTGATCCGCCAGCTGAAAATAGTTGATGGGTTTAAACCAGCGCATCAGGTTGGCGGTGCAGGGCTTATCCGGCGTAATTTTCTTCAGGGGAGCCGTTTCCAGCTCATAAAAATCCACATATTGCCAGGTGGTAAACCGATGCCAGTCCAGGTTCAGACCATGAAGATTCATGTCGCCCCGTTCAGTGGGCGGCTCGATCTGGGAAAAATCATCGAACCGATGGGACCAGAAGGTGGTCCACCAGGCATCGTTCAGGGCATCGATGGTGCCGTAGCGGGCCTTTAAAAAGTCTCTGAACCGCTCCTTGCAATAGGGACAGTAGCAGGCGCTGTCGCCGCTGCCGCCGTATTCGTTGGAGATATGCCACATGCCCAGAGCGGGATGGTCTTTATAGCGTTCAGCCAGAAGGGTGTTGATTTTCGTGACCTTCTCCCTGAAATAGGGGGAAGACAGACAGGCGTTGTGCCGCCCGCCGAACTCGTTTCTGACGCCGTTTCGCTCGATTCTCAAAACTTCGGGATGTTTTTTGGCCATCCAGACCGGGCGCGCGCCGGAGGGCGTAGCCAGGTTGGCCTTCATGCCGTTCTCGGCCAAAAGGTCCATCACCTCATCCAGCCAGGAAAAATCATAGACATCCTCTTCCGGCTCCAGCATGCTCCAGGAAAAAATGCCGATGGATAATACATTGATGCCTGCCTCTTTGGCCAGGCGCATATCCTGGGGCCAGATGGTATCCTTCATTTTGATCCACTGTTCCGGGTTGTAATCCGCTCCGTGAAGGATGTGGGGAACAGAAGCAATAACGGGCTTATAACGATTAGACATAATATTCCTCTTTCCGCTGTCATGCTCCCATCGCTGATCAAAGGATGGGGCGTTCCGGCTGAGTATTATTAAACGGCTGCCTGGGCAAAGAGCTTCTTTCGGGTGATCAGATATGCCGTTGTCATGACAATGCCTGTAATGACCCAGGAGATGGGATAGACCATCATCAAAGTAGAAAACTCATGGTGTATGGATACCACCGTGAAAACCCAGATCAAGCGGAATGCGCAGGTTCCGCAGATGGAAATGATCATCGGGGTCAGGGATTTGCCCATGCCTCTCAGGCAGCCGCCGCTGATCTCGTAGGTTCCGATCAGGAAATGAACGCTGAGGGTGATGGTAATGCGCATCATGGCGTAGGTGATTACCTCGGGGTCCGTGGTGAAAAGCTGAATCAGCGTTCCTCTCAGCAGGAAAATCAGCAGGCAAAGCACGACGCCAACGCCGATGCCTAAGCCAAACACGATGCGGAACACCTTCTTGCACCGGTCATATTTGCCGGCCGCAAAGTTCTGGGAGGTAAAGGTAACGCCGGCCTGCACAAAGCTATTGATGACGCAGAAATCGATAAAGTCAAAGTTCTGGGCTGCGGTATTGCCGGCCACGGCGAGAGAGCCAAAGCTGTTCACAGAGCTTTGGATGACCACATTGGAAAGAGAAAAGACGGTTCCCTGAAGGCCAGCCGGAAGCCCTACCCTGAGGGTTGTGATCAGATCGCTTTTCCGGATGCGGATCTTTTTGATGGAAAGACGGAAATCCTCTTCTTCCCTGGCCAGGAAAAACCAGACCATCGCCGCACTGATCACGTTGGACGCGACGGTTGCCACCGCAACGCCGATGACGTGCAGATGGAAAACCACTACCAGAAGCAGGTTCAGCAGCACATTCAGAACGCCGCCGATGGTCATGGCGATCAGCGGCCGTTTGCTGTCGCCCTTGCTTCTTAAAATGGCCGAACCGAAGTTATATACCATAATAAACGGCACGGCAAAGAAATAGATGCGCAGATACAGTGCTGCCAGATCGATGACGTCCTGGGGTGCGCTCATCAGCATCAAAAGGGGTTTTGCGAGAAACATGCCCAGCACAAACACGATCATGCCGCAGGCGAGGGAAATGCCGATGGTGGAATGAACCGCTGCATTAATCTCTTCCCTTTGTCCGCGGCCGATCATGGAAGCAATCAGCACGTTGGAGCCCAGGGAAAGACCCATAAAGAGGGAAAGCAGCAGGCTGATGAGTGAAGAGTTGGAGCCCACTGCCGCCATGGCCGTTGAACTGGCAAAGCGCCCCACTACGGCCAGATCGGCCGCATTGAAAAGCTGCTGAAGCACGCTGGTAGCTGCCAGAGGCAGCGCAAACATGACGATCTTGTCTACCAGGGAGCCATTTAACATATCGACACGGGTACTTTTAGAAGACATTCGTTTTCCTTTGCTGAATAGGTAAAAAACCGGCGCACTTTGCGGCGGATGGGTTAATTCTGCGTTTCAGGCAGAGAGAAGTAATCAATTTATCATACCGCGAAACTCACCCCAGAACAAGTGGAAATTCTTACGAAAATTCATCGATTCTGCGCAATATCTTGACAGATAGAAAAGGGAGATCATTTCTGCACAAAAGAGCCTCCGGACATTTACGGAAGACCGCTTGACATTTGACATCAAATGTCATTATAATCTAAACAATCATCTGGGTTTGATTAAAAAACCCTTGTAGAGGGAGATTGCTATGAAAAGAGCCGATGGCGTACGCGTTAAAAACGAAGCCCCTATGTATTACCTGGTCCCGCATGTTCTTCCCAAACGATATGATGCCATGAACATGTGCACGGTGGATATTCCCATCAAACCGATGCAGGATTACCGGAATGCAAAACGGAAGGAAGGCATCCAGATTTCCCATCTTGCTCTGGTCCTTTGCGCTTATATGCGGGCGGTGGAAAAGTTTCCTGCCTTAAACCGCTTTATTGCCAACAAGCGGATTTATCAGCGCAACGAGGTCTGCGCTTCCATGGTCGTCCTTCGCCCCGGCCACGAAAATGATACCATGGCAAAAATGTATTTCAATCCCAAAACCGATACGATTTTCGATGTTCAGCGGATCGTGGACACCTATATTAACGGAACAAGGGACGAAAACAATTCCAATTCACTGGATAAACTCATGGCGCTTATCATGAAATACGATTTTCTGGTGGCCGGCATTATGAATGTGCTTCGCTTTGCCGACCGCCACGGACTGCTGCCGAAGGCCATCATCGACGCCAGTCCTTTCCACGCCACGCTGCTGATCACCAACCTGGCCAGCATCCGCACCAACCATATTTACCATCATCTCTACGAGTTCGGCACCACCAGCGTGGGGATCGCGATGGGCAATCCCAGAGAAATCCCCCACACCACTGTAAAAGGCGAAATGACTCTGGAACGCTGCATTCCCCTTGGCATTGTCATGGATGAGCGCGTTGCCTCAGGCCACTATTTTGCACAGGTGTTCGCCTATGTGAAGGATTTGCTGCGGCACCCGGAGAAAATGGAAAAACCTCTTTGACGTCGCAGCCATATATCCTGTCTGCATACTCTGCCGCAGCCTTGACTGTGTATAGAATTCTTCATAGTTGCGGAAGCCGTCTGCAGGCAGGATATATGGCTGCTCTGTTTTGGTGGGAGGAAGGATCCAAATGGTCGGTATTAATTATATTCTATTGAACAATGATTGATTGCTTGAAGAAAAAAGGACGCTTGACGCGTCCTTTCTCTTTTAGGTACATTGAGTATTTTTTGCTATATTAAGTGCGTTTAGTGCATGAATTATACAGCTCTTATACGCCCATGTTCTCGGGTTTTGTAAGAGCGGGAACAGCGTACTTTTTGACGCGGTCGTCGCAGATGACGCCGGCGTAGTTGAGGCCGTAGGCAAAGTCATATTTGTGTCCGACGGAGTCGGTATAGCATTCCATGTCTCTCGGAACATCCTCAAACTGTTTTTCTACATCGTCCATGTCTTTGGGCATCTGCATGGGCAACAGTCCTGAGGGCTCGCTTGCGCCGCAGACGACTGCTGCCAGCGCTTCAGAGGATGCGGTTCCTCCGCCGTAGTTGGAGAGCTGGGAGAAGGTAACCAGGATGCCATCCACCGCAGGCTCGAACTCGTGGAAGCACAGCGGACGGCCGGTGAACATGGCTACCACGGAGGGAACGCCAAGTCTCTTTGCGGTTTCAGCCATTTCAAGGATCTGATCCAGCTGTTCTTCGTTGGTGGTCAGGGCTTTGCGTCCGAAGTAGCTGCGGTTTTCCTTGGTGCCGTCGTCCAGGGTATCACCGGCAATGGAAACCTTGCGCACATAGGGTCCATCCGCAACATAAGGTCTGTACTGACGGGTCAGCGGCACGAATTCGTGATCTTCGTTCCGGCCGTCCTGCGGGAAGGAGTTACCCGGTTCCTTGGCAGGAATCAGGATCAGGTCAATGTCCTTCAGCTCTTCATCCGTCAGACGGGTAATGTTGGCGCCGTCTACATGATCCGTGATGACATCGAAATATTTGGCTGCCATCTCCAGACTGATGGGATAGCTTGCCTTCGGCTCGGACTGAACGATACCGCGCACATGATCCATTTCCTTGTGCGGCGCTTCATACAGAGCGGGCATATAAACCTTGATGCGGCCATCATGCGGACGGATCGCGCCGTTTTCATTTTTCACCATAACGACGGATTTAATCTGAGCCTTCAGCGCTTCTGCCTGCTTGTCGGCGCTGTTTACGTCTGCCAGCGCAGCTTCCTCATCCAGATAGGGATCCTCGAAAAGACCGGTCATGAAATATCCCTGCAGCAGACGCTGAGCGGAATGGGCAAAGGCCTCGTCCATCACTTCCTTGCCGACCTTCTCGCAGCCATAGTGGTAGGCATCGATCAGCACCTGGGGATTGGAGCAGCCGCCCATCTGGTCGACGCCGACCATGATGGCAATAAAAGCGCGCTCAGCCGGATCCACATCCGGATCTTCGATATGTTTGCCCCAGCCGCAGGAACGTTTGCCTTCCTTTTTGCCTTCGTTCAGGACCATCCAGTCGGTGCAGACAACGCCGGTGAAGCCGTATCTCTTGCGCAGCAGCTGGTTGATCTTGTAATCAGAGAAGCTGGAGCCAACGGGCTCGCCAAGGGAACCATCCTCTTCAAAGGCAGCCGAATAAGAGCTCATGATAGCGGCAGCGGAACCGGTTTTGCCGTTCAGCTTGAAGGCGCCGTCAACAAAGGGAACCATCAGGGCTTCGAAGTTCTTGCCGGGGTAAACGGCATATTTGCCGCCTTCCAGGTGCGCCTCTCTTCCGCCCTCCGTGGTGCCTTCGCCGGTCCAGTGCTTGGCCATGGCCGTAATGGAATCCTTGCCCCAGCCCAGGTCATTTCCGTTTTCGTCGTAGGTGCTCTGCAGACCGTCGCAGAAAGCGCGGGCCATATCACGGGAAAGAGCGGGATCTTCACCAAAGGTGCCGCTGTTTCTGAACCATCTGGGCTCGGAGGAAATATCTACCTGCGGCGCCAGGAAGCAGGCAACGCCCAGGTCTCTGAGCTCCCTGGACTGGCATTTTGCGGATTCCAGCGCAATCTCCGGATCGAAGGTGGCTGCCAGAGACAGGTTGCCGGGCCAGTCGGAAACGCCTTGTCCGTTTCTGGGATCCGATGCGAAATAGCAGGGAATGCCAAAGTCTTTGCCTTCTACATAGCGCTGCATGTTGTTGGACCAGGCAATCTGAACCTCATCCGGAATTCCGCCCATGCCGCAGGAATTCAGCACGCTGCGCAGATGCTGGTTCAGGAAGGTCTTCTGTTCGTCATTGACATCCTTGCCGATATTGAATTGATGGGCAGAGAAGCACATCAGACCGGCAACCTGTTCGACGCTTAAGCGTTTTGCCAGATCATCCGCGCGCTCCTCGGGAGAAAGACGCCAGTCCTCATAAGGCAAAAGCTCACCTGTCTTAGCCAGGTCCTTAAAGGCAAAGCCATCCTTTTCGATGATTTTAACACCGCTTTCGGGGCTATAGGTAAGCCGTTTTCCGCCCTCATTCTCCACGATGTTAAACGCATACTTGGTTTGTTTCTCAGTCCACATAGGGTCCTCCTTAAAATATATGTTAGTGATGTACTGACAATATTATTTTCCGTCTATGATATCCGCAAGATCCAGGCCAAGCAGCTGTTTTGCCTTGATTTTGGCAGCCTTCCGGGCTGACCAGTCGGCTTCGCCAAGCACAACCGACACATTGTAGGTGAACATAAACCGGACTAGATCCTCCACCGTGTTAATCTCGCCTAAATGAGCGGTTACCTCCGCTTCGAAGTTCTCTTCGTTTCTGCCTTCCGCTTCGGAACGATCCGCAAACACATGGGAAGGATCCACCTTTTCAAAGGTTCCTCCAATGGAATCATCATGAATTTTAAAGGTTCCGTCTTCATTGATTGCCATCAGCGTCCCATCGTAAACGCGTCCTCCGAAGGACCAGACATAAAAGACCAGATCACCGACTTTAAAACCGTTCGTATTAGCCATAGCTTTTTCCTCTTCCGTAAAGATCTGAACATCAAAACTTTGCAGCTCTCCATTTTGGATAACTGCAAAAGTCTTTGATTCTTTGTTATATGATACCAGAAAAAGCCTTCGGTATCAACCATCTGTTATGCTTCCTGCCCAAATTTATCTGCTTTCAGGAAAGGCATACTCCGCCAGGTGATGGGCATTCGCCCCGCCCTCCCGAAGGGATGTCACGCAGACATTGCAGTAGCCCGCTGTCCGTTCGGTGGTGATTTTGGCTGCCTCTTCCTGATAGGTGGCAAGCCATTCCTCTTTGGGAAGCACATGGATATAGTCGCTCAGATACTTGTCAAAATAGTCAGGCGCTTCCTTTTTGTTCTGCGGATAGGCCTCATGGAGCAGAAAGCTGCCGTCGTAGATGACCTCATCCCGGTTCGGTTCCAGCTCCACTACCTCCATGTTCATGCGCTTCATGGCCTCGCGCATCGCATCCTGAAGCGAATGCTTTCCTCTTGCCCGGAAGCAGTCCTGCAGGGTAATGGCTTCTCCCTGATAATCCGGCCAGGCAAAGTCCTCTCTTCCCAGCAGAAATTCAAACAGATTGACCTGGGGAATGTCCGGGCGCACCTCTTCAAGCACCCGCATGCAGCTCATGCAGACCGTGACGATCACATCTCCCTCCTTGGGAAGGGAATTGGTCACGTGACAGCATCCGGCAATCTTCACATCCGGCTGGGTTTTCAGATAGTCCGCGATCCTGGCAGCCGTCTGGGGAAAATTCCTTTTGAAATTACAGCTTGGATAATAAATATACATCGCATCCTCCTTACGTTTCAATAGCGGCCTTCTGACGGTTAATGGCGGCAATCACCTCAGGCGGGAACTTGGGCTTTCGGTGATAGGTATACAAACCGTTCTGCTCCTGCTCCACATCCGTCAGCTGCGTGTAGCAAAAGCCCATATGCTCCGGATTGGCCAAAAGGGCTGTGGTTAAGCCTCTGTAGCGCTCCAGATATTCTTCCTCTGTTTTGGGACCTTCTCCATAGCCCCAGCCGGATGCATCATCCGTCCAGCGGATTCCGCCGTATTCGCTGACGAACATGGGTTTAATCCCGTCATAGTGTTCTTTGGGCTCCAGGCGGTCATACAGCGGCGCACCCGGGGCATATCTTGCGGCAAAAATCTGCACATTCTGCTCGTAATCGTGGGTATCGTAAACATCGGTTTCCGTATGCAGTCCGCCGCTGGTATCGATCACCGGCCTGGTTCTGTCGATGGCTTTCGTGGCGCGGTATACGCTCCGCAAAGTAAGCTCTCTCAGGCCATCTCCGGACTCTCCCCAGACCTCGTTGAAGGGACACCAGCCGATAATGGACGGATGGTTATAGTCTCGCTGCACCACTTCGATCCATTCCTTCAGCACGATCCCCAGGGTATAGCTTCTGGAAGGGTCGATGCCCCAGCTGGGATATTCGCCCCAGCACAGGTATCCCAACCGGTCCGCCAGATATAAGAACCGGGGTTCAAAAACCTTCTGGTGGAGTCTGGCGCCGTTAAAGCCCATGGCAATGGACATTTCGATGTCCTGCCTCAGATCCGCTTCCGATGGCGCAGTATAGATTCCGTCCGGATAGAAGCCCTGATCCAGCACCAGCCGCTGGAATACGGTTTTGCCGTTAATCTGACAGGCCTTTCCTTCAAAGCTGATGCTGCGAAGGCCGATATAGCTCTTCACCCGGTCGATGACCTGTCCGTCCTTCCAAAGCTCCAGGGACAAATCGTACAGATAAGGATTCAGCGGCTCCCAAAGCTTCGGGTTTTGAATCTTCAGGGTAAGGTAAGCATGATCGCCGCAAACCTCGGCGCAGGCCGAGGCGTTTTCCACGCCCTTCTCCAGGGCGCTGATCTTCACGCTCAGTGCTTCGTCCGGATGATTGTTTTTCAAAAGCACATCGGCGTAACAGATTCCCTGAGCCGGATCCGTGGTAAAAAACGCGGTTTCCATGTAGCTTTGAGGAACCCATTCCAGCCAGATGGTCTGCCAGATTCCTGTAGTTCTGGTATAGGAGCATGCATAGGAATGGAACCGGTCGGACTGTTTGCCGAAGGGCTGACGGCCGCTGCGCTGATGATCCTCGCAGCAGATGGTAATCACATTGTCTCCCGGAACCAGAAAATCCGTGATGTCGAAGGAGAAGGACACATATCCGCCTTCATGGACGCCGGCGCTTAAGCCATTGATCCATACCTCGGTTTTGTAATCGGCGGCGCCGATATGCAGCAGCGTCCGTTTGCCCGTCTGATCAGGCGGGAGCAAGAAGCTCCTGCGGTACCAGACCGCTTCCATAAAGTCTTTATAGCCAATGCCGGAGAGCTCGGACTCCGGACAGAAGGGAACCAGGATTTTCCGGGAATAAGCCTTTTTCTCTAAAAAGCCCTGTTCCCGGCCGGTGCCCGATAAATCCAGTTCAAACTCCCACTCTCCATTCAGATTCAGCCAGGATGAACGTTCAAACTGAGGAAAAGGATGTTCGGGACGGGGAATGCACATACAAGTCAACCTCCGTATCAGAATATTGGCAGATCTGCGGCCATCAGGCAAAAGATCTGATGACAAGGATCCTCCTGAAATGGTCTGAAATCATTTCCATTTGAGGGCGATTCAGCTGCTTTCATTATATCAATTCCTGCATCAAAATACAACGAAAGCCTTGAGCCGCTTCTAATTGACATTTTAAACTAATTGTTGCATAATATACCTTTGCGGATTCATAGGGAAAAGAATGGCTTATTGATGCATAATTCTTCCAAAACTATGGATCCGTCCTATATCTCTCATTCTCACATAACAGGAGACATTTTCATGGAAGCAGAAAAACAGAGCCGGGGCGTATTCTCCGGAAAACTCGGTTATGTACTGGCAGCAGCCGGTTCCGCGGTCGGTTTAGGCAACATCTGGCGCTTTCCCTATCTGGCGGCCGAATACGGCGGAGGCATTTTTCTTCTGACTTATCTGATTCTCGCTTTGACCTTCGGTTATACGCTGATGGTTTCCGAAACAGCCCTGGGCCGCATGACCGGGAAATCTCCCGTAGGCGCATTCCGAAAGCTGAAAAACACCAGGCTTTCTCTGGCGGGAGGCTGGATCAATGCCATTATCCCCATGCTGATCCTTCCCTACTACAGCGTCATCGGCGGCTGGGTCGCCAAATACCTGTTCGAATATATGGCAGGCCATGTAGCCGAAACCGCTTCCAGCGAATATTTCACCGCTTTCATCAGCAATGCCTCCTCCGCTGAGGGATGGTTCCTTGTTTTTGCTTTTCTCACCATGCTGGTCATCGCGCTGGGCGTAGAGAACGGCGTGGAAAAAGTCTCGCGCATCATGATGCCCGGCCTGGTGATACTGGCGGTGGTGATGGCCATCTATTCCATGACCAGACCCGGCGCGGTGGAAGGCATCAAGTATTTCCTGATTCCCGATCTCTCCCATTTTTCATGGATGACGGTGGTCGCGGCCCTCGGCCAGATGTTCTATTCTCTTTCGATTGCCATGGGCATTCTGATCACCTATGGCTCCTACATGAAAAAGGATGTCAACATCGAAACCTCCATGCACCATGTCATCTTCTTCGACAGCGGCATCGCCATCTTGTCCGGTCTGATGATTATTCCGGCTGTTTTCGCCTTCTCCCCCGGCGATGCAGGCGCCCTTTCCCAGGGACCTTCCCTGATGTTTGTCACCATGCCCAAGATTTTCCATTCCATGGGCGGTGGCCGGTATGTGGCCATTATCTTTTTCGTCATGGTTTTGTTTGCGGCCCTCACCAGCTCCATTTCTCTGGCTGAAACCTGCGCCTCCACCTTCCAGGATGAGCTTCACTGGAGCCGGAAAAAGTCAACCATCATGGTCGGACTGATCGTTCTGGTGCTGGGAACCTTCTCTTCCCTTGGCTTCTCCACCCTTTCAAACGTTCGTCTTCTGGGCATGCAGATTCTGGATTTTTTCGACTTCCTGACCAACTCCCTGATGATGCCCATCTCCTCCTTTGCCATCTGTATTTTTGTTGTCTATGTGGTAGGCGTCAAAAAAATAGCAGAGGAAGTCAAGCTTTCCTCTGCGTTCCGGTTCGAGGGCATGTACAAAGTCTTTATCAAATACATTGCGCCCTTCTTCGTCATGGTAATTCTTCTTAGCTCCATCGCCAACGTACTGGGCATTATCCATATTTAGTGCCGTGCAGCGGCATGGCAACAGCATCATTTCGACGCCGCTGCGCGTTTCAGGCCTTCTTTAAAGAAGGCCTTTTTTATATAGAATCCGGGAGACGGCCACCGTAAAGACAACGCCCACGGGAACCATGATTCCCACAGTGCCTGCGTTCAGGGCCGGCACGAAAATGAACAGCACCAGCATCAGGATAACCGGCGCAATGGAGATTTTCCAGTTTTTGGAGATAAAAACCACGCCCAAAGCGCCGAACAGGGCTGGAAGAATCTGGGCGAAAGCCGGCGCCAGCACCGGCGCATTCAAAAGAGGTGTCAGCGGTTTAATCAGAATGACGCCGATAATAATAATCAGCGTCGTCACAATACTGGAGATGGCAATGGCAATGGTGGAAACCACTTCCCCCTCCTCGGAGCTGGCCTTCACGTCCGCCTGCTCCAGGGCATTGATGGCTACCGGCAGCTTCAGGTTGGAAATATTGCCGGTGACGAAGGACAGGTAGGACCCGCCTGCGCCAAGCATGGGAATATAGGTAAAGGTCTCGATCAGCCCGACGGCCCAGTACATGGGCGCCGTGGCCAGAAGCCCCATTAAAAAGCCATGCCAGTCCGGCCCTGCGCCATAAATCAGGCCCACCAGCACCGGGAACAGCAGGAGCAAAACGGCCATGGAAAGATTCCAGATGGTCCCGTCGCGATGCACCGAATCCATATAGCTCATCTGTGTTTTCATGTGAACATGCCTCCTTTCCTGTGATCAGCCCAAAAGACTTGTAATCGGAATCGCGCTGGCCATGCCTAAAATCAGGCTGATGGGCAGCGCATAATCAGAAATCCAGCGCCAGCCGAATTTTGCTCTCAAGGCGCCGCAAAGAAGCATCAGAACAGCCGAAACAAACATGACCAGCACAGGAATCAGGCCGGCGCTGTTTCCCGTAAAAACGCCCAGCAGGTCACAGAACACATAGCCCAGGAATGCGGAAATCATGCCGATAAACATGGAATTGGAGAATATTTCGGCCCATTTTTTATCCCGGCCTTCCATGGTGATCATTCCCGAAAGAAGCTTTTTGCAGACCAGCGGAACCAGCCAGATTCCCAGAAAAATACTGACGGTCATAACCGCTGCAACGGTTATATATTGAGAGGCCGTCAGGCTGGAGACCTGGCCAAAGGTAAGGCCCATGGCGCTTTCCGCGTTGGAAGCGGCGATGGTTTCGTAGGAAAGCGAGCCGACCACGCTAAGCCTCAGCCAGGGAAGCGGCAGTCCCAGGTCTTTGGAAAGGGTAATGACGCTGATTACAATGGCGATGGCAGGGGCAATGGTGAAAACCGCTGCCGTGGATGCGATTTTCTTCAGTTTTTCCTTTTTTATACCGATTTCAATGCCCCGTCTCCAGGCTTTGATCAGGAAATAGACCGACTGTCCCAGCACAGCCGCCACGATAATTCCCACCATCAGAAACAGGATCGGGCTGTTGACATTAAATTCCATGAATCTCCCTCCTACTGCAATGTATTTATGGTTAAGATGCCCGTCCCCTGGACAGGCTCCGGACCGTCTTGCATATATTTTCGATTTCGTGCATTTTTATTCACATCATATTCAAAAACTTACCACGAATTCTTTCAAATGTCAATGGCGCCATTGATTTAGCACCATTCCTGATGTATACTTTTTAAGATAAGGCGCTTTTGCCATGGGGCATGCTGCTCATGCAAAAGGATGTATATATAAATAAACCAGGAGGATATATTCATGAGCCGTTCCGATGATTATGCACAGATTCTGTCCAGGATGATCCAATGCGAAACCATCTCCTTTTTCGGTCAGGAGGATCTGACCAAATTTGAAAAGTTCCACGCCCTGATTCATGAACTCTTTCCAAATGTATTCGAAACACTGACAGAAGAGGTTTTCCACGGAAGCCTGCTGCTTCGCTGGAAGGGTACCGATGCTTCCCTGGATCCTGCCCTTTTCATGTCTCATCATGACGTGGTAGAAGCAGGCGGCGTCTGGAAGCACGCGCCCTTCTCGGGAGATATTGCCGAAGGCAAGGTCTGGGGACGAGGCACCATGGATACCAAGGGCAATCTGTTCGGCATCCTGCAGGCCATTGAAGAGCTGATTCAGGAAGGCTATGTGCCGATCCGCGATATTTATGTAGAAAGCGCCTGCAACGAAGAAACCACCGGAGAAGGCGCTGCAGAGATTGCAAAGGTTCTGAAGGACCGGGGCATCCACCTGTATTTCACCATGGATGAGGGCGGCATGATTCTTCCCGATCCCATCGGAGGGGCCAACGGCACCTTTGCCATGATCGGCGTTGGGGAAAAATGCGCCGTGGATCTGAAATTTATTGCCAAATCTAATGGCGGCCATGCCTCTACTCCGGGGAAAAACACCCCGCTGGTCAGGCTTGGCAAATTTATGGCAGCCGCTGATGCGTCCCATATTTTTACCGTAGAGATGGAGCCGGTTATCCAGGAAATGTTCCGCCGCATCGGTCCCACCATGAAAAAGCCCTTAAACACCCTGACCGCCAACATCGATAAAACGAAAAAGCTGATGGAAGCCGTCGTTCCTGCCATCTCCCCCACGGCCGCCGCGCTGCTGCGCACCACCCTGGCCTTTACCATGGCCGGCGGTTCCGACGGCACCAATGTGCTTCCCCAGGAGGCCTGGATTGTGGGCAACATGCGCTGCTCCCATCATCAGGGAAAGAAAGGCAGCATCGCCGCCATCACCAAGCTGGCTAAAAAATACGACCTGACGGTGGAGATTCTGCACGAGCATATCGAGTCGCCCATCGCCGACTACAACGATCCGCCTTTTAAGCTGGTGGAGAAAATCTGCCATCAGATCTATCCGGATGTCATTCCGGCCCCTTATCTGATGACCGGCGCCAGCGACAGCCGCAGCTTCGCCCTGGTCTGCGAGAACGGGATTCGGTTCGCCCCGTTTTTGATCAGCGACCAGCAGCGAAACAGCATTCACGGCCTGGACGAGAACATTGATGTCTCTTCCCTGGCTCCCGCTGTTGATTTCTTCAAAGCCATGATGAAAGAGCTTTAAGACGATCCCCACGCTATTTGCGCAAGTTCTCAAATGGAGGTATATATGAATTCATATCAGTTTGACGCGGTAAAAGTCCGGGACAGTCTGGTTCAGGGCATAAAGGATCTGGCCGCTTCCCAGGGTTTTTCAAGAGTCGTGATCGGCATTTCCGGCGGTAAAGATTCCACCGTTTGCGCCGCGCTTTGCGCAAGAGCCCTCGGCAAAGAAAACGTCTACGGCATCATGATGCCGGACGGGGAGCAAAAGGACATCGCCGACAGCCGCAAGGTCTGCGAAGTGCTGGGGATCCATCAGAAAACCGTTAATATCGGCGCCATGCACCGCTCCCTTCTGGAGGCTGTGAAAGCTGATGGCTTCGAAGTTCCGTTCCATCAGGAAAGCGACTTTAACGTGGGACCCCGTCTTCGCATGACAACCCTTCGCTACATCGCTCAGGCCATCGGCGCCAGGCTGGTGGGCACCGGCAATCTTTCCGAGGCAACCGTTGGTTATTGCACCAAGGATGGAGATACCTCCTGTGATTTCTCCCTTTTGGGAAACCTGACAAGCGTGGAAGTGGTTGAAGTCGGTCTGACCATGGAAGAGCTTCCGAAAGAGCTGGTGCAGAAAACGCCTTCCGATGGTCTCTCCGGCAAAAGCGACGAAGAACGTCTTGGCCTGAAATATGCGGATATTCATGCGTACCTTAGGCTCGGCACCTGCGGCGATTTTGAAACGGATGAAAAAATCCGTCGAAAAGAACGGGCGAACATGCATAAACGACAGATGCCGGTTAAAATCAATCCCTTTGTGTAAGAGGCCTGTCATGAAAAAGGTACTGGCTTTTTTCGGCGCCTTCAATCCCCCAACCAGAGCTCACCTGGAGTTGGCAAGGCTTAGCGCCGGGCAGACCGGACGGGAGGGTGTGATATTTGTCCCGTCAAAAATGGACTATATCCAAAACGATCAGCATAAGGATTTTTCTTTTTCCGATGAAGATCGTTACCGTATGCTTCAGTCCGCCTGCATGGGGGATCCGTCCTTGATGGTTTGCGATTGGGAATTGAAGCAGCCGCA
This sequence comes from Bacillota bacterium, assembly GCA_017634575.1. Classification (GTDB taxonomy): domain Bacteria; phylum Bacillota; class Clostridia; order Lachnospirales; family Bianqueaceae; genus RUG760. The sequence goes on from JAGBND010000042.1 coordinate 30,687, forward strand.
TCAGCCCCGCACCTATGAAACCCTGTGCCATCTGAGAGACGAAGGTTTTTCTCCTTCTCTTCTGATGGGCTCTGACAAGCTGCCCGAGCTGGAGCATGGCTGGCTTTATGTTCCGGAAATCGTTCGTGAATTTGGCATTGTATGCATGAGCAGAGATCTGCAGAATGTTAAGAGCATTCTCCATGAGGATCCATTTCTTCATGGCCTCTCAGGCGGCATTCAGGTTGTTGAATCCCCGGCTGCGTATCAGACCATCAGTTCTACCAGGGTCCGCCGGATTCTGAAAGAAATCGCCCGGCTGAAAACACTGCCCGGCCCGGCGGATGAAGCGGCCCTCCAACAGATTCAGGAAAAGAAGGCCGCGCTTGCCGGACTTGTCCCTGAGCCGGTACTGGCTATTCTGCTCAGCAAAGCGTTTAAGATCTAAACCTTTCATACGGCCGGCTGCGCGTCTGCCGCTAGGAAAAAACATATTCAAGGAGTCCACTGTCATGAAACTTCAGCCCATTGTGATTTCCCTGCTGGATACCGATCTGTATAAGTTCAACATGGATCAGGTCATCTTCCACAAGCACACGGATCTGTCCGGCGAATACTATTTCCGCTGCCGCAACAAGGATATTGTATTCACCCAGGAAATGTTTGATGAGATCAATGCCCAAATCGACCATTTGTGCACCCTTCGCTTCACTAAACAGGAGCTGGATTACCTGCGCAGCATCCGCTTTATTAAAAGCGACTATGTGGAGTTTTTAAGGCTCTGGCACCCGATCCGGGACTATGTGGAGACTTATCTGAAAGAAAACGGAGAACTGTGCATTATCGTCCGCGGCCCTCTCTTCTCCGCCATGCAGTTTGAAATTTATCTGCTGGAAATCGTCAACGAGGTCTATTTCCGCTTCAAATACGACTACGAAATGCTGCGGAATTCTGCCAGACGGAGACTGGATGAAAAAATACGCCTGCTGAATGAAGGCGTCTACAATTTCACATTTGCCGAATTCGGCTGCCGCCGCCGTCTTTCCAGAAAATGGGAAGAGGAAGTGATCCGCCGTCTGGCCACGGAAACCAAAAACTGCATCGGCACCTCCAACGTGTATTTTGCCATGAAATACAATCTGACCCCCATCGGCACCTACGCCCATGAATTCGTCCAGATGTATCAAGGCATCGATTCCATTCCCTTAGCCTATACCAACCACTATGCGCTGGAAGACTGGTACGATGAGTACCGGGGCGACAACGGCACCGCCCTGACCGATACCATCACCACGGATCTGTTTTTGCTGGATTTCAACCGGGCCATGGTCAACAACTTCAATGGCGTCCGCCATGACAGCGGCAATCCTTATGAGTGGGGCGAAAAAATCCTGGCGCATTACAAAAAATACGGCGCAGATCCCAAATCCAAGCTGCTGCTTTTCAGTGACAGCCTCGATTTTGACCGCGCCCAGGCACTTTACGATCACTTTAAGGATCGCTGCAAGGTCAGTTTTGGCATCGGAACCTTCTGCTCCAACGATACCGATGAAGAACCATTAAACATTGTCATTAAGCTGCAGACCGTAAACGGCCGCGCCGTGGCCAAGCTTTCCGACAGTCCCGGCAAGGCTATGTGCCGCGACGAAAACTATCTGGAGTACTTAAAGCGTTCTGTTGCCTTCCGCATGGAACGGGAAAAGGAATGGCGCTGAGCCATTCCTTTCTTTTTAGCTATTTTTTTTTGCTATACCCTTCTTATACCATTCCTTTGCTCTTTCCGCTTAGACCTTAGCTCTTGGGTCTTTGCCCTTAGCCTTGCGCTTTACTTTCCGTCCGGGAAGCTGGTAAAGAATTCATGCTCCAGCGCAGGCAGTCCTTCTTTTTCTTTTTGCGCTGCAATGGCCTTCATCAGGAAGGCCATATTTTTTGCCAGATTACGCATGGTCTGCAGCCCTTCCAGGTCTTTTTCCACATCCTCGGCTTTGAATCCATGCACCTGGTTCCAGTAACTGCTGGATGCAACCGGCATGCTGGATATGGTAAAGTATTTATTCAGCACATCAAAGCTGGCTGTATTGCCGCCTCTGCGGCAGGAAACAACGGCAGCGCCCACCTTCATCTGTTTGGAAAAGCCGGTGCTGTAAAACAGGCGGTCCAGGAAGGACAGGATGTTTCCGTTGGGCGATCCGTAATAAACCGGGCTTCCAATCAGCAGTCCGTCCGCCTCTTCAAACTTTTGGGCGGTTTCTGCCACGAGATCGTTAAAGACGCAGTGTCCGTTTTTGGAACAGAAGCCGCAGGATATGCAGCCGCGGATATTCACTTTTCCCACCTGCACCAGCTCGGTTTCAATGCCTTCTTTGTTCAGTGTGTCCATCACTTCCTGAAGGGCTCTGGCGGTGCATCCGTTTACGTGGGGACTTCCGTTTAATACCAATACTTTCATGTTAATAGCTCCTTTTTATGTCACAGTTCCTGAATCGTTTTTTACAGCTTAAGGCATTCCCTGATCCTTTGTTCTCCCTCTTCCAGCAGCTGATCCGTCTGCTCCGGCGCGCATGCCGGATTGTCCGGTATGGGAAGGCTCAGGGTCTTGAATAAAAAGTCGATGGCCGTCTGACGGTCAATTTGCAGATAGACAAAATTCGGCTGCGCCGATCCGTCATTCACCCTGGCCTCCAGGTAGGTAAAACCCTGCTCATCGATATAGGCGGAGGGACTCTGTGATGTGGCCGGCGCCAGCACCTGACCCAGCTTTTTCTCTTTATCGGGCGTCATCCGGTAAGAGAAAGGACTGCCCTCCATATGGGCATAGGGAGCTGCAGATACCATTTCCGTCTTCAGACGTCTGCCGAAGCCCAGCTTCCTGGCGACTTCAATATGAGAAACCGAGGGCTGCTTTTTTGCAAATTCATCCAGCGCGTCATCCGCAAAACGCAGCAGATCCTGATTGCGCTTCCAGATATATTTCAGGTTGTCTCTGCCCCCGCTTTGAAAGGAAGAGCTGACTTTTTGTTGGCGTTCATCCCGTTTTTTACGCATTTCAGCCAGTTTTTGTCTGGCATAATCATCATCAAAATCGAAATAACTCATATGTGTTCCTTTCCGCCGGATTCGTTTTAGCGCTCTTTAAAATAAAAGATAATCGATCCATAAGCCTCTATTTTGCAGAGGATATCTTAGTATAGCATGAAAGAAAGGAAATTTCACGCCAAATTTCGATTTAATCCTGATTCAGCCCTTCTACCCGCTCCCAGACTTCCTTCATGTTAATCCGGCATTCCCCGTTCCAGATGCCCACCGGTATTTCTTCGTCAAAAGAATAGAGCGTGCAGAATTCTTCTTTTTCAGGCTGATAGACAAATACCTTGTGCTGCAGGGGATCAATCATCCAATATTCTTTTACCTTTGCTTCCATATATTTGGAAAGCTTTAAACCCATATCCTTGCGCCGGCTGGTTTTGGACAAAATCTCGATCACCAGATCGGGAGCACCGAAAATACCGCGCAGTTTTGTTTTGGCGGGATCGCAGATAATCAGAATATCCGGCTGCAGAATAGTAGGCTGTCCATAAAGAAGCCGCACATCCAAGGGAGACATGAAGACTCTACAGGTTCCCTGTTTTTGCCTGACAAACAATTGAAACAAAAAAGTCAGTTCAGCAATTATTCCCTGATGCACTGTCGATGGTGCTTCCATCAGATAAAAATCCCCGTCAATCAGCTCGACCCGCAGATCATCAGGGAGCGCATAGTAATCTCCGATGGTATAGCGGAAGCTTGGTTTTCTGGA
>JAGBND010000043.1 GCA_017634575.1 Bacillota bacterium
TTCGAACCATGGCTTTCAGATCGGAAAGTGGCACGCCGGTGCGCCCCTGCCCCAGATCGACATCGATCAGGACCGGAAGATCAAAGCTTAAGGGGACCAGGCCTTCTTTTTTCATGCGCCCGATGGTCCGGGATAAAAGAACAAACTGCTCCTGATCATCCTCAAGACCATAGAGGATCGTGGAAGGATAAGCCAACTGCAGCTTCAGAAGCCTTTCCATGTTAGGACCGATCAGGGGATAGGCCAGCAGCACCCTGTCCGCGCCGGCCATACAGCACATTTCGGCCTCGGCGATGGTGGCGGCCTTAAACTGCCGGATGCCATAGGACATCAGAAGTCTAGTCATATCTAGGGATTTATGGGTTTTTATATGGGGCCAGAGCCGCCGGACGCCTTCAGCTTCGTTGGCTGCAGGCATTTTCCCGTCCGGACCCGGTCCATCCTCCGTCCTTGCCTGGCCGGCCAGCCGGATCATCTGCCTGGTGTTCTGCCGGATCAGATCCTCGTAGAAGATCAGGGACGGCGTCAGCAGATTCTCTGTATTATCCAGTGCATATATTGATTTCATCATCTGTTCGGTTTTCTTTCCTATCCTAGCTCTTTATTCTTTTTCCATGCAGCGATGACAGCATTCATCACAGTCGCTCTGAAGGCGCCCTCTTCCAGCGCCTTGACCCCTTCAATGGTGGTGCCTCCCGGGGAGCATACGGCATCCTTCAGCTGTCCGGGATGACGGCCGCTTTCCAGAATCAGGGCTGCGGAACCCAGCACCATCTGGGCCGCCAGCTCCATGGCTTCCACCCGGGGAACGCCGCACAGAACGCCGCCGTCCGCCAGCGCCTCCACAAACAGATCCACGAAGGCCGGACCGCAGCCGGAGATGGAACCGCCTGCGTCCAGCAGCTTTTCAGGCAAGGGAACGATCTTGCCCGCAGCAGACAAGGCATTTTTCACCTCATCCACCTCTTCCGCCGTAACCAGAGAATCGGGGCTGACGATCACCACTCCCTGCCCGATGGCGGCGGGGGTGTTCGGCATAATGCGGATCACCGGATAATCCCCTCCGGCTAATTGCTTGATCTTATTGATCGTCAGACCGGCAGCCATGGAAACGATCACAAACCTGTCCTTTCGGCCGGCCAGGATTTCACGGATTCCTTCAAACATGCCTGCCATGTACTGGGGTTTTACCGCGAGAAAAATACGTTCCGCACGCTCAGCGATCTCCTGATTGGAAACAGCCTGACCGCCTACGGCTGATGCCAGGGCCCCAGCCTTGGCCTGATCCGTATCAGAAACCAGCAGCATCTCCACGCCTGCCTTGGATACGGCCAGGGCCAGGGCGCTTCCCATCACGCCGGAACCAATAAATCCATATTTCATCGAGAACAAACTCCTTTCGGTTGGATATGGCAAAGAAACCGGCTTAAACAGTCTGGTTTCTTTTCTGATCCTGAACCGGAATGACCGGTCTTAGGACTCTTTTTGCGATTCCTGCCATTGCTTCATGGCCTCTTCTCTGGTGATTTCAAGGTGGAAATGGACCTTTCCGATCTCAAGACCGGTAGCTCCAAAGAAGAATTTCAGCAGGAAGGAATTGGAGAAGCTGACCTGTCTGTGCTCCAGCGTAATCCAATCGGTATCGGCCCCGGTAAGGGTTCTGGAAAGAACCAGATCCTTGTCCACAAAGATACTGACCGGAAGCTGTGCTGTGGCGGGATATCCCTCTTTCGCCCGCAGCGTCACGCTGATCATATAGACGCCCTGCTGTCTTGGCTGGACGCTGAAGACCGTTGTGTCGCCGCGCTGCATCTTGATCAGCTTCTGATCCAGGTCATATTCAGGGGTCAGGAATCTGGCGACGATGGTCTGACGCATGGCCAGATCATCGGCTGTCAGGGCTTTTTCCAGCTCTTTGTCCAGATCGCTGATGATGCCCAGGCTGAAGGGATAGCTGATGCTTCCGATCAGGAAACGGCAGATATTCTCTGCGCTGCGGCAAAGCTCCGCCCGGGTCAGACGGCCATCTGCGAGAGCTTCCGGAAGATTGTCGCCTCCGGAGTTTTCCTCCGCGTTTCCGTTGACCATATTCAGATCGTTCTGGGCTCTTACCTGCGCGGCTACGTTGGAAAGCTTTCCTTCATCGCCGGGAAAATCATTGCCTTTTGCCCACCAGTCGGTCATGACAATGCCGTCAAAGTTCCACTCGCCTCTGGTGATGGTGGTTAAAAGATCGTAGTTGGATGCGGTAAAGAGGCCGTTCACGGCTCCGTAGGTTGACATCAGAGCCTTGGCTCCGCCTTCTTTAACAGCGATCTCAAAGCCCTTCAGATAGATTTCTCTAAGGGCCCGCTCTGAAACAACCGCATCCACAAAGGTACGCCGATACTCCTGCGTATTGCCGCAGAAATGCTTGATAACCCCTGTGGTTCCATAGGTATGCATGCCCTGAAGCTGGGCGGCGGCCATTCTTCCCGTCAGAAGCGGATCTTCTGAAAAATATTCAAAATTACGGCCGTTAAGGGGATTGCGATGGATATTCATTCCCGGGCCCAGCAGCGCGTCGATCCGGTTTTTCCGAAGTTCCAGACCTTCCCAGGCATAAAGCTCCTTCACCAGCTCTTTGTTGAAGGTGCTGGCAAGGCAGACGCCATTGGGCATGGCAAAGGCATGGGTTCCGCAGTCCATGCGGATGCCGCTGGGGCCATCCGAACAGCCGGCCACCGGGATTCCAAGATCTTTCAGTTCGTCGGTTACGCCGCCGAAGGCGCCGGCGATGCCGGGGGTTACTTTGGGAGAGCACATGCCTTCTCCGCGCATCATCGCCATCAGGCCATTGTCGCTGATCTGCGCCAGGAAGTCCTCCATGGGAACCCGGCCCTCAGCCACATCCTTCAATCGATAGCCTCTGTCCCCCGTATAGGGTTTGGTTTTGGAAACCAGCTCATCCAGGGCAGCATCCCGTTTGATCCGCTGATCCATGGTGCACTGCGGGGCCGGTTCATAGGCTTCTGTCAGCTTTCCTTCCGAAAGCGCCGGATGGAGCCTCTCAAAAGGAATCACAGGCGCCATCGCCTCAGAAAGCTGCTTGATCAGCTCATCCTCTCCCTGAACAAAGGAGCCGGCAAAAACGGCGTCCCGGACATTGCTCCCCACATACAGCTTGTATTCCCCCTTCTCCAGCACATAGGCCGATGGATAGATGCGGCCGGCGTCATCGTAGGAGGCAAGAGTATAAAAATCTGCGCAAAGCTCAAGCTCGTCGCTCTCGCCGGGGTTCAGCAGCCTGGTTTTACCAAAGTCCGCCAGGATGCGGGAAGGTTTGCCCAAAAGGCCCTGAGGGGCCTCCACATAGGCCTGAACCACTTCTTTTCCGGGAACGGATCCGGTGTTGGTTACTTTCACTTTGGCAAAAAGATGGTCCGTCCAGCCAACGCTTAATATTTCCGTCTCAAAGCTGGTGTAGCTGAGGCCAAAGCCAAAGGGATAGACCACCTTATCTTTCGCAAAGCTTTCAAAATACCGATAGCCAACATAAATATCTTCCTGCCAGATATTCTGATTGGGATCGCCGAAATTGCAGGTGGAGGGATAGTCGTTAATGTCCCGGGCGATGGTGTCCGTCAAGCGGCCGCTGGGATTTACCTTTCCCGACAGCACATCCGCGACGCCGTTTCCGCCCTCCTGTCCTCCCTGCCAGCAATAGATGACAGCCTGCGGACCATAGGTTTCTACCCATTTCATATCGATAATATTGCCCACATTCAGCAGCACAATGGTTTTATCAAAGGCACCGCAGATTTCCTTAAGGAGCTTTTCTTCATCTTCTGTCAGCAGGTAGCTGCCGGGGGCGGCGCTGTTGTCATGGTCTTCGCCCGCGGTACGGCCAAGAATCAGAACCGCTGCGTCATTCCGGTCCGCCGCTGCCTGAACCATCGCCTCTTCCGGCACCATTTCTTCCTGAAACCAGGGTTCGCTGGCCCAGCCCTGTCCCGCATCGAAGGGATGATCCTTCAGCCATTCCTCATAGGTTTTTCTAACCTCCTGATCCAGCTCAAAGCAGCCTGCAGCCTCCAGACCTTCCCAGATGCCTGTCACATAATCCACATTGACAAGACCGCCAGATCCGGTGCCGCTCTTAAAATAATTAAACTGCGTGCGTCCAAACACGGCCAGCTTTGTTCCCTTCGCCAGGGGAAGGGTCTCTTTGTCGTTCTTTAACAGAACACATCCTTCAGCCTGAGCTTGTCTCGCGCAGGCTGCATATTTTTTCTGATCCCAGATCTGTGACATGATGTCAATCTCCTTTTTGTATAAGAATAAATGAAGAACATTCTGATGGATGCCTGAAGCCGGCTAATGTCAGCTTCCGGGGCATATATGCGTCTTCCAAACGCCATGGAAAGGCGCTTTACTGCAGGACTGTCACGGTTTGACCATCCGTGCTGATCTGAACGGTTCCTTCCCGGGTCAGCCAGGTTTCCACATTCTGTTTGGTCAGATATTCGAGGGTCTCCTCATCCTCCGGCTCGTCGTCGGAGCAGGTAATCACGGCATAAGAGGGTACGCAGGCCGCGATCAGTTCTTTGGTATTGTCTTCCACGCCGCCGTGATGAGGCACTTTCAGCACCGTACAGGAAAGATCCTCTCCCGCATCCAGAAGCTCCTGGATTCTGTCCTTTTCAATGTCCCCGGTAAACAGGAAGCTCAACGATCCAAACACAGCCTTGACCACCAGGGACGAGTCGTTGCTGGTGTTGTTTCCGTAGTCCTTTTCCTGAGGCGGAATAATGGTATAATTCACGCCGTCAAGGCTCAGCTCCGTCCTGCTCTGGACGACCTTTTCACTGACTCCCGTCGTGGCCAGGGCTGAAAGGTAGGCATCGATTTCGTCGGATTCTTTGGAAAGGTAGGTGACATAGATTTTGCCCACCTGAAAGTTTGAAAGAATCTGAGCCGCGCCGCCCACATGATCCTGATCGAAATGGGAAATAAACAGGATATCGATCGCGGAAATGCCCAGCTCCTTCAGCTGACCGACCAGCTCCTCTGCGCCGTCCGCCGTGCCGGTGTCGATCATCACGACGGACTCCTCGGTTTGAATCAGAATCGCATCCGCCTTTCCCACGTCAAAAAACGTGACGGATACCGGCTCGTCCGCAGCGCTGAGAGTTTGCGAGGGTGCGCCGGATGCGCATCCCGAAAGAAACAGCATGCCGCAAAGCAGCAAAGACAATAGACGAAAGCATTTTTTCATAACAATGGTTCCTTTCTGTTTTCAGTTTAACCAAAGTGTAATCGCTTCGGCTGAAATCAAACTGAAAAAGGCTGCTCCCATGATCCGCACGTTTTGCAATTGTACGGAAGATGAGCCAAAAAGGCGAAGGAGGCTTTGGCCGTTACCTCAGAAGGAAGAAATACACCGCCGCTCCCTCCAGCAGCAAAATGGCAGGAACGCCCAGATAAAACTTTGGTTTACGGATTTTATGGCGAAACAGCAGCATCCCGGCCAGGGCGCCCAGAGGGCCCAAAAGGGCCAGAACAAGCAGTGTCTTTTCGGGAATCCGCCATTTCTTTTTGACTGCCTTCAGCTTATCGATCCCGTAAATCAAACAGACCAACACATTGACGGCAGCATAGGCTGCCCAGATATATATATGATCCATCATTCTTAAAAAACTCCGATATTCTATTTTAACACAGATATGGAATGGATTCCACCAGGACATTGCAATTTCCGGCGTGAATCGGTATAATGAAAAAAGTTTCTGAGATGGAGGTTTAGATGAGAATACTTGAATTTTCCGATTCGTTCATCCCGATTATGGATGGCGTCGGCAATGTTGTTTATCAATATGCCATGAATATGGGTAAAAAAGGACATGAATGCTATGTCATTGCGCCCCAGACCGATACCGGTTACCGCGGCGGATATCCCTTTGAGCTGGTGGACTATATGGGCGTTCAGCTTTCATCCATGAAGAGCTATACGGTAGGCGTACCCAACCTGGATCCCCATTGTCAAAGCCGTCTGAACATGATCAGCGGCGACATTGTCCATGTCCACAGTCCCTTTGTCGCTGGGCAGGCCGGACTGTTATATGCCTCCAGGCACAATCTGCCCACGGTGGGAACCTTCCACTCCAAATACCGGGACGACTTTTTGCAGGCCACCGGCATTACCCTGCTGGCGGATGCGGGCACCCGGTTCGTGGTCGACTTTTTTGAGAAATGCACAGAGGTATGGGCCGTCAGCGAATCCTCCGCGGAAACGCTGAGAGAATACGGTTTCAAAAATGAAATCAAGGTCATGCCCAACGGAACCGATATCCATCCCCTCACGGATGCAGGCGTTTTAGCCGCCAATGAGCAGTTCCCCACGCCGGAGGGCGTTCCCCTGCTGTTATATACGGGGCAGATCAACTGGAAAAAGAATCTCCGCACCACCCTGCAGGCCTGCGCCATTTTAGCCAAAGCACATCCCGAGAAGGATTTTAGACTGATGCTGGCCGGTCAGGGGCCTCACGAAGAAGAAATCAAAAAGCTGGCAGAGGAGCTGGGCATTGGCGAAAAGGTTATCTTTACCGGCCATCTGACCGATCACGATCTGCTTAACGCCCTTTATGCCCGCGCTTCCCTCTTCCTGTTTCCTTCCCTTTATGATACGTCAGGTCTCGTCACCCGCGAAGCTGCCGCCATGGGAACCCCTTCCATTGTCGTCAAGGGCTCCAGCGCTGCAGAAGGCATGACAGATGGCATCAACGGTTTCCTCTGTGAAAACGATCCCGCCGATCTTGCCAGAACCATCGAGGATGCCCTCTCCGATCCGAAGCGCCTGGAGAGCATCGGACAAAAGGCCAAGGAAACCATTCCCATTCCCTGGAGCACGCTCGTTGACAACGTTCTGGACGAATACCGGAACGTCATCCGCAAATACCATTTGTAAACAATCGGCGCAATCTGACAGGCAGCTGTTCCCTGAAAAAAACAGCTGCAAAAAAACAGATTGCGCCTTTTTTCAGCGCAATCTGCAGAAGAAGTTCTTACTAAAGCGTTCCAAAGCAGCCGATGCCGCTGCCGTCTTTACTTTCTTGCATCCAGCTCCATGCGCAGCTCCTCCACCGCCTTCTTTGTCAGCGGGTATCCGAACTGCAGCAGCAGGAACATGCACAGATACATGACGAAAGGCACAAGGGTGGCAATCTTATATATGCCCTCGTTGACGGCCTCGCTCTGCACCATGGTTCCCTCCGTGGTCACATAGCCGACGGCGGCAAGGGCCATGGAAGCGCCGATACCCGCCAGGGTCTGACCCAGCTTTCTGAAGAAGCTGAAGCTGGCATAGGTGGTACCTTCGCTGCGCCGATAGGTTACCTTCTCATAGTGGTCGATGACATCCGTAACCATCGCCCAGACCTCCAGGGTAAAGAAAGAGAGGCCGAAGCCGAGAATCAAATTGACGGCCAGAAAGACATAAGGGCTTTTTGTCTTCAGGAAAAACAGAATCAAAAATGCCAGCGCGGCAAAGATGCTGCCGAAGGAGCAGACTTCCTTCTTGCCGAATTTCTGGACGAATTTTCCCATAAAGGGCATCAGCACCAGCATGGGAATGTAGTTAAAGACCGTCACCAGCGCAAACAGCCCGGGGGTTTCAAAGTAGTTCTTAAACAGGTAGTTGAAGATGGTCTGGGTGTACATGGATCCGGCAATGAGGAGCATGGAAGCCAGGCACAGCATCATAAACGGACGGTTTTTCAGAAGGGTGCCGAAGGTCTTCAGGACATTTTCTTTTTCCTGATGCTCCGGGGCCGGGATATATTCCCTGGTCAGCTTGAAGAAGCCAAAGAATACAATCAGGGAAAAGCCCGCCAGCAAAATCACGCCGGTCTGCAGCTTGGAGGCGTCCAGATATTTCGCGCCGGTGTCCACTGCGGTTGAATAGACGAAAAGCGGCAGCAGAATCTGGCCGGGAGCCGATCCGAAGCCTGCGCCCAGCGAACGGATAACGGAAAGATTGGAGCGCTCCTTCAGGTCATTGGTCATGGCGGAAGCCATGGATCCATAGGGGATATTGACGGCTGTATAGAGCATGCCGTAAAGAATATAGGTGACATAGGCATAAATCAGATACTGATTTTCGCTTAAGCCGGGGATTTTGAAAAAGGCCAGAATAAAGGCGATAGCCAGAGGCACGGAAAACCACATGACATAAGGTCTGAAGCGGCCCCATTTGGTGGGCTTTCTTGAGTCGATCAGCGCGCCGCAGAGAGGATCGTTGATGGCATCCCATATGCGGGCAATCAGCATCAGGACTGTGATTTTCGCCAGTGAGATGTGCAGAATATCCGTATAGAACATCTGCAGAAATGAACCGATGGTGCCAAAGGTGATGACGCCGCCCATATCGCCCAGGGCGTAGCCGATGACATTCATTTTGGTGAGCTTGCCGTTCTTCTTTTCCATGATAGATCCTTTCTCCTTTATTTTTATTGTCCTGCGCTAAGACTTTCGAAGCATGCGCGCCAAGGACTTCCTTTCCTGTAAAAGACAGGAATCCGGCCTATGGGGGCTTCCACGGCTATCGTTCCGCCTTCATAAATGTCGCCTGTCCAGAGGTGGACCCACTGATCTTGGGGAAGGTATAACTGTCTTTTCGTTTCGCCCTGATGGATGACCGGCGCAACCAAAAGATCCCGGCCTAAGAGGTATTCGAATTTTTCCTCATAGGCTTCCTTCTCGTCATAGTAATAGAACAATGGGCGCATCACCGGAATGCCTTTTTCGGCATTTTCCACTTCCAGCGCTTTCAGATACGGCGCAAGCAGCGTATAGCGTTTGACGCACAGAGCCAGATGGGCGATCAGTTCATCATCCGCGTCAAACTGAATGCTGCGCGATGGCTGATTGCCCGGGTGGGAACGCATCAGAGGGGAAAAGCTATTCATCTCTTCCCATCTCATCAGCAGCTCTTTTCCTCTGGTCATGGGGCCCATGGTGGTATAGCCGCCCACATCGGAATGGGTTAGGCCATATCCGCTTAAGCCCAGGGAAAGGGTTGCTGGAATGACGGATCCAATTCCATCATCCTCTGACCAGTCGACATGCTGGTCGCCGTTCCACATCATGCTGGAATAGCGGATCGTGCCGGCGCTGCCCGCCCGGGTAAAGAAAAACACTTCGTCTTCCGCGCCGGATTCAAAAACAGCCTCCTGATTCAGCTTTGCCCAGATGGCAGGCCAGTCGTTGTGAAGCTTTTCCGGGTCTTCTCCTGAATACAGCACACAGTCCGTGGGCAGATATTCGCCAAAATCCGCCATCCAGCCGGCCATGCCGATTCCGATCATGTTTTCTTTGATGAGCTTTTTGTACCACTCGTAAGCCTGAGGATTGGTCAGATCGATCATGGCAGCCGGGAAGGTGGTGATGGTCACCAGATAGTCCTTCCCCTGGTTATCCTTCACGCAGTATCCATGCGCGGATGCATAGGCATACAGCTCTTTTTCAATCGCCATGAAGGGATTGATATAGCCCAGGAAACGGATGCCCTGCTTTCTCCACTGCGCGATTTTCGTGGGAAGCTCCGGATAGAGAGACGCATCATAGTGCCAGTTCCACATAACCTGATAACCGAAGCCTGTTCTTCGGCATCCGCACCAGTCCTGTGACCAGATGCCGGCCACCTTTGTACCCGCGTCACGAACCTTTCCGATCAGCTCGTCGATATGATCCGGTCCCTCTTCGATGCCAAGAATCACGCCCTCTCTCGTCCAGTCCGGCAAAACCCGCTGGCGTCCGAGACGCTCCGAAAGCAGCCAGGACAGCTGTTCAAAGGAATCCGCGCGGCCGAAATAAATGGGCGCGTTTTCTCTCAGTTCAACGCCGACCCAGCCTGGTTTTGTAAAATCGAAGCCCACATAGGCGGTGCTATCGACGTGAAGGTAGTATTTCCGGCTGCTGATGAAGGTCGGCTGGGCATAATAGGTTTCGTAATCGGAAAAAGGCCATGTCCGATCCGGCTCAGGGCCGTTCTTCTCCCAGAGCTCCAGTTTGCGGGCGATCCGCTTGGCATTTTGATGCTCCGCTACCCAGACCCTTACCTTCTGGCCTGCCAGATCAAATTCCGAAAAGGTTTCTCCTGTTCCGTAGAAGCGCTCTTCCTCACCTGCACCGGATTCTGAAGATTCCGCTGTTTGCGCAGAGTCATCCGGATCAGTGGATAGGGCCCCTGCCAGAAGATCCGTGGGAATCTGCAGGTAGAAGCGGTTCCATTTGCTCTCCTGCGGCCGGATCCGGATCACAAACTCACGAAAGCTGTCTTTGGCAAAACCAATTTCGATCTGGTCCGGAGAAACGTTCTTTTTTTCCTGCAGATTGTCGATATATTCAAAGCTTCCCTTCTCCATCGGGAAAGAGGCTTTTCCTAAGCCAAGGGTCAGAAGAATGTTTTTTCGGGTCATCATGCCGTCACCGCAGTCACCGGAAGCTGCAGCATATCGCCCAGCATTCGGATTTCTTCCGCCACATCGCCAAAAATGACGGCATAGTGGGGTTCCCAGCCCTCTTTCAGAAGGTTTGCGACGGTATCCCTGACTGGCGCATTCAGACGCACCACACAGGATGTGCCAAGAAACTGTCTGGGTTTATCCAGCACCTCTCCGGAGATGGCCAAAAGTCTGAAGGCGCCGTTTCTGTCTTTTCCGATCCGAAGGATCGTAGCCTTTTCACAGGCCTTGGTTCCAAACTCCATGGTGGGACCGATTTTGCGGTTGGGATGAACGCCCACACAGGCTCCCTCTTCTTCTTTGGCCAGAGAGCATGCTGCCATACCGCAGTGCCAGAAGGTGAGGGTGTTTTCCTCTTCCGACAGCGCCACCGGATCGCCGAAAAAGGCGGCCTCGCCGGACAGCTTCTGTCCGATCCACATGCTGAGCGCTCCGTAGGTATCGGCTTCGCAGGCAGATGGAATTCCAATGGCGTTCAGCACAGAGAGCACGCTGCACACAGGGGTTCCGTATTCCACAAAGAAGTCCGGCCAGCATCTGGAGGAGAGCGCGCCGATATGATTTTCCTCTGCAAAGTCCTGATAGGCTTTTTGCAGCCGGTAATAGTCTTTTACGTTCTGAGCCGGCATCTGATCCAGCCCCTTCATCCAGGAGGCAGCCTCATCCCTGGCGGAAGCCACATCCTCATCCTTCAGAGCCTCTGCTTTTTTAATCAACTCCCTGGCTTCAATGGAAACCAGCGCGGCCCCAAAGGTTTTCTGGAGCTCCGCATCCAGTCCTCGGCCAAAGCCAAAGCCTTCCGGCGTATGGCCGATCTGGGCGATTTTAAGCGCCCGCAGCGCCTTTTTGACCATCGCTGCGCGTCTGATGCGAAGGAGAGTTTCAGCGGTTTCGGGCTCATCGGTCCCGCCGAACACCAGCAAAGGGGCATCCTGCCGGATCTGATGATAGGTATTCGCTGCTGAGAAGGTTCCGGTTAGGGAATTGAGCTTCAGGCGCCCGCCGGGTTCGCCTACGGGTTCCCTGAGGGTCCACAGGGCCAGAGGGCCTTCATAGGCGCGCAGCGCTTCCGCCATATAAGCAGCATTGGCAAAGGTAATACTCTGAAGAATCACCAGATCGGGATCGGCTGAGGAAAGCTGCTGCTTTACCGCCTGCGGGGAAAAGAGAATGTCCTCCGGGACCGTCACCTCTTCCCCAAACAGCTTCAGAAGAAGCTCTCGGGACGCTTCAAAGGCGGCATGAGCGGTTTCCATATGATAGGTTCCCACTCCGATGGGAAGATAGAGAATGCGAAAATTCTGATCCTTCATTAGGCCTTCTTACCCTCCCTGACAACCTTGATGGTGGCCGAGAAATCCTCTTTGCCATAGCCCTTTTCCATAGCCTGATCATATACTCTGACCGCATTTTCCTCACCGGGCATATATACCCCATATTCTTCGGCCAGATTCAGCGCGATATGGACATCCTTGTGCATATTTTCGATGGAAAAAGCGGCCTTGAAGTCTTCCTGTTCGATCACGTTTTTCTTGCTGTCCAGGTAAAAGTTCTGGCCGCCGCCATAGGAGATGGCTTTCGCAAAGGTAAGCACATCGATGCCTGCTGCTTTTGCCAGAGAAGCGGTTTCATTGACGCCGTTCTGGATCTGGGATACCAGGGCATTGTGGCAGATTTTCATCACAAGACCATTTCCATTGTCTCCCATCCGGATAATGTTTTCGCCCATATAAGAGAGAACCGGCAGGATTTTGTCAAAGGTTCCCTCCTCGCAGCCCACATAGATGCCCAAGGCGCCTTTTTCCGCCGCCGGTCTGGACTTGACCACCGGCGCATCGGCAAAATCTGCTCCCGTCTGCTTAACCATGCGGGAAATCTCCACCGAAACCGACGGATCGATGGTGCTCATGTCGATGCAGACTTTATCCGCATTCAGTTCAGGAAGAATCGTTTCATACACGCTTCTGGCATGCTCTGACTTTGGAACCATGGAAATAATCATATCCGATGCAGCTGCCAGTTCCCGGTGATCCTTGCACACCCGGACATTGGAGCGCCCCTCCTCCACGGCCATATGATAGAGCTTTTCTGCTTTATCCTGATCAATGTCATAGATCAGCACCTGATCAGGATGTTTGCGTATGATGTTGCCGCACATGGCTTCACCCATAATACCCAGACCGATAAACCCAATCTTCATCCTACGCTTTCCCCTTTCTATTGCCCTTAGCTTATCAAACGGCTGTGTTATCCCAGGCCTGACAGAAGGTTCCGATGCCCTGGGTGGTGTAGGCATGTTTCATGCTCTCCAGATAAACATCCAGGCCGGTGGTGATGATATCCGCTCCGGCGACGGCGCAGTCAACCATCTGCTTCGGTGTGCGGATGGCGGCGCAGATGATCTGTGTTTTCCCCAAATATCCGTAATTGCGGTAAATCGTAACGATATCCTGAATGTATTTTCTGCAGTCCTCTCCGTTGGCTTCCTTCCAGCCGATAAAGGGTGAAACGAAAAGCGAACCCATCCGGCCGGCCCAGATCGCCTGGGAGGGTGAGAATACCAGCGTAAGGTTGGTACGGATTCCTTCTTTCTCCAGCTCTCTGGCAGCAGAAACGCCTTCAACGGTGCAGGGGATCTTAATAGCAAAGTTTTTGCTGATGGGAGCAATTTCCTTCGCCGCCTTAACCATATCCTTGGCGCTCTCCAGATGGGGATTCACCTCCACGGACACGGGGAACCGATCGATCCCGGATAGATCATGCGCTTCTACCCAGTCGGCAATTCCATGGATGGCTGTCAGAAAGGGTTTTCCGCTGGCCATAATATGCCGGGGATTTGTGGTGATTCCATCGATTCCAAAGGTTCTGTAAGCCAGATCGATTTCATCCAGCTTGGCGCTGTCCAGAAAATACTTCATAACTTGTTTCTCCTTTTTAATAAAAATAAAAACTAACTGTTTTCGGGGCAAATAAAAACGCAGGCAGGCAACCATAAAAGCTGCAGAAATCCCTGTTTCTGCGATTTCTCTTTCTGATTACCTCCCTGCGTTTCTAACAGCCTTCAGGGCTGCGCTTTTGTAAACCGGTCAGTTAATGTTTATACTTTTTGGATATGATCACGGCCCAGATAATGCCTCCGGCCACAACCAGCAGACCCACGATGGGACCAATAATCAGCATGGTCTTTACGGAAGAAGGAATCAGGTCGCCCATCGATCCGCCGCCATAGGCGTTAAACAGCTCATCCATGCTGGCGCCGGGATCCTGATAAGGATCGGGATAAACCCCTTCATATTCCTCGTCTGTCTGATACTCGATTTCAGATAGCTCATCTTCCGGAACCGGCTCTCCCTTTTCCACCTGGGGAACGCCGTTCAGTTCGATCTCGTAAGCCTTGTAGGTTGTCGGCACCTTATATCCCTGGGAGGCGATATACCGTTCCAGATCCTGACGGATGATTTCAAATTGCCGCGGGCCGTTTTTCAGCAGCACTTCGTGGAAAGCCACCTCATCGAAGTACTGGCCCATGGCTTTTTGGGTCATGGCCCTGAGGGTCATAAAGTAGGCATCGCCAAATCCATAGGCAAGCATGGTGCCGGGCATGGAACGAAGGTTATCATAGATATCCTGCGCATCCTCCATGGTATAGTAGGGACCGTCAGCGTTGAGGAAGTCAAGGAAATCATCTACTGTCCAGCCCAGGCCGTTGATACCGATTTCCATCAAGGCGTTGTACACATAACCATAGTAATTGTTCACTTCGGCGTCGGTGTAGGAAAACTCATCCAGTCCGGATTCGCGGATCAGCAGGTTTTCCACGTACATGGCCCAGCCCTCCTGATATCCCATAACGGAAACCGCGCAGCGAAGGGGCGCCGGGTTTTTATCCATATACCAGGTAAACTGATACAGATGGCCGGGATAGCCTTCATGGGAAAGGGTCATATAAAGATCCGTCATGCTCTCTTCCGTCAGCGAGCCGTTGATTTTGATCACATTATTGGTGATCTCGTCCAGCGGCGGCGTCAGATAGTAGGCCACTATGGAAGGATTCTCGATGCTTTTATCCAGGTAAGAGGCGGTATATTTCACATCCGGTCCCTGAGGAAAAGCAGACAGATGGGTGGAGAGATAGTCCAGAATTTCTTCTGCTGATTCGAAGGAAACATCCGCAGTTTCTCCGGATCCGCCATATTTGGAGTAAATCTTGCGGTAATAGGGAATCAGGTTGTCCATGGCCTCTTCGCAGAAGTCATACATTTCTTCCGGCGACATGCTGATACTGGACTGATATTTGGCCAGGGCTTCATAGTATGCTTCGCCGCCGGGATAGCCGCAGATGCCCAGATCATTTTGGCGGCTGCCGCGGAGGGTTTCAAGTTTGGAAGCGGTGTCCGTATAGGCAGGCAGCACCTGGTTGATCACAATCTCGTTGTTTCTGGATTTATAGTCGGCCTTTTCCTGATCGGTAAGGCCTTCGAAGGCATCTACATTCTCGGAGAAGATGACAATCAGCGGATTCTCCACGCCCTTGTCCACGAATTCCTGGATTTCGGTAAGGGCCTCATCCAGCGTGACGTCCGGCATGAAATAACCTTCTTTTGCCTGCTCCTCGGTAAATGTCCACATTTCTCCGATGAGCCTTGGATAGTCGGCAATGAGGGTCAGATAATCTTCGATGTCTTCTTTTTCATAGAAAACAAATTCGGTGAAATTCGTAACGGCGTTGGTCAGATAGCCATTGTAGGGATTGAACATTTCCTCGAACTCGGGGTATGCGTTTAATACGGCCATCTGTTCCAGATAAAAGTGATAGACATCGTAGCTTACCTGGTTTTCGTAGGAGAGGGCATCGTAGTTGAAGGCTTCCATTTCCGCCATGGTCTCCTGACATTCGGTGACGGCTTCCTGGTAGTCTTCTTTGTTAATGGTGCCCAGGGTTACTTCCGGCTTTTCAATGCCGTAGGCACGATAATCCTTGACGGAAAAATGCATATTGAGATAGTCGGATTCCATGGTTTCTACCCATTCATCCATCATCCACTGCTCAAAGCGCTGATCTTCCGTTTCATCCGCTTTTACAGGCACCATCCCCATAAACAAGACAAGAATCAGGCTGAGGGAAAGCGCCAGCTGTGATACCTTTCGAAATCTGTTCATAAATAGTTTCCTTTGGAGTTAAATAGTGATTGTCAGTTCTTTTCCGGAGCTTTGATACGGTACCAGATTTACGCCGGCTGCTTTAAGAATCATTTTAGAAGCAATGGTTTTGTCGGTATCGGCATATTTGTCGCTTTCGTAAATAACGGTATGGATGCCGGCCTGCACAATGGCTTTTGCGCATTCATTGCAGGGGAACAGCGACACATAGAGCTTGGCGCCGGCTAAAGATCCGCCGCGATAGTTTAAAATGGCGTTCAGTTCCGCATGCGTCACATAAAAGTATTTGGTTTCCAGGTCTTTTCCTTCCCTGGCCCAGGGAAATTCATCGTCAGAGCATCCCATAGGCAAACCATTGTAGCCAATGGAAAGAATCTTGTTGTCCTGCCCGACAATGCAGCAGCCAACCTGTGTGCCCGGATCTTTGGACCGCATGGCAGCCAGCTTGGCAATGCCCATAAAATACTCGTCCCAGCTGATATAATCAGTGCGTTTGGTAACCATCGCTTCTTCTTCCTTTCCTGCAGTTACGAATCATGGAAAAACGGTCTTCGTAGTTAGATCATCCCAACTTCTGGCAATTTTATCTTAGCATACCATGATTTGCAGGAAACATCAAGTAAAAAGCACCTTCCGACCCATGCTGCTCCGAAAAAAGGATCAGGCGTGTTTTGAAATTTTCTCTTTTTTCTGGAAACGCTGACGGTGTTCTGTGTCCGAACCCTTGGTGGGAATTTCCCCGGCCTTGCCGAGGGCCCATTTGGTCAGCATAGGTCCGACAAGCTCATAGACCAGCACACTGAAAAGGATAATATTGCGCACCATGCTGCCGTAGGCCGATCCCAACGCCTGGGCGGAAACGACCATGCCCAGCGCTACGCCGGCTTGGGGGAAAAGCGTAACTCCCAGGTATTTGACCACATCGTCGGAGCAATGCATAGCTTTTGAGCTGAAATGCGCACCGTAGTATTTTCCCAGACATCTGACCAGAATATAGACCAGACCGATGATGATGGTCATGGGATCCTTGAAAACGGAAAGCTCCAGCTCCGCGCCGGAAATCACGAAGAAGACAGCATAAACCGGTGCCGTCCATTTGGAGGAACGCTGCATGATATCTACGGAATACTCACTGAGGTTGCAGAAAATCGTTCCCAGCATCATACAGACCAGCAGGGATGAAAAAGCGATCTTCACACCGCCGCCCAGGGAGAATTCCATGGAGGATAAGGCAATGGTCATAATAACAAAGGCGATGGTCAGGGACAGACGGTTGGAGTTGGAGAAGAACAGTTTCTCCAGGACAGTCAGGACAGTACCCATAACAGAGCCCAGCAGCAAAGAGAATATGATCTCCAGCAGCGGATTTACCGCTACAGATATCACGGAGATGCTGCCGCCGTCGATGGCCTGTGCCACGCCAAAGGATACCGCAAAAACAACCAGACCTACCGCGTCGTCCAATGCAACGATGGGAAGCAGAAGATCCGTCAGGGGACCTTTTGCTTTGTACTGTCTGACGACCATCAGGGTTGCCGCAGGGGCTGTGGCGGATGCAATGGCGCCAAGGGTGATGGCCACCGGCAGCGGAAGCACCTCCGGTCCTAATGCAAAATACAAAAGAACCAGGGCTATGTCTACCAAAAGAGCGGCCATAACAGCCTGTATAATACCGATGATCGTGGCTGTCTTTCCTGTGTGCTTCAGCTGCGCAAGGCGGAATTCATTTCCGATATCGAATGCGATAAAGCCAAGCGCTACCTTTGTAATCACGCTGACGGACTCCACCTCTTCCATGGAGCGGAAGCCGAGGCCGGGCACCCCGAGGGCGCCAAGCAGATAGGGGCCGACTATTACACCGGCAATCAGAAAGGCTGTCACATCCGGCAGCTTCAGATTCAGTTTTTTGAAAATTCGGGTCATCATCAGCCCGGCAAATAGTGAAAATGCTGTAGCAAGAAGCGAACTCATAGTTTGTTTTACCTCTTCTCTTTAAAAGTCCAAATGAAGATTATACTACAGAAGAGGATGGAAAGCAAGAAAAAGAGCGTCTTATGCTCTTAGAAAAAGACGCCCTCAGGCCTTGCCGGCGAGCTTTTCTAAGAGCATAAGAGGCTCCACTACTCTGATCATTCAAGATAGCTGTTCTGTCCAAAAGATGAACGGGACCCGAACCGTTTTTTCAAGAATTATTCTGGTCAAGATCCTGGACTATTTTTCTGACTTGCTGCAGGTTCATGCCCTGCTCTTTGGCGATGCGGGAAAGATCGTCGAATTCGTATTTATATCGGTTGACATCGTAGCCAGAAACGCTCTTTTTTCTGACAGGGCCGTAGGGGGTTTCGATGGTCTGGAATTCTCTGTTTAAAACATTGCGGTAGGTGACGGCTTCCCTGACGCCGATTGTGGTTGTATATTTGAACAAAGCGCGCACCAAAGCGGGTTTTGATTTTTCACCGCAAATGACGCGAAGCAGGGTTCCCGGACGGTTTTTCTTCATGCCGATACCGATGGTGTATACCTCTGATGCGCCTGCTTCAAAGAGCCGGTCCATGGCAAAGCCGATTTCCTCAGCCGTCATGTCATCCACGTTGCAGGAAAGCTCCAGCACCACATCCTCCGGCGTTTTTCCATCGGGCACATAGTTTTTCGCAGCGAAGCCGTCCGGCGCCTGGTTTTCGTTCTGAACGATGCCTTCTGTGCTGCGGGTATCGGCAAGCCGGCCATTGTCTGCGGCAGCTTCAGCGCCGGAGCCGTTCAGCTCAAAGGTTTCTCCCAGCATTATGCGCACGCAGTTGGCGCGTTCAAAGTCCTTTTTACCCATGCCGTAGCCAATGGATGAGACGCTCATGGGCGGCATCTGGCCAAACCGGGTGACGAAGTGCTTTAAGAGGGCCGCTCCAGTGGGGGTGCAAAGCTCCCCTTTCAGTTCCGTACTGTAAATGGGCAGTCCCTGAAGAATGAGGGCTGTCGCGGGTGCGGGCACCGGGAGAATACCGTGAGCGCAGCGCACGGTGCCGCTGCCCACATGAATGGGACTGGCGATAATCTGATCCGGCTTCAGGGTATAAAGCATATAGCAAACCGCCACCACATCGGCCACCGCATCCATGGTACCCACCTCATGAAAATGAATCTGGCTGATGGGCGCGCCATGAACCTTTGATTCCGCTTCCGCGATAATCTGATATACGGCCAGAACATCTTTTTCTACCTGCTCGGGCAGATGCAGGTCCCAGACAATATGCTCGATGGTGTGCATGCCGGTATGGGTATGGGTGTGTCCGCCATGGGAATGCTCATGGTCGTGATCATGGTCGTGGTCGTGATGATGCTCGTGGTCGTGATCGTGGTCATGATGATGCTCGTGATCGTGATCATGCATGTGCTCATCCTCTTCCACGCCGTCCACGGTGACGCTCATATGAGAACCGGTAATGCCGCATTTCACACTGCGGGACAGTTCATATTTGACGCCGGGAATGCGCAGAGCGTTCAGCCTGGCTGTATAAGCCGCCTTCAAAGGGGAAAGATCCAGCAGCGCAGCGGTCAGCATATCTCCGGCTGCGCCCATACTGCAGTCAATATACAGTGTTTTCATGTGTTACCTCCGTTTTGCCGGGGGAGACTCCGTTTTCAAAGCTCCCCTTTGCGCCCTCGCCTGTGGTTATTTCTGAAGCCTGAGGGGAAGCTCCAGTCCGTTTTCTTCCAGCAGATTCTCATCTGACAATATATCCCTGGCGTTACCATCCCGAACGATTTTACCATCACAAAGAAGAATCACGCGGTTACATAAATCCAGCACCAGATCCAGATCGTGAGACACGATCATTCTGGTTTCCGGCAAAGAGCGAAAGACATTCATCACCAGACGGCGGTTCTTCGGATCAAGCGCGCTCGTCGGTTCATCGAAAATCAAAAGGGGCGGACTCATGGACAGCACCGTTGCCAATGAAACCAGTTTTTTCTGTCCGCCCGAGAGCTCCAGGCAGGATCGGTCCCGCAGCTCATACGTCCCGGTCATCTGAAGCGCCCGGGTAACCCTCTGCGCCACCTCCTGCTTCGAAAAACCGTAATTTTTCGGTGCAAAGCCTACGTCTTCAGCTACCGTAGGCATAAACAGCTGTATATCCGAGTCCTGAAACACGTATCCGATCTGCTGACGAATCCGGCTCAGGCTTTTGGGCGTAACCTGCTGATGATCCACCGAGATCCATCCGTCTTCCATGGCTGTCCCGGCCATGGGATCCGGGAACAGAAGGCCCACCAGAAGTTTCAAAAGGGTGGATTTTCCGGCCCCATTTGCTCCGATAATGCCAACCGTTTCGCCTTCTTCCACGGAGAAGGTGACGTTCTTCAGCACAGGCTTTCCTTTCACATAGGAAAAAGAAACCCGATTTACATCCAATAAACTCATCGATCAATCAACCATAAAAGAACCTATAAACGAAAAAACAGGAACAAACCGGACCAGCAGGAGCGTAGCAAGGCAAACCGCCAGATACAGCAGACTCTTCTGATCAAACCGGCCCCGGGTGACAAAAGCTGTCTGAGGTCTGTATCCTCTTAGCTCCATGCTTTGATACAGCCTTGCAGCCCGGTCCATGCTGCGGATCAGCATCATGCCCACCAAAGATCCCCATGTTCCAAAGTGAATCCCCTTCTGCCCCGGCGCGCGAAGGCGGTAGGCTGTCCACACAAGGGAAGCCTCTCTGAGCATCAGAGAAAGATACCGGTAAATCAGGTAGATCACATTAATCAGAACCGGCGGCAGATGCAGCATGGAAAGCGCTGACAAAATCCCGGCCATGCCGGCCGAGGATGCCAAAAAAGAGGCAAAGATCAGGGCCAGCGCGCCTTTCAGAAACAGCACCAGCATGGAGATCATCCCCGAGGTGATTGGAATGGTGCCCAAGGAGAACAAAACCTTTCTGTCCAGAAAGGGATTCGCGATTCCAACCAGAAAAAGAAGCGCAAATAAAGCCCATAGTTTTTTCAGGATTTCACCGATGCTCATCTTTCCCAGAAGCGCATAGAGATACACCCACACGCCCATTGCCAATACCAGGTCAAGCCGGTTTTTCGGGATTGAAGTCAGCAGAACCAAAAATACGGCTGCCGTCAGAAAAAGAGCGAGAGGATGTACACAGGAAAAAGGAAGTTCTCTCTTCCCATGCTCCATCCTCTGTACGGTATTCAGTGCATCGTCCAGCCTGTTCATTTATGCCGTTTTCTTTCTGCCCTTGATTTTCATTAATGCGCCGGCTCCGGCCAGAACGCCAAAGGTAACCAGACAGCCGACCACACCTGAAACCGTCGTGCCGGCAGCGCTTTCCGAATTTTTAAACGCATAATCGGGCAGGAAAGATGTGGATTCCTGGACCCTTGAAGCTGTCTCGTATACACCGGTCTCCTCTCCTTCCAGCTCCGTATCGCCGGTGAGCTTTTCGATCGACCATTCCAGTCCGTCCGGATAGGAGGATGCCAACAAGGAAAGTCCTCCGCCTATCAAAAGGAAGGCGCAGGTCAGAACAGCCAGTGTTTTTTTGTATGAGAATCTCGCTTCCTCGCCTGCATTTTCCACATTCCACAGAAGCGTTGGACGCACCTGATGAACAAAGCAAAGCACGGCGGCTGTAATCAGGCCTTCCACAAATCCGATCGCCAGATGAATGGGAAGCATCGCCCCCAGGAAGGTTCCAAAAGGAAGCTCGGTAACGCCTGAAAGAAGTGTTTCAAGGGTAACAGAAAAAGCACCCATCTGCAGCGTCACGACGCTTCCGATGACACAGGCAAGGATAATCCGTGCCTTGGATACGCCTTTCTTCATAAAAGCGCTCCAGATCAGAGAGCCGACAAAGCAGCCATAAAAAGCCATGTTCCATACATTTGCGCCAATGGCGAGCAGTCCGCCGTCGGCAAAGAACAGGCATTGAATCAGCAGGACGCCGATCATGCTTAAAAATCCTGCATAGGGACCGAGTATGGCTGTTAACAGAAGACCACCGCACAGATGACCGGAAGAACAGGTGCCGGGAATGGTGAAGTTAATCATCTGGGCAGCAAACACAAAGGCGCCCATAACGCCCATGGCCGGGATTTTCTGCTTAAAATCCGGATCCTTCACAACCTTATGAACACTGTATCCGGCCGCCGCAGCGCTGGCGGCAATCATTACACCTCCCACAGCAGGGCTGAGGAGCGCATCTGCCATATGCATCTTATCAGGCCTCCTTTTTTCCGTTTTCGATCAGAAGGCCGGCTTTCTTCAAGGCAAAGAAAACGGCCGGAATCACAATCAGATGGACCACCATACCGACACTGGTCTTGGCAAAATAGGCGGTGGCGAACATCGACAGAGAATACCCTTCTCCTTTGATGCCAAGAAGGATTGCCTGGGCGATTCCTCCCACAAAACGGCCTAGAATCATGGCAAGGATCAGAGAAAGATATACTCTGGGCCAGAAACCCAGCTTATGAAATACCTGATAAAACAGTCCCGTGAGCAGACCATAAGCAGCCAGCTCAAAAGCCATGGCCAGCGCCGTGGGATACATGACCGGCATGGAAAAAATCGCGGAACGAAGGATGGGGCAAATAAACCCGACCGCCACGCCATAGACCGGTCCGCAGACAAGGCCGCACAAGAGCGCCGGAATATGCATCGGTGAGACACCCTGCATAAAAATCTGCACCTGCCCAAGCAAGAGCGGAAGCACCAGCGCCAGCGCGATGCACACGGCTGCATAGACAATTTTGCGAATTCGGATGGATTGTTCTGACATGATAATCTCCTTTGTTTAAAACAATTCGGCCTTGTTTGGAAATTCCAAAAAGAGACAGCGCATATGGCAGACGGTCATACGCAGTCTCTCCCGCTTCAGCGGCAAGGCCGATATCTTCAGATATCTGATCTGGTTATTTTGTTGTAAGGTTTTTCAGGCTTCTGCCCGATTCACACAGGAAACGTACCTGCTTTATTAACCCACTCTGAAAGCCTTATGGCCTTCCGGGAATTCTCTTCTTGAGAATTCTCATTCCGAGAACAAAACAGAGCTGAAATGCACAATTATTATACGGTCTTTCTCTAAGTCTGTCAAGTTAGTTTCTTCTAAAACTATCCTTTAACGGGAGATCTTTTTGATAGCCCTTTCCCGGCGGAAAAAAGGCGCGAGAACCGCCATGGCGATGGCCATGGCAATCGCAATCAGGCCGGCGGTTTCCAGCGTCAGAAGCAGCTGATCGGATCCTTCAATAATCTGGCGGCCCACCATATAGTACATGGTCCGGAAAATTCCTGCGCCGGGGACGAGGCAGAGAATGCCGCCTGTAAAGAAGATCGTAACCGGCGCCTTGTCATGCCGGGACAGGAGAACGGCAATCAGACTTGCAGCAAAGGCAGCAACAAAGATGGAAATGCCATAGCCGGTCCCATCGATGAGCAGGCAATAGACAAACCAGGTAAGAGCGCCGCACACACCGCAGTGCAGCAGATGCTTTGGTTCTGCATTGAACAGAATAATAAAGCTGATGGTAGAGGTAAATGCATAGATAACCTGAAGCAGGATCCACAGGGGAAAGGCCATACTCCTGTCCGGAACCGTCAGGGAGATCGGTCCATGGGATGCCTCAAACATGTGAAGCACAACCGCTACCCCCGCTGCTATGGAAACGGCGGTGATCACGGCTTCGATGCCCCGGGAAAGGCCGGACATATAATCGCCCTTCAGCAAATCCCGGATGGCGACCGTCAGCAGCATGCCGGGAACCAAAGGCATAATCGATCCGGACAGAATCGGTCCGGGATTTTTAGCCAGCCCGATCAGCAGGATAAAGGAAACGCCAATGGAAACCGAACAGATAAAATCATGCATGAAGCCGCCGATTTTCAGCTTTCCCAGGAAAAAGGAAACAAGCCCTACCACCAAACCAATGGGAAAGGCGGTCAGAGAATCGATCAGATTTCCGCCGAACATCAAAGTAAATAACGAACTGGTAAACCCATAAGCCAGTAAAGAAATCCATCTTGGGTAGTTTCTCAGTCCATGGAGCTTCTCCAGCTCGTTCCAGGCTTCTTCAATCGATAAATGCCCCTCCACGAAGCGTCTGGAAATATCATTGCACAAGGATATTTGAGACAGATCGGAGCCTCTGTTCTGGGTGCGTTTAATCAAGGTGACTTCCCGGTCCAGGGATTCGTCAGACAGCGAGATGGTCAGTCCTGTTACGGATACATGCGCCTCGGCATAGGAAAAGCCTGTCGTCTTCAGAATACGGCATACCGTATCCTCAATCCGATAGGCTTCTGCGCCATGAGAGGCCATCACCTCTCCGGCCCGGAGGGCAATCCGGCAAACGTCTTTATAGTGAGAGGCATAGTAGGAACGGTCCTGAATCATCATTTATCAAACCTGACGGGACTGTCAAGATGCCACTCGGGGGTCTGCTCCAGGGGCGAAATCATGGTTCCGATCCTTTCGAAGGGATCCGTGAAGCATTCTTTAAAAAGACCTGAACCGGAAAGGGGTTCTCCCGCAGCTGAAAGGTGCGGACAGGCGCCCATAAAGTGCATGCGGAAGGACGCATAGCCCTCCTGTCTCTCTTCCGTTGCCAGTAGTGTCATGCCGGTAGGCGGGACAAAAGCGCCATGAAGGAGCGCTGCAGGCGACACGTTGATCAGGTGAGAAAGCAGCATGCCGGTGATGCCGAAATGGCAGAAAACAACAATCAGCTTGTGGCTGGGATTCAAGGCCCGGTATAGATAGCCTTCTCTCACATAGCCGTGCTCACTAAGCAGATCATCCAGCCCCTGACATACCTTTTGATAGTAGACCGGGATCTGGGGATTCGACTGATAGATCGGCGCCTGATGCCATCTTTCAAAATCGAACATATCCATCTGCTTCGTCCAGTCAGCCGGGAAAAAGTCCCAGGCTACGTGGTCCTTTCCGGTATGGGGATCCTTTGCTCTGACATCAAACTCCCGGAAGAAATCCAGAATCTCAGCCTTTCTGCCAAGAGCCTTCAGGGTCAAAGAGGCTGTATCCCTGGCGCGCCCCAAGGGAGAACAGTAAAACGAATCCGCAAAACGGCCAGGACCGTTTTCAGAAGCCATAAAATCAGCCAGGGCTGACGCTTCACGCCAGCCCTTTTCTGTTAATGAATCATGAACATAATCCGGATCACCATGCCGGATAAATAAAATTTTCATATCATTGATTCCTTGCAAGTCAAAATACCCGGTGGTAAGAAAGGCTGCGTGTGATCTGACACCGGGAGGACAGATCCATATAGAACGCTTATACCTTGCTGGTCAGCTTATAGACGAGTCCAACGCCAAGAGCCAGCAAAAAGGCGGCCATTCCAAACGCCTTGTCCCGGCGCTTAGCCTGTTTTTTAGCCTGCCGCTTCTTTTTGGAGCGGGCCCGCTTTTCTGAGAAGCTTTCCTTGACAGCTGCCTTAACGCCTATGTTTTTGGAACGCTTCAGCACACTGTCCAGTCCGGTGGGGTCCTTGGTTTTTTTAAGCGCAGGTGGGACCTTTTTGTCAATTTCGGTTTTAACAGCGCCCTTGGCCAGCCGCACAAAGTCGCCGTATTTCAGGCTGTCTCCTCTTTCGAGAAATTCATCGATTTTTGCATTGGCCTGCTTTTTCAAGGTCTGCTCGATTTTTGTCTTCAGCCCGGCCTTGTTCTTACTCATCTTCTTCTCGACCATAACATAACCTCTTTGAAAAGTTACTTGGATACGAATAGAACACCCAGCGTTCCCGGACCGCAATGGCTGGCGATCACGCCGCCTGCATTTGTTTCCAGGATTTCATCAAAATAGTTCAGTCCCTTCAGATAGTCACGAACAAGGGAAACGGTTTTTTCATCTGCATCGGAATGCGTAATGAAGACTCTGTCCGGAACCGCATTTAACAGGGCGTTTTCCAGATCCTTTGCATATTTAACCGTCACCACATCCATTTTGCCCCGGTACTTTCTGGAAGGATGCATGGCTCCATCCTCCACCACAATTTCCGGATGAATCTTGAATGCGCTTCCAAACATGGCCGCCAGGCCGCTGCAGCGTCCTCCGCGGTGCAGATACACCAGGGTATCGACCACAAAGGAAGCCCTTACTTTAGGAAGCATCTCATCCAGCCCTTGGGCAATTTCTTTTCCGCTTTTTCCTTCCTTTGCCCAGATGGAGGCCTGAATGACGCTCAGGCCGATCCCGGTGGAAAGGTTTTTGGAATCGATGACAAAGACTCTGTCTTCCACATGCAGATTTTCCGCAGCCATTCTGAGAATGTTGTTGGTCGCCGACATGGATGCGGAAATGGTAAACAGAACCACCTCCTGAGACGGATCCTTTTCGGTAAAGGCGCGAATGACATTCTTTGCTTCGTCAATGGACGGCGCGGAGGTCTTAGGCGTTTTGCCATTGGCATCGGACCAGGCATAAATCTGCTCCGGGGAAATATCGACGCCGTCGCTGTATTCTTTGTCGCCTAAAACCACATGAAGGGGAATAATTGTAACATCATATCGCTCGATCAGTTCCTTTGATAAATCGCAGGTGCTGTCAGCTACTATTTTTACAGGCATGAAAACCTCCACTTCCATAATAAAAAAATGAGAAAATGAAAAAACTTTCCAAAGAGACATTATAAGATACTTTATGAAAGAGGTCAACTCCCTAAAAGAATAATCCCATTCTTGTGTTTCTACCTTAATAATGGTATACTATATAGGTTGTGCATGCGGAGGCACATTGTATGCGCGCATAGGCTGAATACGTGCCATAGGATCCATACCTGTTCCGGAAACCCGGAACCCAGGTGCATCACGGGGACACGGAAGCTGCTTATGCACCATCTGTATGCATAAATACATCACGCATTGAGGATTAACATGACGATAAAAGATTTGGAGATCGGCAAAAGCGGTATTGTGACAGTGGTAGGCGGGGAAGGCGCGCTCAGACAGCATTTTCTGGATATGGGCGTCATCCCGGGAGCAGAAATCACGGTCGTTCAATATGCGCCCATGGGAGATCCTATTGAACTGAGAATACATGGATACGAGCTGACGCTTCGTCTGGATGATGCGTCCAAAATTGAGATTACGCCTGTGGAAGATGCTTCCAAAACGGCTGAAAACAGCCGGGAAAGCACCCATCACAAGAGTTCTTCCCATGATCATCATTTTCATGTGGAGCATCCCGGTCTGGGCGAGGAGGGACGATTTCATCCAAAAGGCTCCGGCGATCCGCTGCCTGATGAAACACTTCTCACCTTTGCACTGGTGGGCAACCAGAACAGCGGCAAAACCACCCTGTTCAATCAGTTAACCGGTGCCAATCAGCACGTGGGCAATTTCCCCGGAGTTACGGTAGATCGAAAAGATGGTATGATCCGCGGAAAGAAAAATACTTCGATTACCGATCTTCCCGGCATTTACTCCATGTCCCCCTACTCCAGCGAAGAACTGGTCTCCAGGGATTTTGTATTGAAAGAAAAGCCGAAAGCCCTGATCAATATCGTAGATGCAACAAATATCGAACGGAACCTGTATCTGACCATGCAGCTTCTGGAAATGAATATTCCCATGGTCGTAGCCCTGAACATGATGGACGAGGTGACCGGAAACGGCGGTTCCATTGATGTCAACAAAATGGAAGCCCAGCTCGGGGTGCCCGTGGTTCCGATTTCTGCAGCGAAAAACGAAGGCGTGGATGAACTGGTCCGGCACCTGATTCATATCGCCAAATATCAGGAAAGACCACAGCGCCAGGATTTTTGTGATGCCAAAGCCTATGGCGGCGCGGTTCACAGAGCGCTTCACGCGGTCAGCCACCTGATTGAAGATCATGCGGAGAAGCATGACATTCCGGTTCGTTTTGCTGCTTCCAAACTGATCGAAGGCGATCAGCTGATCCTCGAGCAGCTGGATCTGGATCAGAATGAAAAAGAAACGCTGGAACATATTGTTCTTCAGATGGAAACGGAACGCGGTCTGGACCGCAGCGCCGCCATTGCCGATCTGCGTTTTTCCTTTATCAGCAAAATCTGCGAAAGCTGTGTCACTAAACCGAAAGAGAGCAAGGAGCATCTCAGAAGCCGCAGGATGGATCAGATTCTTACCGGCAAGTATACGGCCATTCCGGTCTTTATTCTCATCATGGGCCTGGTCTTTTTCCTGACCTTTGAGGTGATCGGCGCCTTTCTGCAGGGCCTTCTGGAGACCGGCATCGGCGCGCTGACAGACATCGTGGACCGGGCCATGTCTTCTGCGGGCGTTAACGAGGTAATCCACGGGCTGGTAATTGACGGCATTTTCGAAGGTGTCGGCAGCGTGCTGAGCTTTCTTCCCATTATTGTCACGATGTTTCTGTTTCTCTCCCTTCTGGAAGACAGCGGCTACATTGCCAGAGTGGCCTTCTTTATGGATAAGCTGCTGCGCAAAATCGGTCTTTCCGGACGAAGCATCGTTCCGATGCTGATCGGCTTCGGCTGCACCGTGCCGGCTGTTATGGCAACCAGAACCCTTCCCAGCGAACGGGACCGCAAAATGACCATTCTGCTGACGCCTTTCATGAGCTGCACCGCCAAGCTTCCCATCTATGCCTTTTTTGTCGGGGCTTTCTTCCCCAAATCGGGATGGCTTGTCTACACCTCGCTGTATTTTCTGGGAATTCTGACCGGCATTCTGATTGCGCTCCTCTTTAAGAAGACCCTGTTTAAGGGTGAGGCCGTTCCTTTTGTCATGGAGCTTCCCAACTATCGCATGCCCAGTCCCAGAAGCGTGCTGCAGCTGCTTTGGGAAAAATCCAAGGATTTTCTCCAGCGGGCTTTCTCGGTCATCTTGATTGCCACCATCGTCGTCTGGTTTTTGAAGAGCTTTGATTTCCATTTCAATCTGGTTTCCGATTCTCAGGGAAGCATTCTGTCTGTGCTAGCCGGCAGCCTCTCCCCGCTTTTTAAGCCCCTTGGGCTGGGAGACTGGCGGATTGTCACCTCTTTGATCAGCGGCTTTATGGCCAAAGAAAGTGTCGTGAGTATTCTGGAAGTGGTCTTTAGAGCGGAAGGCGGTGTTGCTGCCGTTTTAACCACTCTTTCCGCCGCCTGTCTGCTCACCTTCAGCCTGCTCTATACACCCTGCGTCGCTGCCATCGCATCCATCAAAAGAGAACTGGGAAAAGGCTGGGCCATCGGCGTTGTCCTGTTCCAGTGTGCGATTGCCTGGCTGGCCGCGCTGCTCGTGCGGCTGATTGGCCTGCTGATCGGGCTTGTCTAACCGGTCTGATCTGATCAGATGGATCGGATCAGACAAACCCTATCTGAATTGTCTGATGGAGGAAGATGCGATGGGGCCTGTTGATATCCTGATTATTCTAGCCATTGTTCTGGCCGCCGGCTTCGCCGTGAGGCGGATTTATCTGAATCACAAAAACGGCAGCGCATGCCCCTACTGCGATGGGGGAAGCGCTGCCTGCGAAGGCTGCCAGAACCGAAAAAAATCAATTGACAAAACTTAGTTAGCTGTATATAATAGAGAATCGGAAGTTAGCATTTGCTAACTTTTTAAAAGCATTTGGGTTAGCAGATTCTAACCATTTTTTATCATATTCGATTAGATCAGGCTAACTATTTTTACAGGCGCCGGTTAGGCGCCCCTAATGCACGGTTATTGGAGGAAGAACAATGATGCCTTTAACATTGGCAGATGTCGGCAAGGAAAACCAGATCCTCAGGATTGGGGGAAGCGCTGAAGTAAAACAGCATTTAAACAATCTGGGATTCGTCGTTGGCTCTGATGTGACTCTGATCAGCGAACTGGACGGAAATATCATCGCTAAAGTAAAAGAGTCCAGAATTGCCATCAGTAAAGAAATGGCCGCAAAAATCATGGTTTAATCAAAGGCCGCCCTGCTCACATTTGCAGAACCTATGTATTCATTCAGAAGGAGGATCATATATGAAAACACTTAGAGATGTCAGAATCGGCGATACCGTCAAGGTGGTCAAGCTTCATGGTGAAGGAGCTGTCAGGCGCCGGATCATGGACATGGGCATCACGAAGGGCGTTGAGGTTTATGTACGCAAGGTTGCCCCTCTTGGGGATCCCGTTGAAGTAACGGTTCGCGGCTACGAGCTGTCCATCCGTAAAGAGGATGCGCAGATGATCGAAATCGAATAAGAGACAAAGGAGAAAAACATGAGTATCACAATTGCGCTGGCAGGAAACCCGAACAGTGGTAAAACAACCCTGTTTAACGCGCTTACCGGCTCCAATCAGTTTGTTGGCAACTGGCCCGGCGTTACGGTAGAGAAAAAAGAAGGTAAGCTGAAAAAACACGATGGGGTTACCATCACCGACCTTCCCGGCATCTACTCCCTTTCTCCTTACACGCTGGAGGAAGTGGTTGCCCGTAACTACCTGATCGATCAGCGTCCTGATGCAATTTTGGACATCGTAGACGGAACAAACCTGGAAAGAAACCTTTATCTGACCACTCAGCTGACGGAGCTTGGCATTCCGGTTGTGGTCGCCGTCAATATGATGGACGTGGTCAACAAAAACGGCGATAAAATAAACATCAAGGAGCTGTCCCGCGAACTTGGCTGCAAGGTGGTGGAGATCTCCGCTCTTAAAGGCGACGGCGTTATGGAAGCTGCCGAAGCAGCGATCAAGGCTGCCGAAGGCCCCAAGACGGTTCCCATGCATACTTTCGCAGGCGTGGTGGAGCATGCGCTGGCTCATATCGAAGAGGCCTGCCTCCACGATCTTCCTGAAGAAATGCAGCGCTGGTACGCCATCAAGATTTTCGAGCGTGATGACAAAGTGCTTGCCAAGCTGAACATTCCTTCTGACACGCTGGCTCATATCGAGCAGGACATCGTCTCCGCCGAAAAAGAAATGGATGACGATGCAGAAAGCATTATCACCAACGAACGTTATATCTATATTGCAAACCTGATCAAGGGCTGCTACAAAAAGCAGAATAAAGGTCAGCTGAGCGCTTCTGACAAAATCGATAGGATCGTTACCAACCGCTGGCTGGGTCTTCCGATTTTCGTGGTGGTTATGTTCCTGGTCTACTATATTTCCATGGTAACGGTTGGCTCCGCTGCTACCGACTGGGCCAATGACGGACTCTTCGGAGACGGCTGGCACCTTCTCGGCATCGGCAGCAAAGCCTACAACGAGGATGCGGAAGCTTATGGCGATGCAGCCCTGATCGTAGACGGATACGACGCTTACGTAGAAGAAAACGGCAGCGCTCCCACCGGCAGCTTCGAATATGAAATCGAAGATGAAGAAACCCTTGCCATTGAAATAGCCGAAGCTTCCCTGGAAGACTATGAGGAAGCCAAAGCGACGGTTGAATCCTTTGGCGAAGAGCCTGATCCTGCCGCCTACGGCGTTTGGGTCCCCGGTATTCCGGTCCTGATTGAAGGTCTGCTGGATTCCATGAACTGCGCAGATTGGCTGAAGGGTCTGATCCTGGATGGTATCGTAGCCGGTGTCGGCGCCGTTCTTGGTTTCGTTCCTCAGATGCTGGTTCTGTTCTTCCTGCTGGCCTTTATTGAAGCCTGCGGATATATGACCCGTATCGCTTTCGTTCTCGATCGTCTGTTCCGTAAATTCGGCCTTTCCGGCAAATCCTTTATTCCGATCCTGATCGGAACCGGATGCGGCATCCCCGGCGTTATGGCTTCCCGAACCATCGAGAATGAGCGTGACCGCCGCATGACCATTACCCTGACCACCTTTATCCCCTGCGGCGCAAAGGTTCCCTTTATCGCCATGATCGCCGGCGCGATCTTTGGAGGAAGCGCCTGGATCGCAACCGGCGCCTACTTCATCGGTATGGCCGCCATTATTATCTCCGGTATTATCCTGAAAAAAACCCGTAAATTTGCCGGTCAGCCCGCTCCCTTCGTTATGGAGCTTCCTCCTTACCACTGGCCGACCCTTACCAACGTTCTTCGTTCCATGTGGGAACGCGGATGGTCCTTCATCAAGAAAGCCGGTACCGTTATCCTGCTTTCCACCATCGTGATCTGGTTCACCTCCCGCTTCGGCTTCACCTCTGAAGGCTTCCGCATGCTGGAAGAAGAAGAAATCAGCCTGAGCATCCTGGGAACCATCGGAAATGCAATTGCCTGGATCTTCGCGCCTCTTGGCTGGGGCAACTGGCAGGCTGTTGTCGCTTCCGTGACCGGTCTGGTAGCCAAAGAGAACATTGTTGGTACGATGGGTATCCTCTATGGCGGCGGCGAAGGGACCGTCTATCAGGCGCTTTCCGCAGCCTTTACGCCTGTCACCGGCATGTCCTTCCTGATTTTCAACCTGCTCTGCGCACCTTGCTTTGCGGCTATCGGCGCCATCAAGCGTGAAATGAACAATCCGGCCTGGACCTGGTTCGCCATCGGCTATGAGTGCGGATTTGCTTATCTGGCAGCCTTCTGCGTCAACCAGATCGGCGGTCTTTTCTCCGGAAGCGTGAATGTCATCGGATTGATTCTTGCCGTCGCTGTTATCGCCTTTGCCGTCTATATGCTGGTTCGTCCCTACAAGGAAGCCACCAAGCTTACCAATAAAGCAGATGTCAGAAACATCAGCAAGGTTTAATTAATATATGTTTGCGTTTTTAAGTGCGAATCTTGGAACAATTATTGTTCTGCTGGTCCTCGGATTGATTGTTGGTCTGATCATCCGGGGACAGCTTAAAGACAGAGCCATGGGGAAATCCTCCTGCGGCTCGAACTGCAGTCATTGTCAGATGGCAGGCAGCTGTCATCAGCCGAAGCATAAGACCACCTGATCACGGCTGTATCCCTGAAAGGAGGTATCCTTTTTTCATGATTAAAACCGTTCTATCCATAGATGGGATGATGTGCTCCATGTGTGAAGCTCATGTATGTGATGCCATCCGGAACAATCTTACTGTCAAAAAGGTCAGCGCCAACCACAAAAAAGGTTCCTGCGAGATCATCTCGGAAGCATCGTTAAATCAGGATTCTCTTAAAAAGGCCCTTGATGATATCGGCTACAGGCTGCTCTCCTCTTCCGAAGAGCCTTATGAGAAAAAGAAATTCTTAGGCATTTTCGGATAATCTCATTTGTCATACCAATCAAACGAGCAGGAAATCAAGCTGTGAATATGAGCAATTATGCACAAACTTGATTCCTGCTCGTTGCTTTTTGCAGATTCTTCCATTATAATGCTTTCATTAAGATTTTGGGCTTGGCCGTGATCGGCAGGAAAGGAGTTATCATGAGCATAAAAATCGGAATAATGGGATATGGAAACCTGGGAAAGGGCGTAGAACTGGCTGTTGGCGCAGCGCCGGACATGGAACTGGCGGCTGTTTTTACCAGACGCGATCCCTCCACCCTTCAGATCAAGACCCCTGGCGTGCCCGTGTTGTCGGCATCGGAGGCCGCTAACTGGACTGACAAGATCGATGTGATGATCCTTTGCGGAGGAAGCGCTACCGATCTTCCGGTTCAAACACCCGAATATGCTGCTCTTTTCAATGTCGTGGACAGCTTTGATACCCATGCCAGAATTCCCGAGCACTTTGCTGCCGTTGATGCAGCCGCCAGGAAGGCCGGTAAGGTGGCCGTGATCTCCTGCGGCTGGGATCCCGGAATGTTTTCTTTGATGCGCGTATACGCAAATGCTATTCTTCCCAATGGAAAAGACTATACCTTCTGGGGAAAAGGCGTTTCTCAGGGCCATTCCGATGCTATCAGACGGATTAAAGGCGTTAAGAACGCAAAGCAATATACGATTCCGGTAGAGAGCGCTCTTGAGGCTGTCAGAAACGGGGAAAACCCGGAACTGAGCACCCGTCAGAAACACACCAGAGAATGCTTTGTCGTTCTGGAAGAAGGCGCTGATCCTGCAGCCATCGAAAAAGAGATCGTCACCATGCCCAACTATTTTGCTGACTATGACACCACCGTGCATTTCATCAGCGAAGAAGAGCTTCTGAAGAACCATAGCGGCATGGCTCACGGCGGTTTTGTGTTCCGCAGCGGAACCACCGGCGCCAACCAGGAGAACCATCATATTATCGAATACAGCCTCAAGCTGGACTCCAATCCGGAATTTACAACGAGCGTGCTGGTCTGCGCGGCCAGAGCGGCCAGCCGCATGAAGGCGGAAGGCGCATGCGGCTGCAAGACCATGCTGGATCTTCCTCCTGCTTACCTCTCCGAAAAGAGCGGTGAAGCTCTGAGGGCTTCTCTTCTTTAATCAATCAACGCGCCTCTGAACCGTTAAAAGTTCAGAGGCGCTTTTTTATAGGAAGAATTTTCTCCAACATGGATATATATAAACTAAGAAATCACTTCTTTTCCAACATCCTTTTTATAAAGCAAGAAAAAGGCTCCGCAGAATGTTAATACTCCGAATATTGCGTTTATCCCTTCAAGAGCCCATACAGACGGATTCCATACTCCTGCAGAAGTCAGCCCGGCCACGAAGTCCATCGCCGTATGTAAAAGGATGGCTAATGGATAAAGCCAAAATCTGCTCTTGTCCTTGCAGGCATAAAATACGATTATTGATGCTCCAATGTGAAACAGCACCGCAAATATTCTTTCCATAATGCTCACGCAAAGATTTGCAAAAGAGAATGAAGCAATCCCACTTGCCACAGCCACCAATGAATCAGCCTGATCTGGAGCCTGCGCCATCACCTGATCCACAACAGTTCCAAATGTTCCTGTATTGATCATCATTGCATATGCTATGTAGGTTGCATACATAACACCCATCACAAATATCACTTCAAATCCACCATGTCCGATGCCATGCGAAATGGAAGTTTCTCTATTTTTTCTTTTCTTAAGCACGGTCTTATAAGCCACGAACCGACCTGTTTCTTCAAAGACACCCGGATAAAGGCCAACAATGAATGCCCATAAAACCGGTCTTGCATTTATGAACTGACTTATCCCTGTATCTGCAAGCCCCATCTGAGCCGGTGCTATCAGTAAGGCTTGGAGAGGTTTTTCCAAAATAGCTGCAAACAGAAGAAATGTTGCCGCCCCGACCAAGACAGTCGTGAATCTCTCTTTTTTCTTTTTCGTCCAGATTATCGCTATCATGAGCGGAACAGCGATCATCAAGATAGCTCCCAGCACAAGAAGCCCTATTTGTGCGGAACCAACCTTAGCAAACTCTGTCACTAGTCTTTCCTCCCTTTTTGGATTCAATTTCCTGCACATATACCTTATGCGCATAAATAAGGGTTACCGCAGATGCTAAAATCACAGCTCCTACCGAAGCCATAGCTGCACCGAATGAATTTTTAAGAAGCACAGCCATAATGATTGTAACCACTCCGGCAATCATAATCGCAAAAGCGCCAAACCGATTACACTTTCTCCACGTATTATCGTTATACATACTCCAGCTTACCCTGACTCCAACCGTGCTGTTGATCCGTGTCTTCGTCATGAAGTTTCCAAGTATGATAAAGATGATTCCCATCAATATCACAGATACCTTACCAATATCGAACGACCACGTAGTTGCCCCAGAAACCGCCTCAGTATATGCGCCATACAGAATAAATCCCTGCATCACGGTAAACATCGCTGCCATACATAGACCAACGATACCAAGCACCTTTGCGTTTGAGCTTGCACCCGCACTTTCCTTTCCGTCAATCTCTCTAAGGGCTTTCTTCTCATAATACTTGATAAACAAAGTCCAGAATAATGACATCGCCAAAATAATTACAGGAAATATCAGGTTCTCATACTTGGAGCCCCATCTGTCAATGTTTCCAACATTGTCATAATGCATAGGTACCTGATCCGGCATAAACTGAAGAACTATCGCCGTTCCCGCTAATGCAATAAACGAAATGATCCACATAGCTTTCTTCATCACTTGCCACCTCCGAATTGTCCTATCCACAGGATCAATTCATCAAAAACAGATGTATTGATCTCGTAGTAGATAAAGTTCTTCTGCTTGTACTCCATGATCAGGTCAGCACCTTTAAGCAGTTTCAAGTGATAAGATAATGCCGCCGGGGTTACCCCCAACTGTTCAGCAATTTCTCCGGCATTCATCCGACCATTTTTCAGCATTAAGAGTATGTCTCTGCGCTGCTTATCAGCCAGCACCTTAAAAATATTTGTGTCGCTCATCGTACACACTCACTCTCAAATCTATTTCAAAATATTTTTAATTATGTGGTCAGTATAAATCCGAATACTGTATTCTGTCAAGAACTATTTCAAAAATATTTTAATTAGAACTCCTTCAGCGTGAAGGACACCTCCCGCAAGCTCCCATAGCTTGTATCGCTGACCAGCGGAGTGAAAGAGATCGTGTACAGCACAATCCGCGATATCTTCATGGAAAAAGGTCTTCCAAAAAATGAACTGCCCAACAAAAAGAGGTCATCTATATAGGTGACCTCTTTTGTATGAGTCGTTATAATGTTATCATGCAATTTTTATCCAGTAATTCTACCTTCAGTTTTCGCTGTAATGATACTTTTTCAATCTGCTTCCCGTGGCAATGCACAGAATACCTCCAGCTAATCCAAGTATGAGCATCATCAATGCTGCCCCCGAACCTTTTCCGCTGCCGAATAACAACGTCAAAACACGTGAAGATCCATGGGCTTTCATAAATGGCTCACATACTTTATCCACCATGAATCCACCCAGGAACAGACCGATCGGTATCGTAAAAAACTGAAATGTGTTTCTGCATGCGTATACCCTTCCCTGTAGATCCACAGGGATAGAATTTCTCAAGATAATATCCAGATTGGCACTCATGATCGGAACTAAAATCCATCCGATCAACTGCCCTATGCACCAAATATATGGCTCTCTGGCAAAGGCCAGAAGCAAATTTTCAGTGCTGAGTGAGAAAAGCATGGTCAGGTAAACGACTCTCACACGGTCTTTTGGTTTCGGAAGAACCGACACAATCAGGCTTCCGATGATCATCGCCACACCTGAAACAGATGTTACAATTCCAAGGACATTGCTCCCTCCTTTTGGATTAGGAATTATATATCCCGGAAGGGTAGCATTAAAGGCAGATGATACTAAGTTGACGCCTGACATAAACAGAATCAATGTAAATACCAGCGGCGTCTCTTTGAGAAACTTCAGACCTTCTTTTGCCAGCTTAAGTGTACTTTCACCCTCTGCCCTCGATGTGTCAGGAACTTTGATAAATGCAGCAAGTGCTACAAAGGCAACCACGAAGCTGATCAAATCAACCGCGATCACAAGATCCAATCCTGCGAACGCATACAATGCCGCAGCAATCAACGGATTTAAAATGGAGATGACCGACCTTGACAAGGACTTCAATCCGCTCACTTTCTGATACTGCTGCCTGGGCACAATCAATGTCATGGTAACTTCAGACGCAGGCTGCTGAACCGTATTCATAAGTCCTGAAAGCACATTGACAGCGTACAGATGCCAGATTACGAGATTTCCTGTTCTATAAAGCAGAAACACCACAAGCGTTGAAACTGCAGCCATTGTATCGCACACCAGCATCGTTCTCTTCTTATCAAAACGATCTGTCAATGCACCTGCGAAAATGCTCATCACGACATACGGTGCATAGGAACAGATCGTCAGCACTGCTGTGCTCAGGGCTGATCCCGTCTGCTCATAGAGCCACAAGGTCAGTGCGAAGGTCGTCATACTGCTTCCCAGCTGCGATATGGTCTGAGTGCTCCAAAGAACATAAAAGTCCCGTAATACAGATTCTTTTTTATTTTTCATCTCTTTGCTCCTTTGTTATTTTTCATTTCAAGAAGCAAAGTCTGAGGATATATGGATTCCTACCTTGTCAAATCCATTCCTCCATACAGTCTCCTCAAACTCTGCATGGAGCTAAAACACTGCAACTGACCATGATAGCATCTCCTCCTCTGCATTTTTTCATTAATAACCATTGGCCGTTAATCGCTCCTTTGTCCACAATCACATTGGCATTTCCAGCGCAACAAATTAAAGCTGAATTAATTATGATACAATTCGTTATACCGAACAAATCTATAAACTGAAATATATCTTGATTTCAGTTTTGATATCGTATCTGCTGTTCTTTGATCATCGGATACCGAATCAATGCTTCTCCATCTGTTGCCTCTTTGTGCATATCTACGGCTGTAATCTGAGAATTCTCATATGTTCTGTAATAGTAAATTCCCCGATCCATGTTACAGCAGGAAGAATATACGGTTATCTCATATTTTCCTTCGCCTAGACAAACACAGCCTCTTTGTTGCTCTACGGACCCCAGAATGTGGAAAAACTGGCTTACACTTTCCTCCTCCGAATTGCCGGAAACTGAATTCATGCAGGTAAA
>JAGBND010000044.1 GCA_017634575.1 Bacillota bacterium
ACAGAAGATATGGACAAAATG
The DNA here is from genome assembly GCA_017634575.1 of Bacillota bacterium. Lineage (GTDB taxonomy): Bacteria > Bacillota > Clostridia > Lachnospirales > Bianqueaceae > RUG760. The sequence goes on from JAGBND010000044.1 coordinate 22, forward strand.
GCCTTCCACAAGATCGTTCGCGGAAGCAGCCGCCGCGCCCAGATTGTATATGAATATACGGACGGCAACACCGAGGAGGATATGATCGAAGACCCGCTGCCATTCGATATGGACGCTCCGGTGATCGAGGTAAAGGACGAAGATTTTGCTCTTTGGTACCGGGATATTACGGAAGAGCCGAAAAAGTGGATCGGCAAGACGGTTCGCATGAAGGGCGTTGTGGTAACCAACCGCAAGTTCGAGCCCGGGGTTTTTGCCTTTGGCCGGCAGATCATGACCTGCTGTGTCCAGGATATCCAGTATTGCTCGCTGGTTTCCATTGGCAAAAAGGATCTGTCCCTGGAAACCCAGAGCTGGTACGAGGCGGAGCTGAAGATCGACTTCAAGTTCCACAAGCTGTATATGCGCAAGGGCCCGATCCTGAATGTGGTTTCTATTCAGCGCTGCGCGGCCCCCGAGCAGGAAGTTGCTACTTTCTTTTAATCATCTTCGAAGCCGTTATCATTTTTGAAACGATCTCTCTGATTGAAATTGTCGTAGCGGCTCGAAATGACTACTTACTTATTAAATTGACTGCCTGGGGCTACCTCAGGCAGTTTTCATTAATGCAAATTCATCGGGAATCTGGTATACTACATATGCTGGCTGAAACAGGTCAGTGATTCAAAGTTTTGGAGGATAATCATGCTTATCAAAAACGGAATGGTCCACGATGCCATTAACAAAGAACCTTATGTAGCTGACATATTAATTGAGAATGGAAAAATTGCCGCCATCGGACAGAATCTTTCCGAAGAGGGGCAGGAAGTCTTTGATGCAGCCGGCCTTGGGGTCTTTCCCGGATTTATCGATGCCCATTCTCATCTGGGTCTTGATGGCTGGGGAATCGGTTTCGAAGGTGCTGACTATAACGAGATGGGCGATATCTGCACACCTCAGATGCGGGCGATCGACAGCTTTAATCCGCAGAATCCGACCGTGCATATGGCTGCAAAGGGTGGTGTTACCTGTGTCGCTACCGGCCAGGGAAGCTCCAATGCCATCGGCGGAACCTGGATCGCTGTAAAAACCGTTGGCTGTTGCGTGGATGATATGATCGTCAAGGATCCCATTGCCATGAAGGGCGCTCTGGGCGAGAACCCGAAGCGCTGCTACCGTGACAAAGGCAATTTTGCCCGTATGTCCACAGCTGCCGTGATCCGGAATATGATGTTCAAGGCGAAGGAGTATCTGGCTAAAAAAGAAGCTGCCGGGGACGATGTATCTAAGATGCCTCCCTTTGATTTCAAGTGCGAGGCGATGATTCCGGTTCTGAAAAAAGAGATTCCGTTAAAGATCCATGCCCATCAGGCGAATGATATCCTGACCGCGATCCGGCTGGCCAAAGAGTTTGACGTCAAGCTGACGCTGGAGCATGTGACGGAGGGCCATCTGATTGCGGATAAGCTGGCCGAGACCGACTATCCCATGGCTGTTGGCCCCACGCTGACCCATGCTTCCAAGTTCGAGCTCCAGAACAAGTCCTGGACGACGCCGGGAATTCTTGCCGCCAAAGGCTGCCAGGTGTCGATTATCACCGACTCTCCGGTCATTCCGCAGGAATATCTGCCCCTGTGCGCCGGACTTGCCGTCAAGGCCGGAATGGATCGCTTTGAAGCTTTGAAAGCCATTACCATCAACCCCGCCAGGCACATCGGGATTGAGGACCGGGTCGGTTCTCTGGAAGTTGGAAAAGATGCGGACATCGTCATCACCGATGGGGATCCGATGGTTTCTTCCACCTCCATTGTCTGCGTGTTGATCGATGGAAAGAAAGTGGAATAAGCTGCATGCTGTATGAGTTTTCTCGTTCTGCGCTGCTGCTGGGGGAGCCTGCCCTTGATCGGTTAAGCAAGGCGAGGGTAGCGGTGTTCGGGGTTGGCGGCGTGGGCGGCTATGTGGTGGAAGCCCTGTGCCGCTGCGGGATCGGCTCGCTGGATCTGTGCGACAGCGACACCGTCGCCCTGACAAACCTGAACCGCCAGATTATTGCAACCCATTCCTCTATCGGCCGTCTGAAGGTGGACGTGGCCAAAGGACGGATCTTGGATATCAATCCCGCATGCCAGGTGAACACATATCCGATCTTCTATCTCCCTGAGACCGCGGATCAGTTTGACTTTCGTCACTATGATTACGTGGTGGATGCGATTGATACGGTTTCCGGCAAGCTGATGCTGATTGAAGAAGCAAAAAAAGCCGGTGTGCCCATTATTTCGGCGATGGGCGCCGGCAACAAGCTGGATCCGACCCGTTTCGAGGTGGCGGATATCTATGAGACATCCGTTTGTCCGTTGGCCAAGGTCATGCGGCATGAGTGCCGGAAGCGGGGAATTGATTCGCTGAAGGTGGTGTATTCAAAAGAAGTGCCGCTTAAGCCGGCCTCTGAAACAGAAGAGGCCAGCTCCAAGCGGCAGATTCCGGGATCGGTTTCGTTTGTGCCCTCCGTGATGGGTTTGATTATCGCGGGTGAGGTGATTAAGGACTTGACGCGGGCGTGATAGTTAATCGTTATCTTTAGTCTGGCCCTCTGTGAAGGTTTTGATTCTCATGGATGGGGTGATTAAAGATTTGGCTCGGACGTCTTAACTAATAATATTCTTTTATCCGGTGATACCAGGTGCTGTCTGGGTCACCGGTTTTTTTCATCCAATCCGACAGGCGGTCCATCAGGTCGGTTTTGATGACCTGATAAGCCGGATCGTAGCAACGGTTTACCAGCTGGTAGTGGTCTGCATTCAGATCGTAGAGCTCGCCGCGTTCCGATTCGTTGAAGGTGAACCAATAGTCTTTGGTTGTGACCAGGCGCTGGCGGGTATGATAAAAATGATCATGAAATTCGCCGAAGATTTCGCGCCTGCCGTTGTCAGAGGCGTCGTCGCTGATCAGCGGAAGCAGGCTGTTTCCATCGACCGGTTTTGGGGGAGCTGTCCCGGCTATATCCAGGATGGTTGGCATGAGCTCCTGAAGATAGACCATGCTGTCGTTTACTCTTTCTGCAGGCGCCGGGGGCGTTTCATGAGCCGGTTTGACGATCAGGGGAATGCGGTATATTTCCTGAAAGGCGAAGCATCCCTTTTCGATGAGTTTGTGGGCGCCCAGACAGTCTCCATGATCAGCTGCGTAAATAATCACGGTATCGTTGTAGATTCCCAACTGCTTCAGCCGGTCTGTGATTCGCCCCACCATATCGTCGATGAAAGTGCAGTGGCCGAAATACTTTGCGCTGATATCGGCAAAGCCCTTCCAGCCGTAGGGGCCGTTGCCCCACATTTTCTCTGTCAGATAATAGCCGTAGGGCTTGTCGGCAAAGGTTTCCCGGTAGCTCGGATGCTCGGGAATATCGTTTGGATCGTACATGCTGAAATAGGGTTCAGGCACAATGGAAGGGGAGTGAGGTCCCCAGAAATTGGCCCAGATGAAAAACGGCTTTCCGGACTCGTTGGCTAAATCAATCTCATGGATGGCTTCTTCGGCCACAAAATATTCGATGGTGCTTTCCACGGGTCCGTCGTGGCGGGCATACATTTCCTGGATCTGCAGGGCCGGATTGGCGCCCATAAATCCATGGGAAACATCAATTCCCTCAAAGCCTTTCTCCTTCAGATATTCGTCATAATAGTTGGGCTGATTATCCGGAGGCTGATTAAACTTCAGCGACGGAAAGACGCCGCTTCCCGGAAAGGCATAGCCCATGAAGGCTTTTCCGTGAAAGCCGCAGTCCTCCGGGGTCCGCGTAGGCGAGACGTGCCATTTGCCCGCATAGCCGCAGTAGTAGCCGGCTTTTTTCATTTCTTCGGAAAGCAGCGGGGTTCCAGGACGAATGTCGGTAAAGTTGTCGATCACGCCGTGACGGTGGGCAAAGAGGCCGGTCATAAGACTTGCCCTGGAAGGCGCGCAGATAGCGGAAGAGCAGTAAGCGTTGGAAAAGCGCATGCCCTCCCTGGCAAGGGCGTCTATATGAGGCGTTCGGACGACATTCCCGGCTGCGCCGCCGAATGCGTTGTGATAGACAGACAGGGAGTCCAGCCGCTGCTGATCCGATAGGATTAGAAGCACATTCTTTTTCTTTGTCATGGTATTTGTTCCTTTTTGCTTAAACGAAACTGATTATTGAATCGGGGAACGTGTGTCTTGCCGTGCGGTTGAATGAACTTGCCTGGAGGTGGAAGGGGGTTAAGCTTTTAAATAAGCGGGCCGGATACATGCCTTCCAAATCTTTACAAGTTACAAAGAAAATGATTCAAAAAGCTGTCATGATATGAGAATTGTATCAGATCAGGCAGTGACTGGCAATGGCAGGAATATTTTTAAAATAATGAAAAAAAGGTTTGCATAGAGAAGAGAGATGGGGTAAAATGGTAATAGAGTATGCAGGTAGGAACCTGTAAAAAAATGGAGGATTTTGTAATGGCTATTAAAATCGGATTTATCGGCTGCGGCGGTATCGCTAACCAGAAGCATCTTCCCGGTATGAAACAGCAGGTCGACAAAGGCCGTGTAGAGCTGGTCGCTTTCTGTGACCTGATCGAAGAGCGTGCTCAGAAGGCTGCAGAGAAGTATGGTGCTCCCGGTGCAAAGGTGTACACCGACTATCGTGATCTGCTGGCCGATCCCGAGATCGTTGCAGTTCATGTTCTTACCCCCAATATTTCCCACTGCGAAATCACTGTTGCTGCGCTTGAAGCCGGCAAACATGTTCTTTGCGAAAAACCCATGGCTGCTACCGAAGCAGACGCCATCAAAATGATCGAAGCAAGAGACCGCACCGGTAAAATGCTTACCATCGGTTATCAGTATCGTCATTTTAATGTTAACTATGTTGCAAAGAAAGTTATCGACGAAGGCTGGATCGGCGATGTCTACTATGCAGAAGCAACCCTTCTTCGCCGTCGCGGCGTTCCTACCTGGGGTGTGTTCACCGACAAGAGCAAACAGGGCGGCGGTCCCCTGATCGATATCGGAACCCATGCGCTTGACCTGGCTCTTTGGATGATGAACAACTACGAAGTTGAATATGTTGTTGGTACCAGCTTTGAAGTTCTGGGAACCCTTCTGGATCCTGATCATCAGGGACAGAACAACTTCCGTGGTGACCCCGATCACTGGAACAACAAGACCTACGACGTAGAAGATGCAGCTGTTGGCCAGATCAAAATGAAAAATGGCGCTGTCATCAACCTGCGCGCTTCCTGGGCTATCAACATGGCTGAAGACCGCGGCGCAAACGGCCAGGCTCATACCATGCTGGCAGGCACCAAAGGCGGTCTGGATACCTTCACCGGCCAGGTTCGTCTGAATCATATTGTTGGCAACGAAATGGCTACCACCATGGTTGGCCGTGTTATCCCGAACTTCCTGCCTGGATTCAGCCAGGGAGAAGCTCCTCTGTCCAAAGAGCATGACATTTGGGTAACCGCTCTTGAAGCGAATGATCCTTCCAAACTGTTTGTTACCGCTGAGCAGGCTTACACTGTCACCAAGATCCTTGACAGCATTTACTACTCCAGCAAACACAACAAACCCGTTTACTTCGGCGAAGACGGCCGTCCGATCTACGACTAAGTATTCGTATTGCTTATTCTGATTATTGAAGATATGCAGGCCCCTGCCGGGACGATTCCCGGCGGGGGTTTTTTATGAGGTAATGAATACGGACTTTGTTCATTTCATGGTATAATCCCTATCTGAGTAGTGAAACCGTCTCAACGATTGGAGCTGACGAGAGTGTTTTTTCAAAAAAGCGCCAACGAATGGAGCTGACGAGAGTGTTTTTTCAAAAAAGCGCCAACGAATGGAGCTGACGGGGGCATTTTTTCAAAACAGCTCCAACGATTGGAGCTGATAGAGTTGATTCTTTAAAATAGCTCCAATTTTTTGGAGCTCCCGCCAGAAAAAAGCCGAAAACGCTCCAATCCTTGGAGCTGCCGAAAGAAAAAAGCTGAAATCGCTCCAATCCTTGGAGCTCCCGAATGAAAAAAGCCGAAAACGCTCCAATCCTTGGAGCTCCCGAAAGAAAAAAGTCGAAAACGCTCCAATCCTTGGAGCTCCCGAAAGAAAAAAGCCGAAAACGCTCCAATCCTTGGAGCTCCCGAATGAAAAAAGCCGAAAACGCTCCAATCCTTGGAGCTCCCGCCAGAAGTAAGTCGATAATCCTTCAACCAATCAGTGGATTTACCTTCAGTTTAACCATTAAGATCAGATCCACAAATTAGATTAGGTATAATTCGATCATGTTTCTGATTTCGCTGATATTTAAAGGCTGCGTATCCGTCTCAAAGGTCATGATAAGATTTACACCGGGAATGTATCCATTTTTAATATATAGGCGCATCTTATAGATGAAGTAGTTAAAATAGTTTTCTTTATCCATCCTTCCGAAGTGTTCCCATATATAGATTTTACCTGTGCGTTTGTTTCGAACTATAAAATCAGGATGGATTATCTCAGATCCTAATTGCATACAACATTCATATCTATGAGGAACTGCATATCGAATTAATTCATCATCAATTTGACGCTCAGATTTTGAGCGGCACATCGTTCCATCTTGCATTTCAATTGTTCGTGTTTCAGGATGCTCGGAACTTCTCTCATATGGCGCAGCTTGCCACGCAGCGAGTTCATCAATAGAGGCAATTTCCTCCATTGGCAAAAGCGAACAGAAATCTGAATCTGTCAGGATATCCTTCCAAACTTTTGAGGTGGTGGATGTTTTCTTTTTAGATTGATTAAGCTGCTGGTCAATTGTCAATAATTGCAACTCAATATCCTGAACTTTGGCAAGTAGAAAAGTTTTCAAAGCCAACTTGGAAGCGAAATCTTTATTTTCTTTCGATATATATGTTCGTTCCTTCTTTCCGTTTACGCCGGTGGCACGCATCCAGGCCCACTTCAAATACTTCCCATTCTTTTCTATTCGAAGGTCTCCATCGGGTAGAAGATCAATTTTTCTTTTGCATTTCTGAAGTTGATTGTACAGAAATGTTTTTTCCTCTTGTAGTTGTTTGAGTTGTGTCATTTTTTCCCTCCATATGTGAATTATTCACAACAATAACATAAAAGTGCTTAAATAGTAGAATTGCTCCAACGCTGCAAATGCGTTAGGAGCACTAATTATAATAAATAAAAAAGTCTTAACTGTCAATTAAAAAATATAAATATGCTTTCGTTGATTATGCTATTTCTTTGGTTAGTTTCACCGAGCTCGGACATCGGTTATAACTGCAGCAATCTTTATTTTGCGCAGATCCATTTTTTAATTGAATTCGTCTAATCGGATGATGTACAATAGTAATAGTTCTCGGATTAATCATTTACTCACTTTGACTTTGTATAAAGAAGGAGGTTTCATATGATCAAAACAGTATATGGTTTGATAGAAGGGATCGAACAGGGCACTTACATAGAATATCGCGGCATACCCTTTGCCAAACCGCCTGTCGGGGAGCTGCGTTGGGCAGCGCCGCAAAAACCGGATCCATTCGACGGCGTATACCATGCGGTATCCTGGCGGAATAAAGCTGTTCAGACGGAGGGTTCAGCGCCGCCCTGGGACAAAGATTTCTACGACGATGAAGCCTTCAATCCGCCGGCCAGTGAAGACTGCCTTTATCTGCATATCTGGACCCCGAACCATACAGACGCCGACACAAATCAGACACCTAATGCTGCCGCCCCGGATCATACGGACGCAATTTTCAATGAAAGTAGCAGCATTCCCAGTCCCAAGTACCCCGTTGCCATTTGGATTCATGGCGGCGCTTTCATGCACGGATGGGGGAGCGAGAAAGAATTCGATGGAGCAGGCTACGCTAAACGAGGCGTGATCCTGGTCAGCATTGAATATCGTATGGGTGTATTTGGCTTTCTGGCGCATCCCGCGCTCACAGAAGAGGCCGGAAGGTCTGGCAACTATGGCATTCTGGACCAGATTGCCGCCCTGGATTGGGTGAGAGAAAATATCGCTGCTTTTGGTGGCGACCCGGATAACATTACCGTATTTGGTCAGAGCGCCGGTGCCATGAGCACCCAAACGCTCATTTCTTCACCCCTCACAAAAGGAAAAATAGCCAAAGCAATTCTTCAAAGCGGCGGCTCCTATGGCGTAGGGCTGCACGGCGATGATACCATGAAAGATCAGGAGCGGTATGGCCTTGTGCTTCAGGAGATACTGGGAAAAAGCAGCATAGAAGAAATGCGAAGCGTGCCGGCTATGGAATTGTTGGAAGCGCAGGATGCCCTGATTCAAAAAGTGCAGGAAGGCGGGTCCTTCAAACTGCCGCTGGCTCCGGGAATCGATGGCTATGTGCTGCCGGATGGCTACTACAAGCTGATGGATCAGAACGAGATCCATGACATTCCTTATCTGCTGGGCAGCACCAAAGACGATATCGGCTCCAATCCAAAGGCAGAGGATCCTCGCGATTCCATGCTTTATCATGGCTGCATCCGATTCTCCCAAAAGCTGGAAGAACTTGGCAGAAAGCCTGCCTATGTCTATTGGTTCAAGCGAAATCTCCCCGGAGACAATCAGGGCGCCTGGCATTCCTCCGAGCTTTGGTATACCATGGACACGCTGGATCGTTGCTGGCGGCCCTGGGAGGAAGGCGACTATGTCCTTCGTGATCAGATCATGACCTACTGGACTAATTTCATGAAAACCGGCGACCCGAACCGGGCATCCTCAGGCATGGCGCCTACGCATCATGCGGACGATCCTTCCGAACCGGCTGCGAACCTCAAGGACAAGGGTAATCTCCCTGTCTGGCAGCCCTGCAGCATTGAAAATCCCTTTGTCATGGAGCTTGATGTATGATTCTCTATGATCCCTGGAATCTGACGGCGGCACTGAACCGATGGCTGGATCAGGCCGCCGTCTCCTATCTGGATACGATTCCCATTGAAAAACTGAAATACAGCAGCCGTGACCTCAAGCTTTTTCCGCTGAGCGAGGCAGGATATGCCACCATCGGCAGCGTGTACGCAGCGTCCATCAGAAAGCTTGAGCGAATATCCGGCATCGGCCGGGACGGCGCATCAGCCCTCACCAAGGCAGCGAGGGAATATGTCCGCCAGGCCAGGCAGGAAGTGCCGATCCGGATGGACTATCAGAATCAGCCTGACGCAGATACCAAGCTTTTGACTGCCGTTTACGGCAAACTGTACCAGCAGGACGTTGGCCAAAAGCCCGGCGCTGTGCCTGCGAAGGAGGATATCTGGGCCGATTTTTCCAGACGTTCTTCTGATTACTATGCGGTAATCGAGCAGGCGGATCCCTATCGGGAATCCAGATCCGGAAACGGCAAGCTTCCGGAGCAGCTGGTGCGGGAAGTATCAGCCGTTGTGCTGGAGTTGTCCGGTTTTAAAGGGACGCTCAGAACTTACCAGAAATTCGGAACCCAATATGCCGTGCACCAGATGCGATGTTTGCTTGGCGATGAAATGGGCCTTGGGAAAACCGTTCAAGCCCTGGGCGTTTTCTGCCATTTGCATTCGCTGGGAAAACGTCGTTTTCTGGTGGTTTGTCCGGCCAGCGTGCTGGTAAACTGGCAGCGGGAATGTGAAAAGTTTACCGATATCCCTTCTTATATTTTCCATGGACAGGACACGGAAGACGATATCCGGCCATGGCTGGAGCAGGGCGGCATCGGAATCACCAATTTTGAAACACTGGGAAAGCTGCTGCCCCTCTTCGGTCTTTCTTCGGAGCCAGTCTCGTCGGACTCGGAAGAAACTGTAAATCAACAGAGCAGCGCTTCCTTCGATTTTGTTGTTGTCGATGAGGCGCATTATCTGAAAAATCCCGAAGCCGCCAGAACCCAAAATGCAGCTGCGATCATCAATGCGGCTGCGGGCGTGATGCTGATGAGCGGCACGCCGCTGGAAAACAAAACCGATGAGATGTGCCAGCTCATTAGGCTTGTCAACCCTCAGACTGCCGATGAGCTGGAGCAGATGGCTGCCTATGATAAAGCCACTCAGTTCGAGCAGAAAGCCTGCGGCGTATATCTGCGCAGAACCAGAGATGATGTGCTGCAGGAGTTGCCCGACTTAATCGAGGAGGATTCCTGGCTGGAGCTCTCCGGCGAAGAAAGAGGCGAGTACTATGTATCCGTGGCGGCGGGAAATTTCATGGCCATGCGCCAGGTATCCTGGGAAATGAAAGATCCTGCGGCATCTGTCAAAGCCCAGCGCTTGAAGGAAATCTGCCAGGAAGCCAGGGAAAACAAACGCAAGGTCATTGTTTTCTCGTTCTTTCGCAATACACTTGAAAAAGCCAGACAGATTCTGGGAGAGTGGGCGCTGGAGCCGATCAATGGTTCCGTGCCAGTGACAAGTCGCCAGAAAATTCTGGACCGTTTCTCAAAGGATGATACATTTCAGAACGAAAAAGAGCCCTTCGTGCTTCCCTGTCAGGTGATCTCAGGAGGCATGGGGCTCAATATTCAGGCGGCCAGCGTGGTCATATTCTGTGAACCGCAGATCAAACCTTCCCTGGAGACCCAGGCAATCAGCCGGGCTTACCGCATGGGGCAGGTTCAGAATGTGCTTGTTTTCAGGCTGTATGCAAAAGACACGGTGGATGAATCCATCCGAAGCATGCTCATGGACAAGCAGATCATTTTCGACGATTACGCCGATCCCTCCGCC
>JAGBND010000045.1 GCA_017634575.1 Bacillota bacterium
CCTGCTTCTTTTGCTTGTGAGTGCGGAAGGGTCCATGCTTGTCCGATTAAGGAGACGGTGATCGGGCCGGGGGCTGTTTTTAAGGTTCCGGGGCTTCTTGAGGGGATTTCTTCGGTTTTGATTGTTAGCGATGCGAATACCAGGCCTTTGGTATGGGAAGCTTTGGCCGGGTCTTTATCGGAGGCTGGGATTCGTTTTCGGGAGGCGTTTTTTGATACCAGTGAAATTCTGGTTCCAAATGAAGAAGCTATCGGTTTTATTGACAGCAAATTGGAGGAAGCGCCTTCTTGTGATATAGAAGCGGTGATCGGGATCGGTTCCGGGGTCATTAATGACTTGTGCAAATATACGAGCTTCAAAAAGAATCTTCCTTATATGATTATCGCCACGGCGCCGTCCATGGATGGCTTTGCTTCCGTGGGCGCTGCCCTGATTCTTAAGGGGATGAAGGTTACGCTCAGCACCCACACACCCAGCTGGATCGTGGGCGATACCGGCATTTTAAAAAATGCGCCCCTTGAGATGATCCGGGCGGGCATCGGGGATATTCTGGGTAAATATTCCTGTCTGAACGACTGGAAGCTCTCTCATCTCATCACCGGCGAATATCTGTGTCCTGCCATCTACGATATGACCCTTCAGGAGGTTAAAAACACCTGCGAAGCCATAACCGGATGCATGAAGCGGGATGAGGCAGCCATCGGCGCGCTGATGGAGGCCCTTGTAGGAGTAGGCATCCTCATGGCATATATGGGAAATTCCCGCCCCGCCAGCGGCAGCGAGCACCATCTGTCCCACTTTTTTGAGATCACCGGCGTCGCCTTCAAAGAGCCCTACCTGCCCCACGGCATCGACGTTGGCTATGCTTCCCTTATCACTGCCTCTCTCCGCCAGATGCTCGCCTTAAGCGATCCCTCCGGCTTCCACTATGCCTTCGATCCCGCATCCTGGGAACAAAGCATCCGAAGCGTCTACAAAGGCCTCGCAGATGAAGTCATCCGTCTCCAGCAAAAAACCGGTTTTTACCAAAAAGACCACCTTCCCTTCATCAAGGCCCACTGGAACGAAATCCGCCGGATCCTCTTAGATGCCCCCTCCCGTCAGGAGATGGAACAAATGCTCGCCGCAGCCGGTTTCACCTACTCCGAATTCGAAACCTTCTACACAAAAGACCGCATCCGCGCCAGCATCCGCTGGGCCAAAGACCTCAAAGACCGCTACACCCTCCTCTGGCTCCTATGCAACACCTCACAGCTAGAGCCTTTCGCCAAACAGATATAAATGACAGCACAGCGGCAGAGTCTGCAGGGCGACCATATAGCGGCGACAACAACTTAGCGGATTTTACCCTTGCAGACTCCCCCCATATTCGCTATAATGAATCGAACCTACATCACTTTTCAAGGACAGGAGGAAACATAACTGCCAAATTACCTAAGGCAGTTATCTACAGACACTATGGCTCAAAAAAAGTTAGCTGATTTGTTAAAAGAAGCCCGTGCAAAATCAAAACTGTCCCAGACGGCTCTGGCGAATCTCGTGGATGGCATGAGCGCATCCGATATCGGCAAGGCCGAGCGAGGCGAGCTTGTTCCGACCCAGGCCCAGCTTCGGCAGATTGCCAAAGCCTGCGGCGTTACACAGGCATCGCTCATCGAAGCTTCCAAAGCTGCTTCCGGAAAATCCGCTTCCTCTTCCAAGAAAACAGCTTCTTCCGGAAAAACAGCCTCCTCTTCCTCAAAGAAGACTTCATCCGGCTCCAAAAAGACCGGCTCGTCATCCCAGACCTCCAAGAAGGCCTCCGATGAATACAAGCTTACAGCCGCCGAAAAGAATCTTATTGATCTGTATAGAAAAGCCGACAGCGATACCAAAAAAGCTTCCATCAAGCTGCTGAAGGGTGAGAAATCGGAAATCAGCGAAATGCTCACTTCCATGCTGGGCAAGACCGTTCAAAATTTAATGAAGAAGTAAAAGAGAATCCATGCTGCCAAGAAATTTTAACCAGAAGCCGGAGCTTCCGGCCACACCCCCTAAAAAATCCCTATTTGTTATTTCCCTTCTGCTGATCGTCGTAGGCCTTGCCGGCGTGATTGCCACCGTTGTCCTTTCCACCTCGGTCCGCAACCAGCCTGCTCAGGAGCTGTCCCAGCTGCAGAAGGATCACCAGGATCAGACAGGTCAGTATGCCAAAGTAACGGCTGTTAAGTATTATCAGTTTCTCGCCGCCATTCAAAATTCCACCGAGAATTATTTCTTTGTGACGGATCCTTCCGGGCGGGCTTATATCGTCCGCATTTCCACCGAGGATGCCCAGAGCATGATCGACGCCATCGCGGACGGCTATGCAGCAGAGATGTACGGCATTCTTCACGAGACAGGCGATGATCTGAAGAAGGAAGCCATTAACGGCGCTAAAGCGCTTTTCGACGAGATGGATGAGCTTTCCGAGGATAATTTCACCGATTATTTCGGCAGCACCTATCTTGGCTTTAACGAAATCCCCACCCATCCCCTGGGAAGCGTGTTCGGCACGCTGGGCACCTTCATGACGGTTGTCGGCATGATGTTTCTGATTTTCTACATGAACCGAAAGCTTCGCTCCAGGGAGCAAAAACCGGTTTCCTTTAGACGGAAAAAGGCCAAAAAATAAGAAACAGTCATCTATGCAAAAATTCCCTTGCAGACGCGATCATGTCACGCATGCAAGGGATTTTTTACAGTTCGTTTAAATAATGGCAGGCAGCCAGAGCGGCGGTGGCGCCGTCCGCGCAGGCGGTGGTCACCTGGCGAATCTGCTTGCTTCTGCAGTCTCCGGCAACAAAGATGCCGGGGGTTTTGGTGGTGCAGGCTTCTCCTGAATCGAAGTAGCCATAGCTGTTCAGGTCAACCAGGTTTTTAAAGGGCTCGTTTTCAGGAATCAGGCCGATGGCGACGAACATGCCATCCGCATCGATCTCCCGCTGCGTGCCGCTCTCCCGGTCAGCAATGAGGATGCCTTTAAAGGCTCCCGAAGCATCTTTGACGATGGATGCCACCCGCCGGCCGGTAAGGACGGAAACGTTTTCTCTTTTGGCCAACACATCCTGAAGCTTTTTCTCACCCGTCAGATAAGGAAGATCCTGGACGATGGTAACCTTTGCGCACTTATCCGAAAGAAGGATCGCCTCCTGGAGCGCGGAATTGCCGCCGCCCACCATAAGGACTTCCTTTCCGGTATAGAAATCGCCATCGCATACGGCGCAAAAGGAAATACCCTCGCCGACCAGCTCTTCTTCTCCTTCCAGGCCAAGCATCCGATGCCTGACGCCGGTTGCCAGAATGACGCTGCGCGCTTCAAAAGCTGTCTCATCTTCGGTATATACCATCCAGCTGCCGTCTTTTGGTTCGATGCCGGTGACCTTTGTGATTTCAATGTCCGCGCCCTGCTCCATGATCTGTTCCATCATGTGATCCGCCAGCTCATTGCCGCTGAGGGACAGATAGCCCGGATAATTCTCTACTTTGGGAGAATGGGTAATCTGTCCGCCAAAGCCTTCTTTTTCCATCACCAGAACGGATTTTCCATTTCTTAGCGCGTAAAGGGCGGCCGTCATGCCGGCGGGGCCTCCGCCGACTACGATGATATCATACATGCTGCTCATCTTTTCGATGCCATCAGCCAGCCTTTGATATCGGATACGCCGCGGTATTTCTCGAAGGTATCTCCATGACGGATCACCAGGGTCGGCGCCTGTTTAATATCGAACTTGGCAACCAGTTCTTTATTCTCGTTGGCGTTCAGCGTGGAATACTGGATGCCGGCTCTGTCGAGAATGGCCATCGCTGCTTTGCAGTTCGGGCAGGTCGGGGTTTTGAAGAGGATAATGTCACCTGTCTGGGGTTTCTGCTCTTCCTTAACGGGCTCAATAACGGTTCGCTGATTCAGCTCAATCTTGGTTTCGGGCAGCGTGTCCAGGGTTTTGGGGGTTACCGGTTCACAGCAGCCGGGCTCCGTGGCCGCTTCCAGGGCGGCATCCTGAAGTGACTGCATCCGGGGACGCTGCTTTAATTCCTGCTCAAGAATCGCTCCCTCCGGAAGAGGACCGGTATGGGACAGACGGGAATGGCCGATGTTGTAGACCTTTCTGTCTTTGTATTCCTGAGCCTTGCCGTCGTTCCAGTTCTGAACCGGACGGTAGTAGCCGGTGATACGGCTGTATACCTCGGTTTTCTGTCCGCAGATCGGGCAGGTAAACTGTTCGCCGGTCAGATATCCATGGTCTTTGCAGACGGAATAGGTGGGCGACATGGTATAGTAAGGAAGCTTGTAGTTTTCGGCAATCTTACGCACCAGGTTGGCGGCTGCCTTCCAGTCCGGAAGCTTCTCGCCAAGGAAGGCGTGGAAGACGGTGCCGGAGGTATAAAGGGTCTGCAGATCATCCTGAATATCCAGCGCCGAGAACACATCCTCCGTGAAGCCTACCGGCAGGTGGGAGGAGTTGGTGTAGTAAGGCGTGCCATTCATGTTGGCAGTGATGATATCCGGATAGAGCTCCTTGTCGTGTTTGGCAAAACGATAGGTGGTGGACTCTGCAGGCGTTGCTTCCAGGTTGTACAGGTCTCCGTAGAGTTCCTGATAATCGGAGAGACGTTCTCTCATGTGGTTCAGCACATCCTTGGCAAACTGCTGGGTTGCAGGATCGGTCAGATCCGCGCGGAGCCATTTCGCGTTCAGGCCAACCTCGTTCATGCCGATCAGGCCGATGGTGGAGAAATGGTTGCTGAAGGTTCCCAGATACCGTTTGGTATAAGGGTACAGGCCCTGCTCCAGAAGCTTGGTGATAACCGTGCGCTTCGTCTTCAGGCTGCGGGCGGAAACATCCATCAGATGGTCCAGACGTTTGTAGAAGTCTTCCTCGTTCTCGGACTGATAGGCGATGCGGGGAAGGTTGATGGTGACAACGCCGATGGAGCCGGTGGACTCGCCGGAGCCGAAGAAGCCGCCGGATTTCTTGCGCAGCTCTCTCAGATCCAGTCTCAGACGGCAGCACATGGAACGCACATCAGAGGGCTCCATATCGGAGTTGATGTAGTTAGAGAAATAAGGCGTGCCATACTTGGCGGTCATTTCGAACAGAAGCTTGTTGTTTTCGGTTTCGCCCCAGTTGAAGTTACGGGTGATGCTGTAGGTGGGAATGGGATACTGGAAGCCGCGGCCATTGGCGTCTCCTTCGATCATGACCTCGATAAAGGCCTTGCTGACCATATCCATTTCCTTCTGGCAGTCACCATAGGTGAAGTCCATCTCCTCGCCGCCGATGATGGCCGGCAGGTTCTTCAGATCGTTCGGAACGGTCCAGTCCAGGGTAATGTTGGAGAAAGGCGCCTGAGTGCCCCAGCGGCTGGGGGTGTTTACGCCATAGATAAAGGACTGAACGCACTGTTTGACTTCATGCTGATCCAGGTTGTCAATCTTGACAAAGGGAGCCAGGTAGGTGTCGAAGGAAGAGAAAGCCTGGGCGCCGGCCCACTCGTTCTGCATAATGCCCAGGAAGTTGACCATCTGGTTGCAAAGGGTGGACAGATGTTTGGCAGGCGAAGAGGTAATCTTTCCGGGAACACCGCCAAGTCCTTCCTGAATAAGCTGCTTCAGACTCCAGCCGGCGCAGTAACCGGTAAGCATGGAAAGGTCGTGCAGATGAATCGCAGCGCTGCGGTGGGCCTCTGCAATTTCATCGTCATAAATTTCGGAGAGCCAGTAGTTGGCGGTGATGGCGCCGGAGTTGGACAGAATCAGACCGCCTACGGAATAGGTAACGGTGGAGTTCTCCTTCACGCGCCAGTCGTTGATTTTCAGATAATTGTCTACCAGATCTTTATAGTTAAGAAGGGCAGAATTAACGTTACGGACCTTTTCTCTCTGTCTGCGGTACAGAATGTAGGCCTTTGCCACATCTGCGTATCCGGCTTCGGAAAGAACCTTCTCTACGCTGTCCTGAATGTCTTCCACTGTGATTTCGCCGTCTTTGATCTTGCTTTCGAAATCAGAAGTCACATGCAGCGCAAGAAGCTCAATCACACTGGGATGATACTGCTTGTTCAGCGCTTCAAAGGCCTTGGTAATAGCGGCAGTGATTTTTCCAATGGAAAAATCTACGATCTTGCCGTCCCGTTTTACTACCTGATACATAAAAAAATCCCCCCTGAGGTTATGGTTTCTATATTCTCTGTATGGGAATCGCTTCCCGTTTTGCGAACATGACCATAGTACCACGTACCGGGGGGATTGTCAATATCTTGTGTTGGAAAAAATAAATGAATACTATATCTTGTGGTTAGTCAATTCCACGAACCTGTGTATTCGGTATATATTTTGCGGCTATCCGGGCATAAGCAAACAAATCTTCCCTTTTCGGAGCGCTGAAGCCCTCATAGGGAACCGATTCTCTGTCTGTAAAAGCCTGAAGAAAATACGCATCCGCGCCTTCCAGCCACCTTCCTATTTTTTCAAAGTCATCCGCCCGGTGAAGCTGGTCCACCACGGTGGTTCGAAACTCATAGGCTGTCTTTTTGCCGCCGCAGCCGTTCATCAGAAGGGAAACGCTTTGATAAATACCGGAAAGCTCCAGTTTTTCAAGCCCGCAGGTAAGGGCATATTTTTCCGGGGAATTTTTGATATCCATCGCTACATAATCCACCAGGCCTTCTTCCAGAAGCGCTCTTAGCATGACCGGATGATTCCCGTTGGTATCTAGCTTCACGCTGTAGCCCATCTCCCTGACCTTTCTGATCAGCTGAGGCAGGTTTTTCTGCAGGCAGGGCTCGCCGCCGGTAAAGGCAACGCCATCCAGAAGACCTTTTCGTTTTTCAAGAAAGGAAAGCAGCTCGTCCTCTTCCATCACAGGCGGCGCCGAACCATCCACCAGTTCAAAGTTGTGACAGAAGGGGCACCTGAAATCGCAGCCGCCGGTGAACACCGTGCAGGCCACATGCCCCGGGAAATCCAGCAGTGTCATTTTCTGCAGTCCATGTATTTTCATAGAAGCCTCTCTTTTATGGGGTAATCAGTCCTGGACAAAGGCCAGAATATGCATGTTTCTGATCTGTGAATCCGAAATGGCGTCGTTAACGCTGTAGGCATGCTTTTCCAGATCCTGGCAGATAGCCTTTGTCAGCTGGTCTTCCTGCAGCGCATCGATAATGTCCGCGCAGATACCTTCCATCACATCATATTTGGCTTCGGCCATTTCCGGTTCATTGTCCGTGGTGAGAAGATATTCCAGAAGCTCCGCTTCAATGGACAGGCGCGGAAGGCGCCTGAGCGCCCGAAAGCTCCACTTATAATAGGGCTGGTAAGTCCTGTTCAGCAGGAAAATCACATGCATCGCGCTTTTGACAAATTCAAAAACAGCCAGCTGGGCAGCCGCCTTTTCTCCGTGCTTCAGGCACCTTAGGTAATTATACTGCCCGGACTGGGCCATTAAAAGAAGATAGCCCGCAAGCTTTTTCAGCCGCACATCTTCCGGGAATGCGGCTATCTTTTTTCTGATCCGGCTAACCTCTCCCAGCGCGTCATAAAAGATCTCGCCTCCGGAAGCCTCCTGAAGGGCCTGCTCCGGCAAAAGGCCAAACTCCGCCGGCGTCAAATCTCCGGTGGGAGATCCGATTTTTTCACCGAAAAACTCCCCTGTTCTGACAACGCCGTGGCGCGCGCCGCCCACCGGAGCGAGCCGGCTGCGCTTTACACCCATGAATTCCGCCGGAAGCGATGCATAGGCTCTTTCCAGCAGAAAAGCCTCTCTTCGGCTAATCACCTCTTCAGAAGGAAGAAAAAGACAAAAACCGGGTTCGAAATCATGATCGGTGGATATTTCATCGTCAAACCCAAGGACTTCGGAGCCCGAACCAGCCAGACCGGCTGCCAGATAGGGCATCAGGTCCGGGAATTTATCCTTCAGCATGGGAAGGCCGAAGGTTTCAAAATAAGCGCGGGACAGCTCCAGTCCTTTCATTGCCCGTTCTCCCTTCCGTAACTGTTTCTTTTCTTATTTCTCTGATAAATCGTCTCGGCCTTTTCCTTCAGCGCCTCGGCAGCAAGGAAGCAGCCATAGTATTCAAACACCGGGGCGCATTTTTCCAGGACGAAGGCGTAATAGCCATCCTCCTGTCCCGGATTCTCCTTCAAAAGATCATATGCCTCATCCAGGAGCGCTTCGATCTTTTTCTCAGCCGCCTCCGGTCCTAGATCCGCTTCCCAGGCATCCGCCATATTAAGAAGCGTAATCGCCCGCTCCAGCGCTCCTGCGGGAACCAATTCCATTTTCGACAAAGCTTTTTCAAAATAGATCATGGCTTCCGGAATGCGTTTCAGGCTCACCAGCGTCAGGGCCAGGTTGTTGTAAAGGCCTCCCATCAGCTCAGGGGGCACCCGGTCCGTCTGTTCGTAGACTGTCCGCGCTTTTTCAAACATGGAAAGCGCTCTTTCCTCTTCCCCGAAAGCATCGCAGCAGGTGGCAATATTGACATAGGTGGTGCCTGAGGAAATGGTACCGTCGAACGCCAGTTCATCAATCAGCCGCAGCGCTTCATCGCACTGCAAAAGCCCTCTTTCTTTGTCTCCGGTTTTACGAAAATGGCCGATCAGTTCGCCTCTTACCAGCAGCTCGCCGCGTTTGTCGCCGATGGATTTCGCTTCCTCCAGCCAGTAAAGAAGGTGCCTTTCGGCACCTTTGTAGTCCCGGCGGCTCATGTATTCATCCATTTTTTCAATGACACGACGCTGATCAATGGATTTCATATTCCTGGCCCTCCGTAAGTGATATCGTTCTGTCCGGGATGTCTGTTCCGGAAGCGAATGATCCGTATATGAGAATTTCCCCTTTTCGGGATGTGAGTCCTCCCGGCGATTTAAACGCAAACAGACATAATAGGTCAATTACCCCGCCCCATAAAGGGGCGAGGCTTGC
>JAGBND010000046.1 GCA_017634575.1 Bacillota bacterium
ACTGGTACGACGGGATCGTGATCGATAAGCTCTGGGTGGGACATAGTAAGTTCTGGCTCCTTCCCGGCTGTGAGGATATCCCTTATGTGCAGACCTGGAAACAGGTGCTGAAAAAACGTGGGATTCTGACACTCATCTGGATCGTCGGTGCGGGCATCCCCGCCGGAATCGTCGTACTTGTGTTTTGAAACAGACACTTGTTGGAGGCTCATTGGGAGGTTTTTAGAATGATAATGTCTAGAGAAGCAAACTACGGGAACTGGGTGCCGGAAGCTCTGATGAAAACAATGTGGACGGTGACTGCAACACTGTGCGCGGTCACGGTATTGCAGTTCGTTTTTATCAAAATACCGGCTGCAGGAATCATAAGCGCAGTTATTTCGCTTGCCGCGTTTTGTTTTTCGTTCTATATGCAAAGATGCCGAAAGGCTTTTGACTTAAAGGACCGCGCAGTGATGGGCAATGTCCACCGGTTCCCGGTGGATCATTTCTCCTGGGAAGAAAGCCGCAGGGGACAGGAAGCCAAGGATGGCGGCGGATCGATTCTGGACATCGGGTGCGGCGCGGCGGCATTGACCAACCGCATGGCAAAGACACATACGACTTACGCTGTCCGATATGTGGCACAGTGAACCGCGGTCTGTATCTTGAAGAGACGGACGGGTGGATGGAATGCGAGAAATGTGGAAATGTCACACAGCCCCATCTTGGGATGGAACAGTTTTCGTATACAGGAACGAGAAACAAAAAAAGGCGGCTCTGCCAGGAAAGGCTCCTATACAGGTAAAGGGAACAGAAAAAGTAGAATGGTTTGTAAAATGACACAAGAGTTTGTTGCAGAATCGCTTGGTGTCAGCAGGCAAGCGGTGTCTAAATGGGAAAGTGGAGCCTCTGATCCAAGTACGACAAACTTGATGGCTTTGGCAAAATTGTTCGGTGTGGAAGCAGAAGATTTACTTAAGGAAACACGATAACTTCATGTTTGTCAGATCGTCCATTTTCCTGACCTTGCGGACAAGAAGCGTCGCGGGCTTTCGGCCCGCTCAATTCCAGTTTGTGTAGATTGTCATATCAATAAAAAATAGTAGAATTAAGAAGAGTATCGTCCGCATGTTCTCAGGCATCGAATTAAACATCATCTGTACCACAGTTTCCGCAGAGGTGATGTTGTCCTTCAGTACCCATTCCTGCGTCATGCCCACGGAACCCATACAATAGAATCGAATGCTATAGGCAAGCTGAGTATCGAGAATATCGGTGCCCAGCTTTTACCATGATGTACGAAGCCGAGGAGCAGGGTATTCATACGATCCGGATCAGAGGCTTCGATTCCAAGACAGTAATAGATGCCTTCGGTCTTCCGGAATATATGATCCCGGTAATGATGCTTGGCCTTGGTTATCCCAAGCCTCAGGCAAAGGCTCATCAGGCGCACTTTGACAGAGAACCGATCGATTCATTTGTGACGGAACTATAAGAAGGGGGATTTATCAATGCATTTCACAGGAACCGTTTATAGAAACCCGTATTGGCCGACCTGGCCGCTTCTTGAGATCACCCAGGGCTGCACCCACAATAAGTGCAAGTTCTGTACTATGTACAAGGAAGTGCCCTTCCGGATGTCCCCCATCGAATGGATCGAGGAAGACCTGAAGGAAATTGCCGAGTGCGATCCGGGTGCCCGGACGATCCAGCTGCTTTCCGCCAATCCTCTGGTTTTAACCTATGACAAGCTGGCCCCGATCTTCGAGATGATCCACAAATATCTGCCGAAGATGGAGTACATCTATCTGGCGGGACGGGTAAGCGATCTGAAAAACAAGACGGTGGATGAGCTGAAGAAGCTGAAAGATCTGGGCATGCGGGAAATATCTCTCGGCGTTGAGAGCGGTGACGACCGGACGCTGGACCGCATCCATAAGGGCTATCACGCGGAAGATATTTTGGAGGAAGCACAGCGCGGAGAATTCGATCCGCTCTCTGAGAAGGAGATGCTGGAGGAGCTGAAGCTCTTTGTGGAGAATCTGAAGTGCGACTGCTCCTTCATCACCCACCACACGATCTCCGGCGTCAATCTCTCCGGACCGGACTTCCTTTCCCGGAAGGAAAGAATCGTTGCTGCGCTGGAGCGTCAGATCAGCCACGGCGATCTGGACCGGATGGAGGCACTGCGCCGGAACAAAAGAACGCTTTAAGAAGGAGGCGTACCTGCATGCATTTTTCAGGAGGAATCAACCGGCCGCCCTATGAGACAGCGGACGGATATCTGCAGACGACGGAGGGATGTTCCCATAACACCTGCCTGTTCTGCACATATTTCAAAGATCGGAAATTCCGGAAATCGACCATCGAGGAGATCGAAGCGGACATCAAAGAAATCCCGGCCACCTTCGGCGCCCCGAAGCGAATCTTCCTTCAAGGGGCAGACGGCTATGCCGCGGATTATGATGTCCTGATGAAAACGGCGGAGCTGCTGCACAAATACGTTCCCTCTGTGCAGACCATCGGCGGCTATGCCCGAATCGACAACTTCTATGATAAGACCGAAGAACAGCTGCGTAACATGGCGGCAGCAGGTTTTGCCAATCCTTACATCGGTGTGGAATCTGGCGATGACGTGGTCCTGAAGCGGATCAACAAGGGCTACACTGCCGCTCAGGCCAGGGAACAGCTGGAGAAGATCGATGCCGCAGGTCTTCCGTTCATCGTCAATTTTTTAAATGGTGCCGGTGGTCATGACTACGGTCTTGCGAATGCCCAGCTGACGGCAAAACTCTATGACGGGCTTCATCCGACGATGGTTAACACTTCCATGCTGACGGTGGTGCCGGGAACACCGTTGTACCGGGCCATGGAGAAGGGGCTCTACACAGAATCCACCGAGATGGAAAAGCTGGAAGAGATCTACGAACTGGTGCGCTGCCTGACCGGCGACACGATCTTCATGAATGAGCACGCTTCGAATCTGTTCCACGTGCAGTGCAGGATCCCGGAACAGAAGGAAGAACTGCTTGCCTATATCCGCAAGTTCATGGAGGAACACGACGAAAAGAAGCTGCGGCAGTACCGGGAGTATATCACAAGAGCATTTTAAGGAGGCTGTAATCATGAAGTACAACGGAACGATCTACAGGCCTCCGGTTGAGGCAAATACCTTCCTGCTCCCCATCACGGAGGGCTGCACCCATAACAGCTGCACCTTCTGCAATATGTATCAGGACATTCCATTTCGTATGCTGTCCCTCTCCGAAGTGGAGGAGTATCTGCGGGAAGTGAAGCAAAACTACGGCAGATACTGCGAGAGGATCCAGCGTGTCTACCTTGTCGGCGCGGACCCCTTTGCGCTGTCCGCCAGGAGACTTCCGGAGCGGATCGAACTGATCAAAAAGTATCTGCCTAACACAAAAGTCATCACCATGTATGCCCGGACGGACAACATCGCTGCCAAGTCGGATGAGGATCTTAAGGCGCTGAAAGAGGCCGGTGTGGATGATCTGTATATCGGCGTGGAATGCGGGCTGAACGATGTGCTGGAGACTCTCAACAAAGGCTATTCAGCGGATGACATGAAACGGGAGTTCCTTGCGGGGCTGGAACTTCCCGACTGCTATTTCTGGGCGCTCCATCCGCTGGATTCGGTGAAAGTGGACGGTATTCTGCGGGACGAAAAGCAGCGGATCCTGCAATCCGGTTCAGGCCGAAGGCGGCTTCTATGTCGGCAATCACAGCCTCGACTGTCTCTATCTGAATGTCTTTGCTCCAAAAGGGGCTTCCGGGCCACTCCCGGTGATGGTATGGATCTATGGAGGCGCGTACAGCCAGGGCGGAACAGGGGCGAAAGAGCACGGATCTAAAGACGTGCAGTATGATCTTGCCGGATTTGCGGCCAAGACCAACTGCGTTGTCTTTAGTGCACCCTTTTCAGGCGACAAAGAGCGGTCAGGATCCTGGCTATGTATCTTCTGCTCTCCGCAGCAGGCGGGAAGGACAAAGATATGTATTTCAACCAGGTGGAATTTGGACAGAGGATCAGAGAACTCAGAAGGACCGGAGGTCTGACACAGGAAGCGCTGTCGGAAGAATTGAACATCAGTATAGACCGGCTGAGAAAAATAGAGTGCGGCTCAAGAGGCCCGTCT
The DNA here is from genome assembly GCA_017634575.1 of Bacillota bacterium. Lineage (GTDB taxonomy): Bacteria > Bacillota > Clostridia > Lachnospirales > Bianqueaceae > RUG760. Next base: position 4,140 of record JAGBND010000046.1, read on the forward strand.
CCGGATCTCTTGATTTCCCCTGCAGCTTATTTCGATGTCAGCACGGATTATTTGCTGATGGGGCGAGACTACGTGAACCTGCACTCCGGGAAGAGACTTGAAGGCATGCTTCAGGAGTTGTCCGGTATCATTGCCGACCTCCAAGATGTGTAAAAAGGCGGCTTTTCTATTGATTTTCTTCCGCACATGGAATATAATAAAAAGTCAGTTAGAGGCGACTAACCAGCGTTTGCCGCCATACCCGTTACACAGACTTTCCAAGAGAAAGAGGTGCAGATTGAAAGGATATCTATCAGTTCAACAGACAGCCGATAAATGGGGTGTTTCTGTACGTTGGGTGAATTAGTATATACTTGAAGGAAGAATACCGGGCTGCGAACGCTTTGGACGTGTTTGGGCTGTTCCTGTGGATGCAACAAAGCCGGAACGGCTCACACCGGGAGTGAAATCAAAGCGTTCTTCTCATAATGCTGGAAATATATGACTATATTTTTTGTCCATTAGTTAGCTACGGCTAACGAAAGGAGGCTTTATGTTTATCCATGAATACGGAAGCAAG
>JAGBND010000047.1 GCA_017634575.1 Bacillota bacterium
GACATGGTTCATGCCCTCTCCAACGGATAGGGTGACATCGCAGCCGATATCCTGCAGGGTCTCATAGAACAGGTTGATATCCGGATAGAACATTTCCCGGGTGCCGGCGAAGATCAGAGTCTTCGGAAAGCTTTTCACAAGAGAGCGCCGGATGGTGCCGGTAAATTCTCCGGTAGATCGGTAAGGCTGATAGGCATACAGGGGAGAGATGAGCGGGTCCTTAACATCGCGGCCTCCGGCCCACAGCTGGCCGCACAGCATCAGCTGGTCCTTTTTCAGCATGGGATCGATGTCCAGATAGGCATCGATATCCGGGTTCTCCATGGAAACATCCACCCAGGGAGAGAGCAGCACCAGATAATCCGGCAGGTAGGCCAGCCTTTTGCGGGGCGTCTGCAGCTCAAGGGAAAGTCCGTCCATGGGAATGGTGGCGAGAGACTGCAGATAGGCAGTAAGGCCCAGCGCATAGCCGCCGCCGGCGGAATCGCCCATCAGCACGATCTGCTTGTCCGGGTTCTGCTGAACAACGGAGCAGTAGTGAGCGAGCACCAGCGGATAAGAAAAATCGGCATCGTGGAAAGGAATCATCGGATAATCCGGCGTATAGACCGTAGCAGAAAGACTCTGAGAAAGCTCGTCCAGCATCCGCCAATGAAATGGATTCGGCTCATCCAGGTAGGAACCGCCGTGCAGATAGTAGATAATCAGATCTGACGGCTCGTCGGGCTCCAGCACAACGACGGGAAGGGTGTTGGATCCATAGCGGTAATCGATCCGGCTTTGCGCGCTTTTAAAGCGGATGATGTCCGGAATCTCGTGCACCTTTTCCCCTTCCTCGATCAGCTTTGCCAGCTTTTGGGTCAGTTCGCTTTCATCCTGTCCCAGCAGCAGGATCCGAAGATCCGCTTCGGCTACAGTCGCTGCGGAAGAGCGGTGGTATTTGATATGGGAATAGAGGGAAAGCAGAGAGAAAAATACAGTCAGAGCGGCAAGAATGCATAAAAAGCGCCAGATTTTTGGATGCTTTGCGGAAGTTTCTTTCGCTGTCTGCGATAGATTCATTCGTCTTCTCATTTCCCTAAGATTTTTTCATCATAGCAGATTTTTCCGGTAAAAGCAACGAAAAGAAACAGCGCCAATGGAAATCCCCCTTGCGGAAGATCTCCATTGGCGCTTGTGATTATTGATCTTTTTTACCGTATCCCGCTTCTTTAAGCATCATATCCTTGACCTTCATCAGCCTGACCTGGGTGGAACGTTCGTTCTCATCCAGCTTCATGGTAATAAAGCGAATGCTTTCCTGGGTCTCCGGGATAATGACATGCTCCAGGGCATTAACCCTTCGGCGTGTCTTCTCGATCTCGGCGGCCATCAGCTGACAGGATTTTTCCACCTCGGCCAGCTTCAGCATATCCGGAAAGACTTCGGCTAAAGAACCAACCGCATCATCCAGATCGGCGGAGGTAAAAGCAAAGCCATAGGAATAGATATCATTTGCGTCCGCGGTGCGGGTGGTATAATCAAATACCGGGATATCCACGCTCATGACGTTTTTGCTGCCGACATTAAGCTGAACCTCCTGCTTGGGCGCCATCAAAGCATCCTGCAGGGTTTCCTCCGACATGGCGGATTTAGCCAGGACAAAATTCAGGTTAGCGCTTTGAATGTCCTTTTCAACACGCTGCCTCAGCTCCATGTTGACCCGGACCAGATCCAGAAATTCGCGCATCAGTTCATCCCGCTTGTCCTTTAAAAGCCGGTGGCCCTTGACAGCAGTGGTGAGCTTCTTTTTGAGGCGGGTCAGCTCCATGCGGGTAGGCGTTACCTGAGTACTTGCCATTTTTTACGCCTCCCCGGCTTTGGGGCCCTTGTCGTAGTAAGTATCCAGCATCGCATCGGAAATACGTTTCAGCTCGGAACGGGGAAGAATTCTCAGAAGCTCCCAGCCGATCTCCAGCGTCTCTTCGATGCTGCGGTCAGTGCGGTAGCCCTGGGACACATATTTCTCTTCGAAGGCGTCTGCAAACTTGGCGTAAATCAGGTCGATGTCCGTCAAAGCCGCTTCACCCAGGATGACCATCAGCTCTTTAGCGTCTTTGCCGCGGGCATACGCCGCAAACAGCTGGTTCATGGTGGCAGCATGGTCTTCACGGGTCCGGCCCTTGCCGATACCCTTATCCTTCAGACGGCTCAGAGACGGCAGAACATCCACCGGCGGCATGATGCCTTTACGGTACAGCTCACGGGAAAGGATGATCTGGCCCTCGGTGATATAACCGGTAAGGTCGGGGATGGGGTGGGTCTTGTCATCTTCAGGCATGGACAGGATCGGAATCAGCGTGATGGATCCGTTTTTGCCTTTCTGACGGCCGGCCCGTTCGTACATGGTGGCAAGGTCGGTATACATATAGCCGGGATAGCCGCGGCGGCCGGGAACTTCCTTACGGGCAGCGGAAACCTCACGCAGAGAATCCGCGTAGTTGGTAATATCGGTTAAAATAACCAGCACGTGCATGCCCTTATCGAAAGCCAGATATTCGGCAGCCGTCAAAGCCATACGAGGCGTGGAAATACGCTCAACAGCCGGGTCGTTGGCCAGGTTCAGGAACAGAACGGTACGATCCAGAGCGCCGGTTTCGCGGAAGGATTCCTGGAAGAAGTTGGCTTCCTCGAAGGTGATACCCATAGCCGCAAAGACAACGGCGAAGGGCTCGGAGGTGCCGCGCACCTTGGCCTGACGGGCGATCTGAGCCGCCAGCTGGGCATGGGGCAGACCGGAAGCAGAGAAAATAGGCAGCTTCTGGCCGCGGACCAGGGTGTTCAGACCGTCGATCGCGGAAATGCCCGTCTGAATAAACTCTGAAGGATATTCCCGGGCAGCTGGATTCATGGGCAGGCCATTGATATCCAGCCTTTTTTCCGGAAGAATGTCCGGACCGCCGTCGATGGTGTGGCCCATGCCGTCAAAGACACGGCCCAGCATATCGCCGGATACGCCCAGCTCCAGAGAGCGGCCGAGGAAACGGACCTTGCTGGACTCCAGGTTAATGCCGGTAGAGGACTCGAACAGCTGAACCAGGGCGTTCGGACCATCGATCTCCAATACTTTGCAGCGGCGGGTTTCGCCGTTGGAGAGCTCGATTTCGCCCAGCTCGTTGTAGGTTACATTTTCAACACCTTTGACCAGCATCAGCGGGCCGGTGACTTCCTGAATGGTACGATATTCCTTTGCCATATTACAGGTCCTCCTTTCCGACTAAGCTGGCAGCTTCAGAAACGATATCTTCCATAACAATGGCATATTGCTTGTCGATATCTTTTTCCAGTGTGTATTTGAAACGGCCGATCTTTTCGCGGCACTCCATTTTAACCAGATCGTTAATGGAAGCGCCCTGCTGAAGGGCCTTGGTGCCTTCTTCATAAAAGGCGTAAACAAGCTTCATCATGTAGTACTGCTTGTTCAGAGACGTATAGGTATCGATCTCGTCAAAGGAGTTCTGGTGAAGGAAGTCCTCACGGATGGAGCGGGCTGCTTCCATTCTCAGACGGTCCTGAGGTGAAAGCGCATCCATACCAACCATCTTGACGATCTCGTTCAGGGAAGCCTCTTCCTGCAGCAGGGTCATCAGGTGCTGACGGGTGGGCATCCAGTCTTCTTTGACATGCTCACCGAACCAGCCTTCCATGCTGTCCAGATACAGAGAATAAGAGGTCAGCCAGTTAATGGCAGGGAAGTGACGCTGGTAAGCCAGATCGGCGTCCAGTCCCCAGAATACCTTGACGATACGCAGGGTTGCCTGGGAAACGGGCTCGGAAATATCACCGCCGGGAGGCGAAACGGCGCCGATAACGGAAAGCTGACCTTCCCGGTCGTCCTGGCCGAGGGAAATCACACGGCCGGCGCGCTCGTAGAACTGGGCAAGACGGGAACCCAGGTAAGCCGGATAACCTTCCTCACCGGGCATCTCTTCCAGACGGCCGGACATCTCACGAAGCGCCTCTGCCCAACGGGAGGTGGAGTCAGCCATCAGGGCTACGGAATAGCCCATGTCGCGGAAATACTCCGCAATGGTAATGCCGGTATAAATGGAAGCCTCACGGGCAGCAACCGGCATATCGGAGGTGTTGGCAATCAGGATGGTGCGGTTCATCAGGGATTCGCCGGTTTTGGGGTCTTTCAGCTCCGGGAACTCGTTCAGAACGTCGGTCATCTCGTTGCCGCGCTCACCGCATCCGATGTAAACAACGATATCGGCTTCAGCCCACTTGGCCAGCTGATGCTGGATAACGGTTTTGCCGGATCCGAAGGGACCGGGAACCGCGGCTACGCCGCCTTTGGCGATGGGGAAGAAGGTATCGACAACCCGCTGCCCGGTAACCAGAGGCATTTCAGGGGGAAGCTTGCGCTTGTAGGGACGTCCCTGGCGGACGGGCCAGCTCTGCATCAGACGGACGGGAACCGTGCCCTTATCCGTTTTAACGGTAGCAATGGTATCTTCGACGGTAAAGGAGCCTTTTTCAATAGAGGCAAGGGTACCCTTTACGCCGTAGGGGATCATAATTTTCTGAACCACAAGGGTGGTTTCCTGGACGGTTCCGATAATATCTCCGGCTTCCACAGGATCGCCCACTGCTTTAACGGGCACAAAATCCCATTTCAGGCTGCGGTCCAGAGAAGGTACCTCGACGCCCCGGGAGAGAAGATTGGAGCCGGTAACTTCCATAATCTTGTTCAGGGGACGCTGAATACCATCGTAAATGGATCCGATCAGACCCGGACCCAGCTCGACGGACAGCGGCACATCCATGGATTCCACCGGAGCGCCGGGGCCAAGGCCCTGGGTTTCCTCATATACCTGGATGGAGGCCTGATCCCCATGCATTTCAATGACTTCGCCGATCAGACGCTGCTCGGAAACACGCACCACGTCATACATGTTGGCGTCGCGCATGCCTTCCGCGATAACCAGCGGTCCGGCGACTTTTTTGATAATTCCTTTGGCACGTTTCGTGTTGCTCATGGATTAAGGCACCTCATTAGCTGTTTGAAAACAGGATGTCGGAGCCGACAGCCTGTTCCACGGATTTTTTAACATTCGCAATTCCTGCTCCGGTATTGCCGGAAACGCCGGGAATGGCAATAATGGCCGGCGTCAGCTTGCTGTCATAACGCTCGATTTCCCGGGAAATGCGGTTCATGAGAGATTCGGTGATATAGATGACGCCATAACCGCTGTCAGCAGCAACCCTAAGGGTTCGGGATGCTTCCTCGTCGGTCTGACCATCGGTGGGAAGAAGGGTAAGACCAAGGGTTGCAAATCCATAGATGCTGTCATAGTCACCCATTACGGCTACTTTATACATACATTTCCCTTACCCTTTCCCGAATGGCTTCTTCGGAAAAACCGTTCGCTTTGGCGGTCAGGATAATCCGGACCGTTTTGATTTCATTCATGCGCGCCAGGTAGAAAGCCAGCACCGGGCCAACAGACTCGGAGTGGGTTTTCTCGCCCTTAAGCCTGCGGATCAGCCGGTTATCGCACCAGCGCTCGAAGGCGGAAGGAGAAGCCTTAAGGCTTTCCACGCCTTCCTGATAACCGTTTTTCTCCAGATAGGCATACAGATCTTCCAGACCGGAAGAGGCAGCCTTGGCCAGCTGGCTTTTATCAAAAGCAGAGCAATCAGCCAGGGCGTTTTCGATAAACTCACGGCTTTTCTTCATTTTCTGGGCCCGCACCGCAATTTTAATATTGCTGATGGCCACAGAGTCCAGCAGATACTGCTTGAATAGCGGATCCTTGGACTTTAAAGCCGCGCGCTCCATAGCGTTCAGGGTTTCTTTATCAACCAGCATATCCACAGCCTGACCGTCTCTGGTTTTCAGCATCAGATCAAAGGCCGCAGGCGCAACCGGCTGAAGCGGCTCGGGCAGCTGGTCGAAGGCTTTTTCTTTTAAGATTTTCAACATTGTATCGCGGCCAAAATCCTCTAAGGGATAGAAGGCTCTTGGATGCGGTTCGGCGGTTACGATTTCCTTGATCCCGGCTTTCATGTTGTGAAAAAGCTGAGGATAGGACAAAACCTCCAGAAATGCAGGGTCAAGCTGCAGTTCATGCATCAGCGCAAGAGTCCTGGCCTCCTCTGCAGAGAGGATGCTTTCCGCATCCCGGTCGGCGGATCCTTCGCCCCAGCCGTGGGACTGAAGGAAATCCAGCACCTGTGTTTCCCCGGGCATGGTAATCATCTGAGCGATGTCCGAATCTCTCAAAAGATTCTTTTCCTTAACCCGGATCCGGGCGACCGCGAAGATATAATCGAGATCATTCATAGCGGACTCCCTTAAAATAATAATTGATAGGCCAAGTCTGAAAGCTGATCCTTTTTCTCAGCAAATAATGAACGAAGGGAGCAGTTCAGCTCGATGGTTCCGTAAGCGCTGTCGGCCGCGCTTTGGGAAGCCGGAACAGCGGAAGGCTCATCCTCCTGATCCGATTCATCGGCGGCGGGCGCATACCGAAGAATAAACCCGCTGTCGAGGGATGCCGGCCTGGAGGACACTTTAATGCTGCCGCCTTTGGCCGCCGCTTCTTTGGCAAGCGCCTCTTCAAAGGATTTGGGCAGACGCTGAAGGTCCTTCTGATTTAAGAACATCTCGCCTTCGCCGGAAATCATATTCTTCTTTGCCAGCTTCAAGAGCATGTCGAAGTACGCCTCATCCGGCGCATTCAGAAGCTTTTGATAGGCTTCCTCCAGCACATCGGCGATCGCTTCCTGTCTGGCTCTTAACAGCGTCTGACGTTTCAGCATGCCGATCTGGGATTCAATACGGGATTTTCCTGAAGCAGCTTCCTGGCTGGCTTTTTTCTGAGCCTCCGAACGGATGAGAGAAGCTTCTTCCTCCGCAGCCTTTGTGCTCTCGATGGCTGTCTGATTTGCTTCGTTCAGGATCGTATCGACTTTGGCTTTTGCTTCGCTTAAAATAGCTTCTTTGATACGGTCAATTCCTGCCATGACAATCCTCCATTCTGTAAAAGTACCGTTAACTCCTATTACAGGTTGGTGACAGACAGAATAGAGATCAGAAGAGCAAGGATGGCGTAGGTCTCAACCATGGCAGGGAACAGCATGGCTTTACCGAACTGATCCGGCTTCTTGGCAACAACGCCGATGGAGGCTACAGAAGTCTTGCCCTGGTAAATAGCGGAAATCAGACCGACGACAGCGATGGGCAGGCAGGCGATCAGGTACATCAGACCGGTCTTGGTATCGGTGATGGGAGTTCCGCCCAGCACGCCGATGCGGGAAAGGGTGATGAAGGTAACCAGCAGACCGTAGATACCCTGGGTACCGGGAAGCAGCTGCAGAATCAGAACCTTGGCAAACTGGTCGGGATCTTCAGCGACAACGCCTGCTGCAGCCTGACCGCCGATGCGGACACCGTAAGAAGAACCAATACCGGCTAAAATGGTAGCAAGCGCTGCACCTAAAAGAGCTAAAACCATACCTGTAGACATGTTATTTTTCCTCCTTGATTTGGACGTATTTGGATACGGGTTTGAATGGATTGTATTTCTTTCCGCCGGCGTCGTAGAACTTACTGAAGAATTCAACATACTGCAGACGGTTTGTGTGAACATATGCGCCGAGCGCATTGATCGCAAGGTTGAGCAGGTGCCCGAAAATGAACACCACAATGAAGATGATGGCGCCGACCACGCCGCCTCCGCCATAGGAGGCCATCATATTGATGACGTTGGCGATAACGCCGGTGGCAAGGCCAAGGGCCAGAAGACGGGAGTAGGACAAAAGGTCGGAAAGCCAGCTGGTGATGCCATACAGATCGTAGGCGCCAAGGGCAATGCGCACGCCCCAGTTTTTGTTGGTACGGCCGCTCATGACAAGGATTGTCAGCGCGCCCACAGCGGCCATGATCTTGGAAAGGGAGACCAGCCATGCCGGGAAGTGATAGGTCTGTCCCGAAATGGATGCGAAGATGTCAGAGGGCATCAGCATCAGCACCAGGCCGATGAGCATCAGATACCAGGCAACCACATCCGAGAAGAAGCCGACCACATCGCCCTGCTGCAGATACTCCGCGCCTTTGATGGCAAGACCTGCAAACAGATGGATCAGACCGAAGAGCATGCACCAGATCAGAAGGCGCATGGGATCGTTCAGGGGAGCAAACCAAAGGGGCTTTAACAGGGTATCGCCGGTGAAGCCGAAGAAGGTCTTCGCCACCACATCGATGGCGTCTCCGAAGAAGCCGCCATACAGGAAGCCCCAGACGGTGGTGGAGAGGCCGCACCAGAAGAACAGACGGAGCATTTTCTTCATGCCGTCGCCCATTCTGGGCTTTTTCAGAAGCAGCACAGCGCAGCCGATGGCCATCACCAGGCCGTAGCCTGCATCTGAAAGCATCATGCCGAAGAAGAACACATAGAAGAAGGACATGACCGTTGTGGGGTCAATCCTTCCCTTGGTAGGAAGTCCATAGGCCTCCAGAACGCCCTCAGCGGAGCTGGAGAAGCGGTTGTTGGAAAGCAGGGTGGGCTCCAGTTCGTCTTCCCGGCTCTCTTCAAATTCAATGAAGGCGTCATAACGGTCTTCCAAAAGTCGCTTTAAAGGTTCGGCTTTTTCGGCCGGAACCCATCCTTCCAGGAAAAACATGTTTTCAGACTGGGGAATGGTAGCAAGAACCCGGTATTTTTCGGCTCTTGTCCGGTAGTAATCAGCCGCGATGCGGAACTCATCCGCTTCATCCGTAAAGGAACGGATTTTCTCTTCCAGCTTTTCGATTTCTCCCTGCTGCTTTTTTATATCAGCCTGGTAGAATTCGATCCGCTCGGAGGGAATGCCCTTTTCGTCACCCGGGGGCGCCGCAAAGCCTGCCGCCCTTAGGTTCTGCCTTACCTGGTCTCTGTCTTTGCGAAGACACATGACAACCACGTTGGAAACGCTGTTTTCGCAGGAGATGATCTGGCAGTCCACCGGGAAGGAGGAAGCTTCTCCCTTTGAAGAATCGTCACTGCCATCTTCGGCCGAAAGGCCTTCAATGGCTGTCTGATACAACGCGTCTGCGCTCCAGGTACCGGGCATCTGACCGATCAATGTTCTGACCTTGGAGGTTCCGTGATACCCCAGAGGAATATCCAAAGAAGACCAGGGGCCCAGAGCAATGATCTGGTTTTCGTCTTTTTTAATGATGCCTTTGCATTCGGAAATTCCTTTTTCTGCTTCCTCGATGGCTGCTGCATGCCGCATAAAACGGTTCTGATGCTTGACAATGCCATCGAATTTCTCTTTCGAAACGATCTCCGGCTCGCTGAAGAGCCCGCCTCCGGAAGATACGCCGGCGTGGGTTTTCAGGATTCCCAGCACGTTGTCCAGAACCTGAGCGTTTTTCTCGAAGGTCTGGATAGCGGTGCGGGTATCCATCTGCGCCAGCTCCTCGTCCTGAATCGACGTGTTGTCAATATCGATCACGCCGAGAGACTGCAGTGTTTCCAGAATTTCCTTTCGGTGGGATTTGGCCGCGCAAAGGCTGAGCTTTTGCATTTTTACAATGGCCATAAAATCATCCTATCCTTTTTCGTCGAGCAGTGCCTTTATAATGGCGCTGCAGGCAGCTTCCTTTTTAAGAGAAGCCTCTTTTTTCAGCTGGTCGGCTTCCCTGGCAGAGGAAAGCTCCGCCTCCTTCAGCGCTTTTTCCCCGGCCTCTTTAGCCTCCTGGGCTGAAGTGGCGAGGATGGATTTGGCTTCTTCACGGGCTTTTTCCAGAAGCTCCTTGACGCTTTGGTCTGCCGCTAATTTGATTTTATCAGCTTCCGTATATGCATCAGCCACCAAAGCGGCAGCTTCGGATTCGGTTTCCTTGACCGCCTGGATGGTTTTTTCTATCAAATTGACACCGCCTTTCTTTAATTTAATTCCATCTCTATACTGTATCAAAAACAGGGTCGGAAATCAAGGGATTTTTATGCTTCAGAAGAGAGATTCTGATAGAAACCAGAGTGGAAATAAGATGGACTCCTCCTGATTTTCAGTGGTCTTTGTGAAGAAATATAAGTGGGCAGATGCAAAAAAATATGCCGCCAAAGATCCCCCTGCAAATTCTTCCGCAATCCTGTCAGGATATCATCCCTGGGATATCACGGAAGCCATCTGAGGAGTCTCTGGCGGCTCTGTTTTTTCTGAAGTATGTGAGCTATAAGTCGTTTACAGCTGTCCCTGCTGCTCGGCGTAGGGGAGAAGGGCAATTTCAAGGTTGCCGTTCTTGGTGCGGAGCTCATCGATGAAGGCTTTTTCTTCTGTCGGATTTTTCATGCGCACCTTGAAGGAAAGGCGGAACATGGAGCCCATGCCGGTGGTTTTAACGCCTGTGGATTCATAGGATTTGAGGTAGTGCTGGAAAATTTCCCTGAAGGTGTCGGAGTATTCCAGATCCTCGGGAATGGTGATGCGCAGCAGCTGATCTTCAGAAAGCTGTTTGTGCTGGAAGATATTCAGACCGGAGATCAGGAACAGCAAAACGGCAAGACCCATCAGGATGAACAGGCCGTAGGCCAGGTAGCCCATGCCGAAGGCAATGCCGGATGCCATGGCAATCAGGATGGCAGCAATCTCGTCGGAGGTGCCCTGGGCGCTTCTGAAACGGATCAGGGCGAAGGCGCCGCCGATGGCCACACCGGCGCCGATATTGCCGTTTACAAAGGTAATGACAGCTGCAACAACGAAGGGAATCAGGGATGTGACCATGAAGAAACGTTTCTGCGCCCGGATCCGGAAACTGATAATCCAGGAGTAACAAATGCCTAATGCCAGGCTGACGCCGGCCATTAAAAAGAACTGGGATGGAGTAACGATAGAAGAATAAATGGAATCAAACATGATCTTACCCTTTCTGAATGTATGTAATCTTTGAAAGCTGCTGGCGATAGGCCTCTCCGTACTTGGAAAAGCTTGCCTTGTAGATTTTTCCTGCGGACAATATTTCGCTGAGCCACAGCGGGACTGCGTTTTGAACCTTGACCTCCAGGATGGTCCAGCCCTCCGGAAGGAGAGAAATACCGTCCATGGATTCGGTCAGATTCAGATGATCCACCCGGTAGCGGGGGTTCTCATCGATGGTCAGCCTGAGATCGCCGCCGGGCTCGAAGTAAGCCTCACGGTCGTAGATAATCAGACAGGCGGGAACCAGGGTTTTATAAAAATTCCGGAAGGTTGTGATTTCCTCGTTGATCTGTCCGCCGGAGCAGATGTCGCCTTCTCCGGAGAAGAATTTGGCAACCTGGGGAATGGTGGACTGGACACGGCGTTTATAGACGATGCCGTAAGCCTTTCGCTTCAGCTCCAGATAAACCGGAGAATTGTCCGTGGCCAGGCTGTAGGAGCGAAGGCGAATTTTTTCTTTAAATTCCGGCTTTTCGATGCTTCGCCGGATCAGCCGGTAATTGGGCGTATCGTAATACAGGGAAGCAATGGAGGTCTTTCCGTATTGATCGACCTGCATGTGCCCCTCAAGCCTTTCCCTGAGGAATGCTGTCTGCTCGGCGCTTAACAGGTATTTCAGCTCATAGCGTTTCATAACCACAATGGGTTTTGTTTGTTGTTCTGACATCTCGAACCTCTTTTACAGGGCAATCAGAAGTCTGAAAATGCTGTTTTCATCCACTTCTGCGCTGATGCGTCCTCCCAGGGAGAGAATCGCGTCTTTTACATAGCTCAGTCCCAGCCCAATTTCCTCTTCGGCTGCATTGGATAGCTTGGTAAACCGGTCGAATACCTGATCGCAGGAGCCCGCTTTAAGGGCTGCATCATTTTCGATGATCAGCTGGACGCGCTCATGTTCCTTCTGGAGTGAGAAACGAACGGTGGTCAGCGCGTATTTCACCAGGTTATCTGTGATCTCATCGAGCATTCTGGAGATGACCTGGGGATCGGCTTTGATTTCAATATCCGGCGCGATGCTGGTGGTAAAGGTTATCCCCTTGGCGCTTAACCTTGCCGCCTTGTGATCTATTTCTTCCTGCAGCAGATTTGACAGGGAGATGACCGACAAGGTTTCCTCATCCTGACGGATGGAAAGCTTGCCAAGATCCTTTACCAGCGCGTTCATCTGTTTAACCTGCCGGTGGATGGACCTGGTTTTTTCAGACGGTCCGTTTTCCCGTTCAATCAGCTCCGTGTCTGCGCTGATGACGGTCAAAGGCACCTTGAATTCTTTCTCTGCCTGAGCCAGGAACTGGCGCTGCCTGCGGTCGGCTTCCTCCAGCGGACCGAACAGCTTTTTGGACACCAGCCTGAGAATCAGGAAGCTGATCAATGTGCCGGCGGCGATGCCGATTCCGGAAATAATCAGAATCCGGTAGCAGGAGATCATTTCCCGGCCTTGATCGATCACGGTCACATAGATCCGATCGTTTTGCGTGTAGATGCGGTAGCGGTAGGTGCCATGCGTCCAGCCGGTGGATTCATTCATCAGGCTTTTGGCCCAGATGAGGGCTTCTTCTTCGGTAACGGCGCTGATCTTATAAGCCACCAGCTGCGCATCCTCCCCGTTTTGCCCAAAGGAGACGGTGAAGTACCGCATGGAAGAGCCTGTTTCCGGCGAGTCAGGCCCCATAGGCCCCATTCTTCCGGGAAAACCGTTAAGGAACCGGTCGTCTTTTTTCAGAGCATCGTCCGGCTGATTCTGGAAGGCGGAGCTGTCCTGCCCATTTGGGAAGCTCTCGTTTGCCTGAGGGGGCATGGAGCCATCCGGAGCTGTTAGCCCCTGATCGAAAGAACCCTGCCTGTGGGCGAGCATCTCGGTGATATGATCCGCATCCTCGCTGGCCATGGTGAAGTTCACCATGTTGATAATGCCCATCAGGATGGTTAGTGAGAGAAATACGGCAGCGGTAGCTGTCCATAGAAATCGTGTTTCAGGCTTTTTCATGTTCCCTTACCTCTCCAATCAGGCTTACCAGCTCTTCCGGCAGGAAGGGGTAAGCGATGGTTTTTATGCTTTCGCCATAATCCTTGCTGATTATGGAATCGTAGGGGGTATCCAGCAGAAGGATGGC
>JAGBND010000048.1 GCA_017634575.1 Bacillota bacterium
GGAGGGACAGGCAGATCCCCTTGCGGAGGAAAGCTCAGGACAGTCGCCGGAAAACAGCGAAGAATCGGCAGCGGCGGAGGATCTGACCAATTCACTCCGGGACATTCTGCTCTATGCCGAAGGCTGGGGCGGCGGCTTCATGCTGAATGATGGCCGGGTATCGATCAGTGAGCTGGACACACTTTACACAAATAGTCCAAGCGTAGAAATAACCGGGGATTACTCAGCCGTGATTCATGCGACGGAAGAAACCACCCTTTCATTTATCAATTATGCGGGATGGACTTATCCTGAAATTCTGGAAGTGACTTTTGAAGACGGCACCGTGGAACAACTGCAGGCGGATGCGTCCCCTGCAGCTGAGACGCCCATTAGCCTTGAAAACGTAACGGCCATCAGATTGATTGAAGTTTCTGCCGAGGATAGCGCCATCACGATTTCCGTTCCAAAGATGCTGGCGGATGTCATGGGCATTGAAAGCGAAGCGCCTGCCCTTTACAGCGGCCCCAGGCTGATGGCAAATCGTCCTGCCATTGGCGAAACAACCACTGTAACGGTTTATGGCGGCCAGTCAGCCGGCCGCGCTTACGAAACGAACTATGGCTATGATATGTTCTGTGTGCAGCCTCATGCGCCGGCCATGCCTTCAACCGGGCAGGTTTATCAGTTTATCTCACAGCCTGACGATCCGGTTCTTAACTATATTCTTTACAACTACTATGCAGGAATGCATGGGCTGGAGGTCACATATGCCATTCCTGACGGATGGGAATGGCCGAAGGTTGCCACAGGCGTCCTGTGGCTTTGGTCTGATGGAACAACGCCTGAATCCATGGGATATACGGAGGCCGGCGGCGATGTCTGCCGCGATTTTCTGGCCCATGCCAGGGCATATGGCGGCGGCGCCCCTGAAAACAGCATCCAATCCACGGTATATTTCATCGATCCTGTCGATGGAAACACTTCTGCGCAAAGGCTGGTCACGGTGGGCGGGCCCCTTCCTCCGGAAGGATTTCTGCAGGTTTATAAGACCAATCCGAATCAATCGGCTACCTTCCTTTCACAGCATCCGGTTACGGGAGCTGTCTACGGTGTTTATACCAATCAGGATACGGCTGCCTCTGCAAACAGCTATAAGTCAGCAGAGAAGATGCAAATAGATTCCTGGACGGAGGGAACCTGCGCAACACTTACCATTGGTCCCAACGGATATTCGGATGTGATTCAGCTGGATCCCGGTAATTACTGGGTCATAGAAATCGGGCGTCCTGATGATAGCGTATGGCAGTGGGATAAGGAAATTCATGCCATCACGGTCACATCGGATCACACACAGGAATCCCCCGCGCTGGTAACGTCGATTGAAGATGCAACAGGATATCTCGCCTTGCAGAAATCTTCGGCCAATGCAGCTGTCACCAGCGGCAACGGCTGTTACAGCCTGATTGGGGCAACCTATGAAATCTATGACAATGCAGCAGCTGCCGGAACGCCGGTTGCAACACTAATTGTTAAGGATGAGCAAGGCAATTCTGATACAGCAGAGGTCATGGCGGGGAGATATTGGTACAAGGAAACCGTTCCCGGCAAGGGGTATGCCCTGAAGCCGTTTAACAGCGCTTCGGATTATATCGACGTTGCGCCCACCCATACGGCAGACAATCCTGCAATTATTAAAACTTCGGATGTGCCGAATATGGACCCCATCGGCATATTGCTTCAGAAATCAGATAAAGATACCGGCGAAGAAGCGCGACGCGTTCCGCAGTGAAAAGGCAAAGGCGTAACAAAGCTGCGGCAAAGCAAAAGCTTTGAACTGTGCAGATGATCACCGGCAACGGTGACACTGAGAATCCGGAGCCCGACAGCCGTGAGGCGATCAGGCTAAGCCCGGTAAAAAAGGCGGGGAAGGTCTAAGGAATGGCAATTCTATGATATCAAAACCGTCAGTGCCTTGTTTCCCACGATGAGGAGTCTATGGACAGCGCCTAAAGATCCGTAGTGGACGAACCTCTGAATGTACAGGTAAGGTATCCGGCCGAAAGGCCGTTCCGGAAACGGTAGCGATTCTGAAAGTCAAAGGATCGCGGCGGGTGTGGGCAAGTAAGCTCTTCGCTCTGAAAGCCCATAGGTTAAAACCTTGTATCCGCAGCCTACAGGAGGCATCTAAAGGAAACAAACAATAGGTAATCTGCATGGAACACGGGAAGGAATTAAGAGGGCGCGCTCTCTTAACTCTGAAAGCGAGGTCACGAGGGAAAACCTTCGGAGGAAGCGACGAAGAAGCAGGTTCCTGTAACGGGGAACTTACCAACAGGCCTTAGTCAAAGCAGGAGAAAGAGAAATTTAGAAAGGGGATTATCATGGCAAGAAGAATCATGACCTGGCAGGATGCCAAAAGAGCTGCGCATTTGACGGATGCGGAAGTCGAGAAGGCCAAAACGCTCGGCATCAGCCCGGAAAAGATCGCCTCGATGATCCCATCAAGAAAAGAGCTTTGGAAAGATCCGGCGGCCCTGAGAATCCACCGGCTCTATGATCAAAAATATTTCAGTTCCGCCAAGCCATAAGCTGAGGGTATAAAGCATGTTTGAACAGAAGAACAGCTCCGCAATAAAAAGAATGATTATCCTGACGGCGCTGATGGCTGGGATTTTGATTTTTACTGCGGTTAACAATAGTCACAAAAAGCAGACAGAAGTCCTGGAATCTTCAGCCTTGGAAAGCGAGCCTGAAATGCAGGATTTATCCAGGCCGGCAGAACCGATGCAAGCAGACGAAAGGAATCGGCAGCCCTTTGCGCCTTGGCCCAAAACGCCGCGGCCTGCTGAAAATGAAGCATCTCATCCGGAAAGTCAGGCTTTATATCCAGAGGAATCGGCACAATATGAGGTAGCAATCGAGACACAGGAAGAGCTGCGCGAAGGGTCTCAGGAAGAAGCGCAGGAAGAGCTTCAAGAAGAGTCCATGGAGACGACGGAAGCATTGCAGGAGGATCCTCAGACAGCATCCCAGGAAGGAACGCAGGAACCATCGCAGGAGGAGACAGCGCGGGAACCTTCTCAGGAAGCATCGCAGGCAACAGCCCAGGAACCGTCGCAGGAAGCGCCTCATGTTCATCAGTGGATGGAACTCTCGGAAGTTGTTCATCACAATGCGGTATATGAAACCATTCACCATGACGCCGTAACCCAAGAGGTATGGGTCGTGGATGAAGTCCTGGAAGAGGGTTATTGGGAAACGCACGAATTCTGTGGGGAGTGCGGCGCCGATCTTGGAAGATCCCTTGATGATATCTATGCCCATGAGGAAGCTACCGGACATGTTTCCTACTATACAGACCAGGTTTTTGTTTCCACCGGAACCGTAGAAAAAGGACACTATGAGACGAGAACGATCACGGAAGCTTATGATGAACAGGTACTGGTGATGGAAGCTTATGACGAGATCGTTGTCGTTGGACATCAGTGCGCCCTCTGCGGCGCTTATGAGCCATAAAGCAATATGCATGGCTGAATGGATAAATCATACTCCAAAGCATGAATCATTCTCAGATTTTTCTCTTTATAAAAGCTTTGATGGAACGCCCGATACGCTGAAAGGTGTACGTCGGGTGTGGGATTCGGGAAAAACATAACCCGATCTATGAATGGCGCAAAGCAGCGGCACTTTAGCCGGTGCGCAGTACAGAGTAAACTATTATGATAACCAGACGGCCTATTCGGATCCATTACGGTCCTGGGTGTTCGAGACAGATGCCAGGGGCCGGATTAGTCTGATCAGAGCCGCAGATTTCCTTGTTTCAGGAGATCCATTCTATTATGACGATATCGGTGCAGTCTCCTTTCCCATCGGCTGCATCACCATCCAGGAAATAAAAGCGCCTGAGGGCTATGCCATCAATCAAGAGACAATCACCGTTCATTTTACGCTTCAGGCGGATGGCACTGTGCGGTCGGATCTTGGAAAATGGAATACCACAAATCAGGTGGAGGATTTGTCTGTTTTCTCTGAAGAACAGATTATTCTTGGCGGCGTGAAGCTTGAAAAATGGGATAAAGAAACCCGGTCCCGGACGCCGCAGGGTGATGCGGATTTCACAGGCATCCAGTTTCAAATCACAACGCTAAATGCCAATCCTGTCCTTGTAAGCGGAAAAGAATATACAGAGGGGCAGGTTGTTTATACCCTGATCACAGATGACCAAGGCAATGCGCAGACCGCTCCCGATCTTTTGCCTTATGGCACTTACAGCATCAAGGAAGTTGAAACCAATGGCAAGTACCGCCTGACCTCCGGCGCAGCACAGACCTTTACAATTCTGGCAGAGGGGCAGATTGTTTCTGCTTCCACATCCGGCAGCACCATTATATTTGAAAATGAGGTCGTAAGAGGAAGCGCAGCTATTATAAAGCAGGATGCTGATCTGGCCTCAGGTTCCCAGGGGAATGCATCTTTTGAAGGAATTCGGTTTGCTGTGGTAAACAGATCCTTGAAGGCTGTTATTGTAAACGAAACAGCCTACGCAGCAGGGCAGGTGATTGCCGTTGTGTCGGCAGATGCATCCGGCAGCATTCCAAAGGTTGAAAACCTCCCCTATGGGACATATCAAATCTATGAGCTAAGAGCAGATGCAGCTATCGCTGCTGGCGAAAGCTATGACGGATCTTCCAAACTGGGGGCTTCTGAATATGCAAACGATAACGGCTATCTGTATCAGGCGCAGGATCAGAGAGTTACTATCACGAAGGACGGAGAAGTTGCAGCGGTTAGCTTTACCGATGAACCCGTCAAAGGCGGCGTGGGCATTGCAAAATGGGATTCCGAACTTGACGGGAACAGACCGCAGGGCGATGCGGAGCTTTCCGGAATCAAGTTTGAAATCACCAACAAGTCTGCAAATGCGGTGATTGTAGATGGAACCGAATATGGGGTTGGCGAGGTTGTAGCAACGCTTACCACCGACAGAAACGGTGCGGCCGAGACCCCCGCAGATATGCTGCCTTATGGCACCTACGCCATCCGGGAAGCCGAAACCAATACAGGCTATCTCCTGACCGATGGCACAGCCCGCACTTTTGAGATTCGTGAGAATGGCGTAGTTGTAGAAGCTGATACAGCCGGAACGGATCTGGTCTTTAAGAATATCGTCGTTCGCGGCGGCGTTTCATTCCTGAAAATCGATAAGGAAATGAACGAAGCGAAAGACCAGGGGCAGGCAACCCTTGAGGGTGCAGCCATTGAAATTTACAATGCAAGCAGTCATTCCATCCTGGTGGATGGAACTGAGTATGCAGTCGGAGAAGCTGTGATGACTCTGACCACAGACGCTGATGGAAAAGCAGCGACGGGAGCAAATGCGCTGCCCTATGGTACTTATTATGCAGTAGAAGGCAAAGAGTCCGAAGGCTATCTGCCTTCCGACTGGAGAGTAGACTTCCAGATCAGAGAAGACGGCGTGATTGTGGATACCTCCTCCGATGATTCCAAGGTCGAACAGGGCGCAGACAAGTCCGGATGGTTTAAGGTAACCGGAAACAGTTCTGCCTCCGTCCCCGGCGTGGCAGGTGCGCAGCTTCCGGAGCAGATCAAACGTCTGGATATTCAGTTCACCAAGGTGGATATCGACGGCACGCCGATGGCCGGCATTCCGTTCCTGATCTCCCTGCTGGATAAAGATGGCAATGTGATTGAATCTCATGTCATTGTATCCGACGCGAATGGCGGCGTGAATACCGCTAACCGTCCGAAGAGAGGAACAGAAGTCAATGCCCTTGATGAATATGTCCGTGACGGCAAATTTACAGATGAATCCCAGCTTTCCGGCTTCACCGGCGTATGGTTCGGCGCTGCCGATCCTGAGTCTCAGGCGGCTAAGAAAGGCTCTCTGATCTATGGCCAGTACCGCATTGAAGAGCTTCGCTGCTCCAGCAATGAGGGACAGGTTATGCTGAAGCAGAAAGTCTTCACTATAGATCCGAAGAGCGAAGCAGATTCTGACCTGGCCGTAGAGTTCGTTGACGGTACTACCAAGACTCTTGGCAATATCTTTATCGACATGATGATCCATCCAGAATCCGATCTGATTGATGTTCTGAGCGGGACAAAGGTTGCAACCCTTGGACCGAATGCAGCCTACAGAGATACCATCCGCTACGATCATCTGAAGATCACGCAGGAATACAAGATCAAGACTGAAATCTACTACGAGGATAAAGCTGGAACAATCACTAAACTTGGCGAGAATACCATCACCTTTACGCCTGCAAAAGCAGATGCAAGCAATACGGCTCACGGAACCATCTACAACGAAGTAACGATTGATGCTTCCAAGTTGAACGGTGGTAAGCTGCATGCAGTCGATTACTTCTATGCAACTGTAGATGGTGAGGATGTTGAGCTTGTAAATCATAACGTAGAAATGAAGGAAGAACGCCAGACAATCGTTGTTCCCTACATGTCTACGACGGCATCCGATTCGAAGACAAATGATCATGTCGGTACAGTCAAAGTCGAAGCCGAGATCAATGATATCGTTCATTATGAGAATCTGGCAGACAAAGGCATGTATCGTCTGGTTGGTATTTTAAAAGAAGCATCCACCGGAGAGATCGTCAAAGGCGCTGATGGAAATGACTGCGTTGTAGAAGCAGTGCTTCGTATTGACAAACGCCAGACCGAAGTCGCAGCAAAAGACTATGGTTTCCTTGGCCCGGCAAGCGGCGATGTGAAGATGCCCGCATTTAAGTTCGATGCGACGGCATACGAAGGAAAGACGCTGGTCGTCACCGAAATCCTGTTCGACAACGATCTGTTTGACGAGTCAGCTGGATGGGAAGGCAATGAGGATGCCATCATCATCCATCACGATTCCCTGACAGACGAGAATCAGTCGGTCCATTACATTACGGTTCAGACCGAAGCCGAAGATGAAAAGACCGGAACCAGAACAGCTGTCGTTGGCAGCAGTGAAGCTGCTGTAAAAGAAAAGATCGTTGACACCGTAACCATTACCAATGCAATCCCCGGCCAGACCTACAAAGTAACCGGATCGCTGTACTTCAATGCAGACTACAAGGATGGAAACGGCGTAGAGCATAAGCAGGGCGATCTCATTGCAGCCGCCAGCAATGCCCGGATTGTCAGCGGAGCAAAACCGGCTGACAGTTTGCAGAAAGAACCTATCGAAGTCGCAGCAGAGAGCGACACGATCGTTGTCGAAGTCGAATTCGAAGTGGATTCTTCCATGCTCGAAGGAACCAGCGGCGTTGTCTTTGAGGATGTATGGCATAACGGCATCAACATAGCAAAACATCACGATTTCACTACCGAGGCACAGACGCCTCACTGGCCGAAAGTACGAACAACGGCGATGGATGCAGACACCAGGACCCATACCGGCCGAATTGATGAGGATAACAGCAAAAATACTGTGATCGTAGATACGGTTACGCTGACCAACCTTAACGTCGGTGATTCTTATAAAGTAGTAGGAACCCTGAAATTCAAGGATACCGGAGCCGATGTTCTGGTAGACGGACAGTCGCTGGTAGTAGAAAGCGAAGTCTTTGAAGCAACGGAAGCGAACATGACCAAGGAGCTGACCTTCGAGTTCAATTCTACTGATCTCAAAGGAAAATCCGTAGTCGTATTCGAAAAGCTGTTCTTCGTAGAGAAAGCTGAAGAAGAAGGCGGAGAAGATAAGGAAGTCGAAGTCAACCGTCATGAAGATCTGACCGATGATGGCCAGACAGTCAATTTCGTAGATGGCAAGACCACCGCTACTGACAGCGAGACGAAAGACCATATCGCCTACGCTGACGAAAAAGTAACCATTAACGACCACCTTACCTATAAGAATCTCACCATTGGCGAGACCTATGAGGCAACAGGCGTTCTGATGGTTAAGGAAACCCAACAGCCGCTGCTCGTTAACGGCAAAGAGGTTACTAACACGATTACCTTCACGGCTCAGAAGAAGGACGGAGAGATTATCGTTCCGCTTACCTTCGATGCATCGATTCTGAAGGGTCAGACCTTTGTTGTCTTCGAGAACGTCAGACAGAACGGCATCGACGTGTTTATCGAGCATAACATCGAGGATGATGACCAGACTGTAGTTGTACCGGAGATTCATACCAATTCTGCTGATGGCGTGACAGAAGACCACATCGCGCTGGCAGAAGAGAAGATGACTCTGACTGATACGATCATCTACAAGAACATGCTGCCGGATCGCGAATATCACTTCATCGGTAAGCTCATGATCCGTGAAACCGGAGAGCCGCTCCTTGTTGATGGCAAGGAAGTCACAGCTGAAAAGACCGTGACCCTTACCGAAGCAAACGGAGAACTGGATATGGTGTTTGAGTTTAATGGCATCGATCTGAGGGGCAAGACCATCGTAGTCTTCGAAGCAGCGTTCCTGATCACCGAAGAAGGCGAGAAAATTGTGGCCGGACATGAAGATTTGACCGATGAAGCTCAGTCGGAGCATGTTCCCGATGGACATACCACCGCTTCTGACGGCATCACCGGAGATCATGTAGGCCATGCAGCTGAAAAGGTCTATGTGAAGGACAGCTATTACTACTCGAACCTCATTCCTGATCGTGAGTACACGGTTCTCGCCAAGCTCTACATCCGTGAGACTGGTGAAGCGCTCAAGATCAACGGAAAAGAGGTTACGAAGGAAGTTACCTTTACAGCATCCAAACCTGATGGTGTTGTGGAAATCGAATTCGATCCCTTTGACGGTTCTGCCTTGATGGGCCAGACGATCATCGTTGGCGAGACGCTTCGCTGGAAAGACTTTACCGTGCATGTGCACTTCGATCTTAAAGACGAAGACCAGTCGATCCACTATCCTGAAATCGGGACTAGCTTCACCGACAGCGCTACCCAGGATCACATTGCAGCAGCGACTGAAAAGATCACCCTGATCGATACAGTAACGTTCAAAAATGTGGTTCCCGGCAAGACCTACGAGATGAAGGCCGAAATCTATGATAAGGAAACTGGCAAGAGCCTGGGCTATACAGAAACGGTAGAGTTCACACCCGATACCGCGAACGGAACCGTAGACGTGGAATTCACGCTTGACCGCTCTAAGGTAACCGGAAAGAGTCTTGTGACCTTTGAGACGCTGCTGTTCACCAACGACCTTGGTGTTACGGCTGAGCTTGCAGATCATGAAGATATAGAAGACGAAGGCCAGACAGTCCATGTGCCTGAGGTACATACGACTGCTACAGATTCCGATACCGGGAATCATACTTCCCTGGCTGACGAAGATGTAACCATCATTGACCGCGTATTCTACACCAACCTGATGGTTGGCAAGGAATATACTGTCAGCGGAACCCTGATGCAACGCGATCAAGATCGCGCAAATTCTGAAAAGCCCATTCTGATTGGTGATGAACCCTTCACCGTAACCAAGACATTCACCGCAGAAAAGGCAGACGGCTATGTGGATATCGAATTCAAGTTCAACGGCAAGCTGCTGGCCGGAAGAACCGTTGTAGCCTTCGAAGAAGTGCTTTACGAGGGAATTCCTGTTGCAGTCCATGCTGATCTGAATGACGAAGAACAGACAATCCACTTCCTCGAACCAGAAAAGCCTGATACACCCAAAACAGGCGATGATACCAACGTATCTCTATACGCCATCATGGGAACCGCAGCAGCAGCCGGACTTGGAATTCTGCTTTCCAAAAAGAAGAAAGAAGAAGAGTCGGACGTTATTTAACAGAGTGAAAAATGATCACGATATCCATGTATATATCGAAGAGCAGAACAAGTCGATGCATGCGATGGGATATACCGAACACAGCTTCGCGCATATAGGCGTGGTGGTAGACAGGACTGCCTATATACTGGACACGCTTGGCGTCGATGATCATACGATCGATCTGGCGCTGACCGCGGCCTGGATGCACGATCTGGGGAATATCGTGAATCGCGTGGACCACAGCCAGTCAGGCGCGCTGATGACCTTTTACCTGCTGGACAAAATGGGAATACCGGCAGAGGACATAGCGCCGATTGTCAGAGCGATCGGCAACCACGATGAAGGAAGCGGCCTGCCGGTCAGCAATCTGGCGGCTGCCCTGATTTTGGCCGACAAATCCGATGTCAGGCGAAGCCGCGTACAGGATTTCGACAAGAGCAACTATGATATTCACGACAGAGTGAACTATTCTGTCAAAAACTCCATGTTAAAGATCAACCGGGAGCGCACGGCGATAAAGCTGAAGCTGGAGATCGACACAAGGTATGGAGAGATTGGCGAATATTTTGAGATTTTTATGGAGCGGATGCTGCTGTGCCGAAAGGCGGCTAACTATCTGAACCTTGAATTTCATCTGATCATCAACGAACAGACCTTAATGTAAAAGAGAATCCGGCATTCTCCGAATATTCTCGTATGCGACCTTCAGTATAACAAAAGAAGTGACCGAAGACCCGGTCACTTCTTGTTTTTTAGCTTATTTCTCAGATCAAGAAGAAAATGATTGATGTGTGTCAGATAATCAGGCGCTTCATCGTAGACGCCGTGTCCATACCCTTCAGAGATCAATATCTCAGCGCTCAGGGCCTCTGCCATTTCCCCGGCTGCTTCTTTTCCAAGAACGCGATCCTCCCCGGCACCTAAAACGAAGGCCGGGCAACTGATCTTCTGTATCTTGCCGCTGACATCAAAATGCCGGATCGCGTTAAGAGAAATCAGAAAGTTCCGAAGATCCAGCGCTGTCGCGCCCTGTCCTGAGGCAAGAATGACATCTTTGTACTGTTCGTAGAAGGAAGGCGTGTAAACATTTTCCCCAAAGGATTCCATGAGGGCAGGCACATTTCCTTCTTCCGCGAGCCTCTTCCATTCTTCAAACACCGCTGCGTTTCCATGTTTCGCATTCATGGTGGTGGAGCACAGGATCAAAGATGAGACCAGCTCCGGCTCCTTCAGGGCGATGGTCTGAGCAACCATGCCTCCCATGGACACTCCCATCAGATGGATCTTTTCAAGGCCAAGCTGATGAAGGGCTGAAAGGGTATCTTCAGCCATCCCGGAAATCTTGTATCCTTCGGGTTCTTCCTGAATATGGTCAAACAGATATACATCATAGTTTTCCGCCAGCAGGGCATAGGCGGACATAATGCCTTGAGCAGCACCCAAAACACTCACCAGGGAAAGACCGGGGAGGATGACAAACTTCTCTCCCTCTTCACGGCCAAAGCGTAAATAGTCCATTCTTATAAGATGCTCCTGTTCATAGTTTTTATTATGCAAGATCGTTCGAGCTCTGTTCCATGTTAATCAAAAAAAGATTCTTAGATAGTCATTATCCCACATGCACCATCAAATCTTCCTGGAACCACATCCATGTGGTGCATGCCGAGTTTTGCCTCAGGGCAAAACTCCGAATTTTCTTTATTATACCACGGAACAGCCTGTTTAACGAGTCTTTCTAATCCGGTCTTGAGGATTCATCGGATCACTGGTATACTCAAAGAAATGAATCAGGATCATCTGAGGTGTAATAAACGATTATGTGTTACAGATATTGGGTAGAGAAATCGCCGGAATTTGGGTCGATTGTTGACGAAATGAACCACTCGCCGCTTCTTCACAAATGGCAGGAGATGAACAGAATCAAATCCAGCGGTGAAATCCGGCGCACCGATATAGTGCCGGTGATTGGGCCGAATCGTCTGGGAAAACGCACTATCTTTCCTATGAAGTGGGGATTTTCCGGAAAATCTCTGCTGATAAATGCCCGGTCTGAGACGGCTGGTAATAAACCAACCTTTAAGGACTCTTGGGAGAACCGACGCTGTATCGTGCCGGCGTCCTGGTATTTCGAATGGGAACACCTGCTAGGCGCTGATGGAAAGGTGCGCACGGGCAATAAATATAGGATCCAGCCGAAGAATTCCGCCATGACATGGCTCTGCGGATTGTACCGAATCGAGAACGGGCTTCCTGTTTTTGTGATCCTGACAAGGGAACCGGGCGAAAACATTCGGTTCATTCATAACCGGATGCCGCTGATCCTGCCGGAAAGCTGCATAAATGACTGGATCCGGCCGGATACGAAACCGGAAGAACTGCTTTCCCGGGCGATGACCGATATGGCCTTTGAAAAGCTGGCCTGAGACAAAGGAGCCTGATCCATTTGTCTCAGGCCATTTTTATCATCATCATCCTATTGATTTTATACTATCAGATATGATACAATTGACCGCCTGCAGCCATAGACTGAAAATAGAACACACGAGGAGGAAGAGAAATGATTGACTGGACTGCCATTGCCCCGACCATCACAGAGGCGGGTATGAAGCTTCTGGGTGGACTGATTATTCTGTTCGTCGGCCTGATTCTGATCAGATGGATCAAAAAGCTGATAAGCCGAAGCCGGGTGCTGGGAAAACTTGAACCAACCGTAAGCGGCTTTCTCAGGAAGCTGCTGATTGTCGTTTTGTATGGCGTTGTGCTTCTGAGCGCTGCCGGCGTCATGGGTGTTCCGCTCTCCTTGTTTGTAACGGTTGTTTCTCTGGCCGGCGCAGCGGTGTCTTTATCTCTGCAGGGGGTTCTCTCCAACTTCTTCGGCGGCATCGTCATTCTGATTTTAAAGCCCTTCAAGGTGGGAGAATATATCAAAGTGGGCGATACGGACGGAACGGTCCGCTCCATCGACATGTTCTACACCGTGCTGGTAACGCCGGATGGCAAGGTTATTTCGCTGCCTAACAGCTCCCTGACCAATACCTCCATCGTCAACTTCTCGGCGGAAGAGACACGTAAAATCGATATGGATTTTTCCCTCAGCTACAGCGCAAAGACAGAAGATGTGCGCAGCGCGCTTTTGAAGGTGGCGCATGGCAGCGAGCTGGTTCTGAAGGATCCTGCGCCCCAGGTGCTGCTGCAGGAGATGGCTGACAGCGCCGTAAAATACCGGCTCAGGGTCTTTGTTAAAAATACGGATTACTGGAATCTGTATTACTATCTGACAGAGGAAGGAAAGAAGGCGCTGGATGAGGCCGGTCTGGAAATTCCGTTCCCGCAGATGGATGTACATATGAAGGAGGGTTAACATGCTCCCTTTTCAGATTGATGAGAATCAGCACCTTGAAGATACCAGAGAGCTGATCAGGAAAAATATAGCCATGCTGGAGGCCAGGGTCGATCAGGTTCATCAGGAGACAGAGGAACTGAACGACCGGATCACGCCAAGAGACCGGGAACTGAATTCCCAGATGTCCCAACAGCTGACCATAGCCAACGCATTGCTGGCTCATACCAGAAATCTCCTCCGGAAAAATGTCACGGCTTTCCCCGCGCCGTATTTTGGCCGCATTGATTACCGGGAAGAAAAGACAGGCTCGGAAGAGGTTTACTATATTGGAAAAAACGGAATCCAGCATAATGACAGAATCGTCGTAGTGGACTGGCGGGCGCCCCTTGCCAAGGTCTATTATGAAAACGAGCTTGGAAAGAGCAGCTATGAGGTGCCGGAGGGGGATCCGATCCGGATTGATCTTGTTCAGAAACGCACGTTTGATATCGAAAACGGGACAATGAACGGCTGGTACGACTCGGATGTGGCAGCCAACGACGAGCTGCTGGTAAAATATCTTGCCAAGCACAAGGACGCCGTTTTAAACGATATTATTGCCACCATTCAAAAAGAGCAGGATCTGATTATCCGAAAGGATCCCTATCACAACCTGATCGTGCAGGGCGTCGCCGGATCCGGAAAGACCACGGTTGCCCTTCACCGGATTTCCCATATTCTCTACAATTACGCCCACCGCTACCAGCCGGAGCATTTTCTGATTATCGGCAGTTCGGATATTCTGCTGACCTATATCGCCAGCGGACTGCCCGATTTGGATGTGAATGGTGTCCTGCAGCGGAGAATGGATCTGTTTTTCCAGGAAGAGCTCTATGAAGACTGGAAGGATAGCTTTGAGATTATCCCGGAGTCATCGGCGAATGCCTATAAATGCCATCTTCCGTTTGCGCTTGCGCTGGATAAGTGGCTGGAAAAGGCATGGCTGCGGCTTTTAAGGCCAAGACCGGTGGTGGACGAAGAGCTGGGTGAAATCTTAAGCCGCGATCAGGTATACGATCTTTTGAATTACCGCCGGGACTGGTCCCTTAAGCGCATTGAAAACCTGCTGAACCAAACCCTGGAAGGCCGGGTGAAAATGTTAACAGACGTTACCTCGGATGCGGCGGTTTTCAAGAAAATGCGCGCCCTGCGCACGAAGAAACTGAAAGAGTACGGCAAATATTATCACAATCTGGAAAACTGGAACGATGTGCGTTATATCTACCAGCTGTTTTTAAAGGATTATTCCGAAACGCAGGGAATCGACACCAGCGAAACCATGACCAGGGTCTCCCTCGGCCAGCTTTCTGTATACGACCTTGCCGCCCTGGTGCTGATTAGGCATTACTTTACCGAAGATGAGCCGGCGCCGGTATTCGGACAGATTGTGATTGATGAAGCCCAGGACTTTGGAGAAGCCATTTATTACTATTTAAAGAAACTGCAGAAGGACTGCTATTTTACCATCATGGGGGATGTGTCCCAGAATATCCATTTTGAAATGGGCATGAACGACTGGCAGGCCATGACAAAAGCCATCTTCAAAGAAGAAAGGGACGAATTCTACCGGCTCCAGAAAAGCTACCGCAACACGATAGAAATCAGCCGGTTTGCAGGGAGGATCCTGCAAAAAGCCATAACCGACCAGGATGCAGGCACCTATCAGATCGAGCCGGTCATCCGTCACGGAGATCCGGTAAAAACGGTCCGGGTTAAAGAAAATCAGATGATTGCCGAAGCAGAGGGCTTCTTTGATAAGGCCGTTTTGAACGGGCATCGGACCGGCGCTTTGATCTGCCGGAATCAGGAAACCGCCGAAGAACTTCGTGAAATTCTGATGGTAATGCACCCCGAATGGTTCCGGGATGCCGCTGCCGAAAAGGAAGAGGCGCCCGGTTTTAATCTCAGGGTATTAGCTGTCCGCGACGCCAAAGGCCTCGAATTTGACGCGGTCCTCCTCTGGGAAACCGACACCGAAAACTATCCGGACGATCCCAAAAACGCAAAACTTCTCTATGTCGGCGTCACCCGCGCGCTGCATGTCTTAGAGCTCCTTTCCAGCCATGAAATGACAAAGCTCGTCGCAGAGAACTGAATTCCATTGCGAACAGCAGCAAAGTTTACAATTATAGAAGAAGGCAGCTCCTGCCTGTTCGTGAACGGCTTCCGCATATCTTAAGGATTTATATCTGGTCAGCATGGCGGCAGAGTGAACGGACAGGCAGGAGCTGCCTTCTGACGTCAGAACGATTATTTGACGCAAGGTTATGCTTTCGTAAAAAAGATGCAAGTTTTTTCACTAAAACCTGCATCTTTTGTTGTAAAGGGAGAAAAAAACTAAGCCGATTGACACAGGCGTCTGCGGCATTGTATACTTCTATAGGTTAACAAGAGTCCGCCAGTTACGGACAAAAAGGAGTAAGTGTCTATGAAAAGATTATTCAATTTTTCTGCTGGTCCTTCCATGCTGCCTCTGCCGGTTCTGGAGAAAGCACAGGCTGATCTGATCAGTTATCAGGGCTGCGGCAGCAGCGTTATGGAAATGAGCCATCGTTCTGCTTATTTTGAACCGATTATCCAGGATGCCGAAGCGACCCTTCGCCGTGTGATGAATATTTCTGACGACTATGCGGTTCTTTTCCTTCAGGGAGGCGCCTCTCTTCAGTTTTCCATGATTCCCATGAACCTGGCGAATCAGGGAGATACCACCGCATATATTGTTACCGGCCAGTTTGCCAAGAAGGCCTGGCAGGAAGGCAAAAGATGGGGCAACGCCGTAGCGATTGCTACCGGAGAAGCATCCAATTTTGCAGAAATTCCTGAAGTGACCCCGGATATGGTTCCTGAAGATGCAAAATTTGTTCATATGACCGGCAACAATACCATTTTCGGCACCACCTTCAATACACTTCCCGATGTGGGCGACAAGACCCTTGTCTGCGATCTGTCCTCCACCATCCTTGGTAAAGACTTCGATGTTAACAAATTCGGCCTGATCTACGCCGGCGCTCAGAAGAACATGGGTATTGCAGGACTTACCTGCGTCATTATCCGTAAAGACCTGATCCGTTCCGATCTGGATCCCGTGGTTCCCAGCATGCTGCGCTATGATCTGATGGCTAAAAACGATTCCATGTACAACACGCCTCCTACCTGGGCGATCTACATGGCAGGCCTCTGCTTCCACTGGGTGGAAGATATGGGCGGCATCAAAGCCCTTGAAAAAATCAACAAAGAAAAATCCGATCTGCTTTATAACTACCTGGATCAGTCCAAGCTGTTCCATCCGGTAGCCGCGAAGAAGGACCGCTCCCTGATGAACGTCACCTTTACGCTGCCCACCGACGAGCAGACCAAGGCTTTCCTGGCTCTCTGCAAGGACCGCGATATGATCAATATCAAAGGCCACCGTTCCGTAGGCGGCTGCCGCGCATCCATCTACAACGCAATGCCCATGGAAGGCGTGCAGCGCCTGGTGGAAACCATGGCTGATTTCGAAAAGCAGGAGGCTTAAGGCTGAGCATGTATACAATTCGTACCTATAACGCCATTTCCGAGATTATCTACAATACCCTGAAGGCAGAGGAATATACCGTTTCCAACAGCGCCGATCATTATGACGCGATCCTCGTCCGTTCCGCGGAGCTTTCCGGAGAAGTATTTCCCGAAGAGCTGGTTGCCATCGCCAGAGCCGGCGCAGGCACCAACAATGTGCCCGTAGCGCAGTGCTCTGAGAAGGGTATTGCTGTTTTTAACTCTCCCGGAGCCAATGCCAATGCCGTTAAAGAGCTGGTGCTTTGCGCCATGCTGCTTTCCTGCCGTAAGATCATCGGCGGCATCGAGTGGGTCAAAAACGCCAAAGAACAGGGCATGACCGGCATCGAAAAGGCAGCGGAAAAAGCGAAAAAAGAATTTGTCGGTCCTGAACTTGCCGGCAAGAAGCTGGGCGTGGTTGGCCTTGGCGCCATTGGCGGCCTGGTTGCGAACGCTGCAGCGCTGGGCTTCAACATGGATGTGCTGGGCTACGATCCTTATATGAATGTTGAATCCGCCCTTCATCTGACCCGTGCCGTGAGACTTACCAGTGATCTGAACGAGATTTTCTCCACTTGCGACTATATTACCCTCCATCTGCCGCTGCTGGATTCCACCAAAGGAATGGTCGGGGAGGAAGCCTTCGCCAAAATGAAACCCGGAACGGTTCTGCTGAACTATTCCCGCGGCGGGCTGGTAGACACAGCGGCTTTAAAGGCTGCGCTGGAAAACGGAACCCTTCGCGCCTACATGACTGACTTCGCCGTAGACGAAGTCGTTGGTCTCCCCGGCGTTACGGTTACCCCTCATCTGGGCGCTTCTACGCCTGAAAGTGAAGAGAACTGTGCGGATATGGCAGCCAAAGAGCTGGATGATTATCTGAAAAACGGCAATATCCGTCATTCCGTGAATCTTCCGGAAGCCTATCTGCCCCGTCAGGGCGTCTGCCGTCTGGCAATTGTCAACCGCAACGCTCCCAATATGGTAGGTCAGATCACATCTTTGCTGGCTTCTGACGGCATTAACATCGAACATATGCTGAACAAGAGCCGCGGCGCTTATGCCTACACGCTGCTGGATGTTTCAGAAGAACTGAAGCCTTCCACAGTTGCCGCTATCCGTGAAATTGATGGTATCTTAAAGGTAAGGATTCTTTAATGATGAATGAAAAGAAAACGAGTGCCGGACCGCTGAAAAAGCTTCAGCGGTTCGGCATTGCCGTTCCCAGGGTCATGCTGCCCCGGGAAGGCGCTGATTTGTCAAAATTTGCTGTGATTGCCTGCGATCAGCATTCTGCTGAGCCGGCCTATTGGGAAGAGGTCGTCCGGACAGTGGGCGACGCGCCTTCCGCGCTTCATCTGATGCTGCCGGAAGCATGGCTTTCTCAAAAAGAAGAACTGGAACCGAAGATCGTGGAAAGCATGAACCGTTATGTCAGCGACGGCACGCTCTGTGATATCGGCGAGGGCCTGATCTATATCCGCCGGCAGGTTGGGGTGAAGGAGGATGGAAGTCCTCTTTATCGGCATGGCCTTCTGGCTGCCATCGATCTGGACCGTTACGAATACCAGGTGGGGAACCATGCCCTGATCCGCGCGACGGAAGCCACCGTAAAAGAGCGTTTGCCGGAGCGGATTGAGATCCGCCAGAAAGCTCCCATCGAGCTGCCCCATGTGCTGGTTCTTTTAAACGATCAGCAGAATGCGCTGACAGCGCTTCTGGAGGAGATGCGGCAGAAGGCGGATGTAAGCCCCCTGTACAGCTTCGATCTGATGATGGACGGCGGACACATTGAAGGTTATCAAATTAACGAAGCTGATCAGCTGGATGCGATTGCCTCCGTTTTCGAGATGTTGTATAATCAGGCAGAGGACGGTTTTTTGATGGCGGTAGGCGATGGCAATCATTCTCTGGCGGCCGCCAAGGAGGCATGGAAAGCCCATCCGGATAATCCGCTGATGCGCTACGCGCTTGTAGAGCTGGTTTCCGTCTACGATGAAGGACTGAGCTTCCATCCCATTCACCGGCTGTTGATGCATCTGGATCCGGCGGATATTCCTTCCATCAAGGAAACGCTCGGTTTGAATGAAGCATCGGTGGATCTGCAGGCGCTCCAGCCCCGGATGGACGAGTGGCTGGAAAAGTATCGTGAGAAATGCCCCGAGGCTGAACTGGAGTACATCCATGGGCGGCAGGAATGCCTGATGCTTGGTGAGAAGCCGGGCAATCTTGCCATTGTATTTGACCGCTTTGAAAGGGGCTCCTTCTTCGAGACGGTGCTGAAGAATGGCATCTTTGTGCGCAAGAGCTTCTCCTTGGGCGAAGCGCGGGAAAAGCGATACTATCTGGAGAGCCGGAAGATCCGTTAATCTCTTATGTCACTTTACATCAGGAGGAAGAGGATATGTTTATCGGTATTGATTTGGGTACGTCAGCGGTTAAGCTGCTGCTTATGGGCGATGAGGGACAGATTTTAAAAACCTGCTCCCGGGAGTACCCTTTATATTTTCCGCAGTCAGGCTGGTCAGAGCAGAATCCGAAGGACTGGGTCGAGCAGTCGCTGGAAGGCATTAAAGATCTTTTGGCCGACTATCCGGATGCCCGGGTTGATGGCATCGGCGTCGGCGGACAGATGCATGGCCTGGTGATTCTGGACGAAAACGATCAGGTCATTCGTCCGGCCATTCTGTGGAACGATGGACGTACCGGGGAAGAAACCGACTATCTGAATACGGTGATCGGCCGCGAAAAGCTGACTGACTATACCGGCAACATTGCTTTTGCAGGATTCACGGCGCCGAAGCTTCTGTGGCTGTACAACCATGAAAAAGAAAGCTTCGACAGAATCAGCCGTATTATGCTTCCCAAGGATTACCTGGTATACTGTCTCACAGGCGCCCATGTCACAGACTTTTCGGATGCCTCCGGCATGCTGCTTCTTGATGTGGAACACAAATGCTGGTCAAAGGAAATGCTGGATATCTGTCATATCCGGGAAGCGATGATGCCCCAGCTGAAGGAAAGCTTTGAGGTTGTCGGTTCTGTAAAAGAAGAGATCAAGAACCTTCTCGGCGTTCGCGGCGAGATGAAGGTAGTCGCCGGCGCAGGGGATAACGCAGCCGCCGCTATCGGTACCGGCGCAGTAGGCGCTGGACGATGCAATTTGTCTCTCGGAACCTCCGGAACCATTTTCATTACGGCAGATCATTATTCAAAAGGCGATGGCAGCAGCCTTCATAACTTTGCCAACGCGGACGGCAAATATCACCTGATGGGCTGCATGCTTTCGGCGGCATCCTGCAATAAATGGTGGATGGATACCATTCTGCAGGATACGGACTATAATGCCAATCAGGCTGAGATTGGCGAGCTGGGCCTTAATCATGTATTCTTCCAGCCTTATCTGATGGGTGAGCGTTCTCCCCACAACGATCCCGCAGCCAGAGCCATGTTTATCGGGATGAGCATGGACACCACCCGGGCCGATATGACCCAAGCCGTTCTGGAGGGCGTTGCCTTTGGCCTTCGGGACAGCTTTGAGAATGCAAAGAAGCTGGGCATCTCCATTGAGAGCGCCAGCATCTGCGGCGGCGGAGCCAAGAGCCCGCTTTGGCGGAAGATTGTTGCAAATGTCCTTGGCATTCCGATCCATACCGTTGAAAACGATGAGGGACCGTCGCTGGGCGGCGCGATTCTTGCGGCGGTAGGCTGCGGCAAGTTTGACAGCCTCAAAGCTGCCTGTGAAGAGGTCGTGAGAGAAAAAGAGGTTACTCTTCCTGATCCCCAGCTGACAAAGCGCTACAACGAGCGCTACGCGGAGTTTGTGAAGCTTTATCCGATGACGAAAGGATTTTTCAGATGAGTAATCCGTTCAGACCGATGAGACGTTTTAAGCAGCAGCTAAGTGAGGAAGAGTGCATTAAGATCCTGAAGGAGGAGCCGAGAGGAGTTCTTTCCGTGCTGGGTGACGATGGATATCCTTACGGCCTGCCCATTGATCATTATTATGACGAAGAGACCGGAAAAATCTATTTTCACGGCGCGAAGGAGGGACACAAGATCGATGCCCTGAAGCGATGCGACAAGGCTTCCTTGTGCGTGATGGACAAGGGGTATAAAATCCCGGGTGAATGGCCGTGGCATATCAGGAGCGTGATCGTCTTTGGCAGAATCCACGAGGTGACGGATCCGGTTTTTCTGGAGAAGGAGCTGAGAAGACTGGGAGCGAAATATATTCCTACCCAGGAAGAGCTGGATGAGGAAATCGCCAAATCGATGGCCAGGGTGTGTTTCCTGGAGATGACGATTGATCATATGACGGGAAAATTGGTGAAGGAGTCATAAATCAATTCATCAGTTGCCTTGGCGTCGCCGGCATATAGGCTGCCTGCATACTCTGCCGCAATCCTGTCCGGGAACAGAATTCTTCGGATGCTGCGGAAGCCGTCTGCAGGCAGCCTATATGCCGGCTCTGTTTTTGAGTGAGAAAGTTGCTTTAAAGATCTTGAATAAAATCCTCCTAAAAGAGGATTAGCAAACAGTCTTTTTATCGTCAAGCTTGAAGATTTTATCCGGATTCAGCAAGCCCTTGGGGTCGAAGGCGGCCTTGATGCCTCTCATCAGATCAATCTGAACCGGCCCCAGCCTTTCAGCCAGATATGGACGCTTGGCAAACCCGATGCCATGCTCGCCGGAGACCTGCCCGCCGAATTCGCCTGCTTTGGCGTACATTTTTTCAAAGCAGATGGAGAGCTTGTCTTTCCATGCGGCTTCATCCAATCCATCCCGGCACATGTATACATGAAGGTTTCCATCTCCGGCATGGCCGAAGCTGGGAATCCGGATATCCAGTTCTTTGGCCAGCTGATGGGTATATTTAATGAAATCGGCTATCCGTCTGCGGGGGACGACCACATCGCATTCGTCCATTTCGTCTGTGGAGGCTTTAATCGCTTCCAGAAAAGCGCCCCGGGCGGACCAGACAGGTTTTTTGCGTTCATCGGTATCGACGAAGTAGGCATCCACCGCGCCGTGCTCGATGGCCAGGCGGCAGGCTGCATCATAGTTTTTCTCAACCTCCTCCAGGCTTTGGCCATCATAGGTCAGCAGCAGGTAGGCGTCGTGCGAAGTATCGGGGAATTTTTTCGACAGATAGTCCTGGGCATACAGAATCACGTCTTTGGACATGTATTCGATGGCGGTAGGGTTGGTTCCGGAGCGGACAAGAAAAGGAACCGTGTCCAGCGCCTCATCCATGGAGGGGAAGGGGATCAGAAGAGAGATGGATTTGGAAGGAAGCGGCAGCAGCTTTAAGATGGCTTCCGTGATAATGCCAAGGGTTCCTTCGGAGCCGATCATCAGGTTCAGAAGGCTGTAGCCGGAGCTGTTTTTGACCACCTTGCCGCCTAAAGTGATGATCTCTCCATTGGCCAGCACCACGGTCAGCCCCCGGACATAATCTCTGGTTACCCCATATCGGACTGCGCGCATGCCGCCGGCGTTGGTGGAGATGTTTCCGCCAATGGTGGCGGTTTTTTCACCCGGATCCGGCGGATAAAGGTAGCCATGCTCCTCCGTGTAGGCAGCCAGCTCCATCAAAAGAACGCCCGGCTGAACCGTGACGGTCAGATTGTCTTCATCCAGCTCCAGAATGTGATTCATTTTGGAGGTGCAAAGCAGAATGCCGCCATGAACAGCCACGGCTGCCCCCACCAGTCCGGTTCCTGAGCCTCGGGTGGTCACGGGAATATTCCGTTCATACGCAAAGCGCATCACGCGGCTGGTTTCTTCCGTGGATAAAACAAATACCAAAGCCTCCGGTTTTGCCTCGGTGCCGGAGAGCTCGTCGTGATAGTAATCGGAGCTGATCTCATCGCCGGTCAGCACCTGCCCCTCAGGCAGAAGCTGTTTCAGCATGGATAGCTCGTCGCTGGTCATCGGATGATACATTAGGCTTCACCTCCTGAAGTTTCGGACTCGTTCTTTGAAGAGAAAAGACGGATCAGCTCATCGGCCACTTCGTAAAGATCGCCCACGACGCAATAGTGAGCGATGTCGAAAATCGGTGCCTGGGGATCGGTGTTGACGGCGACAATGCATTCGGAACCGTTCATGCCGGCTGCAAACTGAACAGAGCCGGAGACGCCCAGCGTAATGATCAGCTTGGGCTTGACGGTTTTGCCGGACAGGCCGATTTGATGGGAGGCATCCAGCCATCCGGCCTCCACCAGCGGACGGGTGCAGGCTAAATGGGCCCCCAGCTTGTTAGCAAGGGTTCTAGCCATCTGAAGATCATCCGGCGACTTCAGCCCGCGGCCCACGGCTACGATCCGCTCCGCCTCCGAAATATCTTTGATGGGTGGGAGGCTGGTGACCTTTGTAATGCGGATCCGTTTGTCCTCCCAGGACGGATCTGTTTCCATAACATGGATCCGCAGGGCGGCGTCTTCGGGCAGCGGCCTCTTTTCGGGCGCCTGGAAGATTTTGTAACGAACCGTTGCGAACTGGGGCCTGGTCCGGGCTGTGATAATCTGGGCCATAATATTGCCGCCGAAGGCGGGGCGGATTTGCACCAGATCGGTGTTTTCCTTCATTTCCAGACGGGTGCAGTCAGCTGTCAGACCTGTTTTAAAGTGAGCAGCCACCCGCGGCGCCAGGGAACGACCGATGTTGGTTGCGCCGACCAGCACGGAGGACGGCCTGACTTTTTCGATGAAATCCTCAAAGGCGCTGGCAAAGGTGGTATTGGAAAAATGGGTGAAGGCTTCGGATTCGTACAGATATACCTGATCCGCGCCATAGCAAAGCAGCTCATCAGCAAGACGCGGCGCATCTTTAGGCGCAATCATCAAGGCCATGACTTCCTGGGAAGTGACCCTTGAAAGCTCCCGGGCTTTGCCAAGAAGCTCAAAGGTGACAGGATGGATCTGCGCCTGGCCGGAAGGAGACAGGGTCACATCGGCGTAGACAGCGATTCCCTTCCAGGCAGACTTGTCGATGCTGGCGGATACCGGATCTTCTGCGTATTCAATGACGCCGGCAGGACCTTTTCGCACGCATAGCTTGCACAGTCTGCAGGCGGAAGAAATCTCCAGGGAGCC
>JAGBND010000049.1 GCA_017634575.1 Bacillota bacterium
CCGGCAAACTCGATAACCACCTTTTCAATGGAAAGCGGACGGCCGTAGATGGTGGATGTCTGCGGCGCATAGACATATTCCCGCACGGTAATGGCAAAAGGCCGGTTGGGCGTATAGTGATTCGAAGGCTGAGCGCCTTCAAAATAGGCGTTGGCGATGTATTGCCACTTACTGTTCTGCATCATCCTGGCCCGGACAAAATCCTTGGTGAAGTTGTTAAAGGGCTGGACGCTTCCACAGACAGGGGCGTTCATCAAAAGCTTCATCATATCATAGCAGGTTTCCGGGTTTTGAGGCGTCCAGGCTTTGAAAGCGGCAAAGAGAAGCGGCATTACCAGAAACTTTCCATTCGGCCCGGACCGGTCCACCTGGGCAAGCTCCGCGGCATTCGCAGGCAGCCGCTCAAACACAAATCGCTGCTGGTTAAGCTGTACATTCCGGATCCCTTCATTCGCCTGACCATCTGAAGATTTCCTGTTTACTGAGTTTAAAAACGAACGAAACATGGACATAACGGCGCCTCCTCTCCAGGTCTGCATCTTATCGAAGCCACAAGTTGGGTAAAATCAATATCATGTGGATTGTAGCATGAAGCTTTGGCGGCGACAATCCCACAATCAGGTGATGATCGTTCACGCTTTTACGTCTTAGCTGTCGATGTGCTTAAAGGAGAAGAAGCTGTTTCCCTTTCCATACACGCCGTTGACGGTGATAATCGTGAAAAACGCTTTGGGATCGACTTCCTTGACCACGGATTTCAGCCGGCCCAGCTGATGCTTGCTGATGACGCAGTACATCAGAAAATGCTCCTGCCCGGTATAGGCGCCGAAGGCATCGATTATCGTGACACCGCGGTTCAGCCTTTCCATAAGCGCTTTGGGCAGCTCTTCCTTCTTGTCGGAAACAATCAGAATGGCCCGGCGGTGATCCCATCCGTCAATCACAAAAGAATTCACCTGAGCCGAGATAAACATGGCGCAGATGGTTAACACAGCCTGATCCAGGCCATAGATAAACGCCGAAGCGAATACGATGCAGGCATTCATCACCAGGCCGGAGGTTGCCATGTTCACCGAAAAATATTTATGAAGAATCTTGGATACAATATCGGTTCCGCCCACGGAAGCCCCGCTGCGGTAAATCAGCCCGACGCCAAGTCCCGTCAGGACGCCGCCCATAATTACCGAAGTCAGGGGGCTGGAAAACTCCAGCTCCAGATGGGAAAACAGCTGAATAAAGCCGGTAAAAATGCCCATGCCGATGGCCGAGTAGATAATAAACTTACGATTGACCAGCCACCAGCCGACGAGGAACATGGGAATATTGATCAGCACCACCATCAAGGCAATCGGCCAGCCGAATTCATAATGGAGAATCTGGGCGAATCCTGCCACGCCGCCTGCCAAGAGCTTTGCCGGCGTATAAAACAGGTTCATACCCAGAGAATAGATCGCGCTTCCAATCACAACCTCCGCAATCGTCCGCCCATTCTCCTTAAAGAATTCTCTCGTTTCTGTCTTCACCGCTTTATCTCCTGTTATTCATTCGCATCCCCGGAAAATCTGCATCTTTTACCCCTTCCGGGAAGCTCGGTCAGCTCTCGGAAACCGCATCCTTTCCCCATGGACACATGGTCTTTCGATTATAAGAAATCAAGCATAAAAAATCAAGTGACTCTTCAGAAAACTATCCAAAAACCATCCAAAACAAGAGCCGAAAATCGGCATTTTTCACGCCTTTCAAAAGGGTTCAAAGAGGCCAAAAACCTTGAGTTTATGCGGGTTTTGTGGTATAATATATGAGGTTATTTTTAGACGTCCGACAATGGTTAATATATTTAAAAATTACCCTTTTCATGACGTTTTTGATACACGGCGGGATGTTTTTCCGAAACTTAATTTTTAACCATCAGAAATGGAAGCCTTCCGCTTTAGAAAGACAGGAGGAACTGATCTTTGAGCAACGAAGTGAACCCCGTAGATCTTAGCGGACTTGATCAGCAGGATTTGGAAGCCAGAGCCATTCTGGAGAAAGCTGATGCCGCAGAAGCCGCTGACAAACTTGGTTCCCAGACGGAAATTCCGGAAGATTATCACCATGAATCCGAACAGGTTTCCGCTGACCTGACCGTAACCGGCGAATATACCGCCAGCCAGATCCAGATTCTGGAAGGTCTGGAGGCTGTCAGGCGCCGTCCCGGCATGTATATCGGAAGCACCGCTTCTCCGGGTCTGCATCATCTGGTTTATGAAATTGTTGACAATTCCGTTGACGAAGCGCTTGCCGGCTACTGCACAAAAATTGAAGTATCCATTAACCCGGACAATTCCATTACCGTTGTGGACAACGGCCGCGGAATTCCGGTAGATATCCAGCCCCAGAAGGGCATTTCCGGCGTCGAGGTAGTTTATACCGTGCTGCATGCCGGCGGCAAATTCGGCGGCGGGGGATACAAGGTCTCCGGCGGTCTGCACGGCGTTGGCGCATCCGTTGTTAACGCCCTCTCCAAGCACGTGGATGTTCAGGTCCATATTGGCGGAAAGATTCACCAGATCATTTTCGAACGGGGAAAAACGGTTCAGCCGCTTACCGTGATCGGCGATACCGATCATACCGGCACCACCGTAACCTTCAGCCCCGACCCGGAAATCTTTGACGATACGGTTTACGATTTCGATACCCTGGCCCACCGTCTTCAGGAAACGGCATTTCTGACCAAGGGCCTTCACATCACCCTGGAGGATTTCAGGGAAGGCCAGGAGCAGAAAAAGGTCTATCATTACGAAGGCGGCATCCGGGAATTCGTTGCCTATGCCAACGAAAACAAGGATACGCTGTACGACAAGATTATGTATGCGGAAGGCATGAAGGACGACGTCTATGTAGAAGTTGCGCTGCAGCATAACGATTCCTACAACGACAACACCTATACCTTCGTCAACAACGTTCATACGCCCGAAGGCGGCACCCATCTGGCCGGTTTCAGAGCTGCCTATACCCAGATCCTGAACGATTACGGCCTCAAGAACAAAATTCTTAAGGAAGATGAAAAGCTTACCGGTGATGATGTGCGTGAGGGCCTTACCTGCGTGCTGTCTGTCAAACTGGGAGATCCCCAGTTCGAGGGTCAGACAAAGCAGAAGCTGGGCAACGCCGAAGCAAGAGGCGCAGTCGCTGCCGTGGTAAAGGACGGCCTGACCTTCTTCCTGGAACAGAATCCAAATATCGGCAAGCTGATTATTCAAAAAGCCATTCTGGCTGCGCGGGCCAGAGATGCTGCCAGAAAAGCCAAAGAGCTGACCAGACGCAAGACGGCTTTGGACAGCACTTCCCTTCCCGGCAAGCTGGCCGACTGTTCGGACCGGGATCCCAAAAACTGCGAGATTTATCTGGTTGAGGGTGACTCTGCCGGCGGTTCCGCCAAGAATGCCCGCACCAGAAAGACTCAGGCTATTCTTCCCCTTCGAGGCAAAATCCTGAATGTGGAAAAGGCGAGACTTGACCGTATTCTTGGCAACGAGGAAATCCGTTCCATGATCACCGCCTTCGGCACAGGCATCCACGAGGATTTCGATATTGAAAA
The DNA here is from genome assembly GCA_017634575.1 of Bacillota bacterium. Taxonomy (GTDB): domain Bacteria; phylum Bacillota; class Clostridia; order Lachnospirales; family Bianqueaceae; genus RUG760. The sequence goes on from JAGBND010000049.1 coordinate 3,584, forward strand.
GCTGCGCTATCATAAGATCATTATCATGTCCGATGCCGATGTGGATGGCGCCCATATCCGCACCCTGATGCTCACCTTCTTCTACCGTTTCATGCCTCAGCTCATTGAACAGGGACATGTGTATATTGCCCAGCCGCCGCTGTACCGGGTGGAAAAGGGCAAGAAGGAAGTCTATTATGCCTACTCCGATCAGGAGCTGGAGCAGATCAAAGAAAAAATCGGTCTGAAGGACGGCGTGGAGGACAAATCGGTTGAAGTCCAGCGCTACAAGGGTCTTGGCGAGATGGATGCTTCCCAGCTTTGGGAGACCACCATGGATCCCGCCAACCGGATCCTGCTGCAGGTGAGGATGGAGGATGCGGCAGCCGCCGATAAGATTTTCACGATTCTTATGGGCGACAAGGTTGAACCGCGCCGTGAATTTATTGAAACCCACGCGAAATATGCAACGAATATCGATACCTATGGTTAAACGAGCCTTCGCTTTTACTGGAGTTCAAATCTATGAGGCTCGTTGCGAAAACGCCGCATGCGGCGTTTTCCGATATTTCTGTTAATATAATGAGCCTTCACTTTTACCGGAGCTTTAATCTCTGAGGCTCGTTTATCTTCCGATTTTTTGTTTGAAAGGATAATGTGAAATGCCTGATAATCAGAATCCGAATGGTCCCGGCGATGAGATCGTGGATGAAGAGCTGAACGGCGTCGGCCTTCCGGCTAATCCCCAGCACGACAGGATCGAGGTGGTAAATCTCGAGAAGCTGATGCGGGAAAGCTACATCGATTACGCCATGAGCGTTATCGTTACCCGCGCCCTTCCCGATGTCCGCGACGGACTTAAGCCTGTTCAGCGGCGCATTCTCTACGCCATGAGCGAGCTGCATCTGGATCCGGGCAGCGCCTACCGTAAATCCGCCCGTATCGTCGGCGATACCATGGGTAAATACCATCCTCATGGCGACAGCTCCATTTATGAAGCCATGGTCCATATGGCTCAGGACTTCAATATGCGCTATATGCTGGTGGACGGTCACGGAAACTTCGGTTCCATAGACGGAGACGGCGCCGCTGCCATGCGATATACCGAGGCCCGTTTCTCCAAGATTTCCATGGAGATGATGGCGGATATAAACAAAGATACCGTCGACTTCACCGACAACTTTGATGCTTCCTTAAAAGAGCCTTCGGTTCTCCCCGCCCGCTTCCCCAACCTGCTGGTCAACGGAACCGGCGGCATCGCCGTTGGCATGGCCACCTCCATTCCTCCCCACAACCTGGGAGAGGTTATCGATGCGGTGGTCAAGATTATTGACAATCATGTATTGGAAGATCGGGAAACCGATATCGAAGAGCTGATCAAGATTGTCAAGGGCCCCGATTTTCCCACCGGCGCCACCATCTACGGCACCCGTGACATCGAACAGGCTTACCGCACCGGCCGCGGCCGCGCCGTGGTGCGCGCCAATATGGAGGTCGAAGAGATGACCGGCCACCGTCAGCGGATCGTGGTCACGGAGATCCCTTATCAGGTCAACAAAGCCAAGCTGGTAGAGCGAATCGCGGATCTGGTCAAGGATAAACGCCTGGAAGGCATTTCCGACCTTCGCGACGAGTCTGACCGTACCGGCATGCGAATCGTCATCGATCTGAAACGGGAAGCCAATCCCCGCGTCATTATGAATCAGCTTTATAAAAACACCCCGCTGCAGAACAACACCAGCTTTAATATGCTGGCGATTGTGGACGGTCAGCCCAAGGTGCTTAACCTGAAGCAGATTCTTACCTACTACCTGGATCACCAAAAGGAAGTCGTCACCAGACGAACCCGGTACGATCTGGGCCGCGCCCAGGCCAGGGCTCACATTCTGGAAGGCCTGCTGCAGGCCCTCGATCATATCGACGAGATCATCAGCATTATCCGGGCTTCCAAGAGCGTGGATGAGGCCAAGAATTCTCTGATGATTCGCTTTGGCTTTGACGACGTGCAGGCTCAGGCCATTGTGGATATGCGTCTGCGAGCGCTGACAGGTCTGGAGCGCGACAAGCTGCAGGGCGAGTACGACGAGCTGGAAGCAAAGATTGCCGAATATCTGTCGATTCTCAGCAACGAGAATATCCTGTATGGGGTTATCAAGGAAGAGCTGCTGATTATCAAAACCAAATACGGCGATCCCCGCCGCACCTATATCACCCACGAGGAAGGCGAGATCAATCTGGAAGATCTGATCAAGGACGAGCAGTGCGTGGTTACCATCACCAACCTGGGCTATGTCAAGCGCACCTCTTTGGATATGTACCGCAGCCAGAACCGGGGCGGCAAGGGCATTAAAGGCGTAGAGACCCGTAAAGACGATTATGTAAAGGATCTCTTCGTCTGCTCCTCTCATGACTATCTGCTGTTCTTTACCACCAAAGGACGGGTATATCGTCTGAGAGCCTTCGAAATTCCCGAGGCAGGCCGCACGGCCAAGGGTACCGCCATTGTCAATTTGCTGCAGCTAAGCGGCGGCGAGCAGGTTTGCGCCGGCATCAAGCTGAAGGACAGCACGGTTGAGGATGGATATCTGGTAATGGCTACCCGTCAGGGCATTATCAAGAAAACGGCCCTTGCGGAATACAGCAATATCCGGACCAACGGCCTGATCGCCATTGCCCTTCAGGACGATGATATGCTGATCGAAGTAAAACGCACCAGCGGCCGGGATGAAATTTTCCTGGCTTCCAATGCCGGTCAGATGATCCGCTTCCTGGAAACCGATGTGCGTCCCACCGGCCGTTCCACCATGGGCGTCAAAGGCATTACGCTGACAGGCGATGCGCAGCTGGTGGGAATGGGCCTGGCCTCCAAGGGTGACGCCATTCTGGTGGTCAGCGAAAACGGCATGGGCAAACGGACAAGCCTGGATGAATTTACGGTTCAGAAACGAGGCGGCAAGGGAATCCTGTATTACAAGGTCACCGAAAAAACAGGCAGCATTGTCACCTTTAAGGTTTGCAAGCCCGGACAGGATCTGCTGCTGATTACCAGCGCCGGCATTATTATCCGCACGCCCGTCGACAACATCAGCCTGCTTGGCCGAATCACCTCCGGCGTCAAGCTGATCAGCCTGGATGAAGGCGTGGATATTGTCAGCGCTGCCTTGGCCAGACACGAGGATCCGGAAGAAGCCGCCCAGGAGGACGAAGCCAGCGCATCAGCTCTTGAAGAAACCGAATCCGACGCCTTATCCGACGGTCCCGTCGAAAGCTAACCGGCGCAACATAAGCTAATTGGCGCTTCGGACGCTAACCGGCATATCGGAAGAAAAATTAAAGATAAGAAAAGCATAAAAAGAACGGATGCCTTTGCAGGTTTTGCAAAAGACATCCGTTTTTTTATGAGACAAAAGGGTCGGAGGCAATTGTCTCTGAGACAAAAGGGTCTGAGACAAAGGGGTCGGAGGCAATTGTCTCATTTAACCCTGAAGCAGTCCGGAATCATTACAATTGAAGAAACCAATTGGTGATATAATCGCCGAAAAATAGCATGGCAGTTACGGAAACAGCAAGAAACGGTCCAAAGGGAATTTCTTCTGAACCACCTGATGCGTCCAAGGATGCATTTTGATCCCTGAGAACCCTATGAATCATCAGCTTCTTTCCCAGCATCCAGACCAGGCCCAGCAAAGCGGCCATAAAAACCGCCAGAAGCAAGGCTATGGGATGAAGGTAAAGGCCGGATACCGCAATCAGCTTCACATCTCCCCCGCCAAGGGCGGTGCCAAGGGCGGTGCCAAGGGCGGAACCCAAAGCGCGCCCTGCGCCTCTTAGCGCTGTCAGGACAGCGATCAGCAAAAAGACAGCTCCGGCTGTGGCTGCCGTAAGGATCCCAGCCGCAAGCTCCCGCAGGCTCAGCGGCAGCAAAACGGCGGCGGCGATCCACAAAGCCGCTGCCGCGCAAATAGCAGCATTCGGGATCAGGCGTTTTTTCATATCTGTTATCGATAGCCAAATTAAGCAGATAACAAAACCGATATTTCTGATCAGCAAAATATAAAAACTGCGATCCATTTCTTAGCTTTCCGGTCCAGCGCTGATTTCGATTTTTCCATCGATGACTTCCAGCTTGACTTTGTTTCCTTTCGCGCCGATTTCTTCCAGCATCTGTGCCGGGATCTGAAGCCGTCCGGCCTTATCCAGCACGGCGAATTCCTCCTGGACGCTCTCGCCCAGATCCTCCAGACTTCCCACCTGATCCATCTTTTCCCGGTAGCTTTGCCGCAGGATCATTTCGCTGGAGGTCTTGCCGTCACGAATGGCGACCACCCGGTTCACCTTTCTGGCCAGATGCCGGTCATGGGTGACAATCACAATCGTTAAGCCCAGCTCTTCATTCAGCTTGCGAAACAGATCCAGAATATAATCCGATGTTTTTACATCCACGCTTCCGGTCGGCTCATCCGCCAGCAGCAGCTTCGGGTTGTTCGCAAGGGCAATGGCAATGGCGACCCGCTGCTGTTCGCCGCCTGAAAGGGCAGAGAGCTTATTGCCTGCCCGATGGCTCATGCCCACCATCTCCAGCAGCTCGGCCGCCCTCTTCTTTTGATCCTTGATGGTGCCAAACATCATGGGCATCCGCACATTTTCAATCGCTGTCAGGTACGGAACCAGATTTCTGGCATTGTTCTGCCAGACAAAGCCCACCACATCGCGCTTGTAGAGCACCAGCTCCTGATCGCTCATTTTGAAAAGATCCAGGCCGTTCACCATCAGCCGCCCGGCGGAAGGTCTGTCCAGCCCTCCAATCATATTGAGGAAGGTGGATTTTCCCGATCCGGAGTTGCCGATGATGGCCATCAGCTCGCCCTCTTCCACCGTCAGCTCCAGACCCTGAAGGGCAAGGACTTCCGTATCTTTTGTTTTATAGATTTTTACCAGATTCTCGCATTCGATCATATTCATAATCAGGCCTCCCCAGGTTCCCCCGGCGTGATGCCGCGATGGATAATGATCCCGTCTTCGATCTCAAAAACCGCATCGCCGATGTCCATCAACCCTGTATCGTGGGTTGTCATAATACAGCTGACTTTTTCTTCGGCGCACAAATCTTTAAAAATCTTGACCACAGCCAGACCGGTATTGGTGTCCAGCTCCGCAGTCGGTTCATCCGCAAAAAGCACCGCCGGTTTGGCGGCCACAGCCCGGGCAATCGCCACCCGCTGCTGTTCTCCGCCGGACATCTCCTGAGGCATATGGCTCATGCGCCCGCCGAGGCCAACCATATGCAAACATTCCTCTGCCCTTTTTTTCCAGTCCCCCTCATATTTGGCCAGGCGCAGCGCAAATTCCACGTTTTCATACGCGCTCATCATGGGAATCAGAGCGACGGACTGATAGACATAGCCCACCTTAACCCGGCGAAGGCGGTCTCTCTCACTGTCTGTCATGGCGCTTACTTCCTGATCCTCCAGAAAGACCTTTCCTTTGGTCGGCACATCGAGCGCCGAGAGAATGTTAAGCAGGGTCGTTTTCCCTGAGCCGGACCTTCCCTTGAGGATGGTGAGCCTGCCTTTGGGAACTTCGATATTGATATCCTTCAGGGCCCAGAACATGGACGCGTCTTCGTCTTTTCCCGATCCGGTCAGGGCTTTTTGGCCGGATGAAAGGGGAAAACCGCGAAAAACATTCTCTGTCCGGATAACCTGTTCCATAATAAACCTCCAAAAGTTGCCTTGTCGTCGCCGTCATAGGGGCGCCCTGCAGACTCTGCCGCAATCCTATCCATGGTAAAAATCCTTCAGATGCTGCGGAAGCCGTCCGCAGGGTGCCCCTATAACGGTTCTGCTTCAAGGGTCGGTTTTAGTCCTCTCCAAGTTTTAACGCTTGGGCGATCTTGATCCGTTTTACGATCCGCCCGAGGATGAGCATGCAGATGATCATGACAGCGCCAACCACCAGGTAAAGATGAATTTCATCGGAGAGGGCGCTGGTGACAGTGAGGGGAATGAGCTGATCTGCGGATGAATAGGCCATCTGGATCATGGGAACGAATAGCTTTCCTGCGAGCCGGCCTACCAACGCGCCGACGATCATGGATAAAACCGACAGGAAGATTTGTTCATTTAACAGCATTACCAGGATTTCTTTCATGGTCATGCCCATCGCTCTGAAGATGCCGAACTGGAGCTGTCTGGATTTGATGGAAAGAATCCAGTAAATCAGAAATCCCACGGAGCACAGCAGGAGCACCACAATAAATCCTACTGTCAGGATACCGTTGGTTGCCTGGAAGACGGGATCGTTTTTCAGCTCGATGAGGGCTGCGTTTGTATCGGTGAAATACACAAAGCTCACGCCTTCCTGCTCTGCAAATTCGTAGATGTAAGCAGAGGAATCCGATGCATTTTTCATCCAGATCTGGTAAGGCTCCATGCCCCATTTGCTCTGGAGATAGCTCAGATGCGCAATAATAAACAGACTGTCCTCCGCCTGTGAAACCTCCGGGGGCACCATGCTGGGGAAATAATCCACAAATCCGTAAATCGTTCCCCTGACCACCGACTTGGAGGCTCCCTGATACGAAATATGATCGCCCAGCTTCAGGCCCATCCGGTCCCGGTAAGCTGTTGAAACCAGAATGCCCTCCGGGTCCTGGCTCATGGCATTCAGATAGTAATACCAATGATCATCCAGAAGCCCATCCTTCATATAAACGCTCTCGCCAAAAGCCTTGGTCTCGATGCCCATGATGGGAACATCTTTCACCGTTTTGCTGCCGATACTGACGGTGCAGGTATTCTTATAAACCTTGGTAAAGGATGCTGCCCCCTCCAGCTTCTCGTAGCGATGAAAATCCGGTTCCACATACAGGGTTTTAATGGAACCATCGGCAGATGCGTACTGCCGCCCCTTCCAGGTTTCCTGGAACACCAGATCGGCTCCGTACTGATATTTGATTTTTTCCTCTGCATTGGCATTAATGGTCCGGGCCGTCTGAGCGCTGAAAATACCCAGCGCCAGCGTCAGCACAAGGAAAATCATAATGAAGCTTTGATTTCCTCTGGTGCGCAGCATCCGCAGGAAGGAAGCATAGAGCCCCGGCGACCATTTCTTTTTAAACAGCGTAAAAATCAGCTTGATGATCCAAGGGAATATCCGCACAAACAGCAGCGCGCATCCCAGAATAAACATAGAACTGATGGCATAAAGGAGGGGATCCAGCGATGCGCCGCCCTCCAGCTGAGCCGCCAGGAAGGCGCTTTGCTGGTGATAGCTGTACAGGCCGTAAAGAGATACCGCCAGAAGCACCAGATCCAGGAAAAACTTTTCCCAAAAGGGTTTGGATGCGTGATGCTTAGCCCGCTTATGATCCACAATGCCGATCCGGCTGTAGGAAAAAGCCGGAATAACCATCGCCAGAACGCCCAGCAGCGCCGAAAAAACCGCAAAAAGCCACACAGTCAGGGAGAAGCGGACCGAGAGGGCCCTTCGCTGCACAAACTCCATAAAAGCGTTAGCGGAGCCGACGCTCTGACAAAGAAGATAGCCCAAAGGAAGGGAGATCAGCAGCGAAACAAGGGCTATCAGCAGGCTCTGCAGGAGATAGATTGTCAGAATCTGACGCCTGGATGCGCCCCGGCTCTTGATCATGGCAATCTCGTTCTGGTCCATGCCCAGCATCTGTGAAGAAACCATCATAATAAAAGCGCCAAGAAGCAAAAAGACAGGAACCTGAAGCACAATCAATGTCACATTCAGCCGTCTGGCGTTGTCTTCATATGTTTCCAGCACCGCCTTATACCGCGGGGTCATGCCTCCGGTATAAATCGTGTTCATCTGTTCTTCAAAAGATCTGGTCACCGAAAGCAGCCCTGCAACATCGCTGCCGCGGATTTGGGTATGGTCGAGGATCACATAATCCGTCTGGGAAAACTGCTGCCTGCTTTGTTCATCGGCAATCCAAAGATCATAAAAAGCCTGCTGATTCACATAAAGGAAATGATCGGCCTGGTTCGGGTTGTAGAACCAGAACGCATCATCCTCTTCCTTCGGCTCAAATATGCCGACGATTTCAACCTTGTAGGGCTTCTTTTCCGAATCCAACAGCTTCTCAAAAACAATGGTCTCGCCTACATAAAGGTTGCTGCTCATCAGGGTTTTCTGGCTGACGATCGCCTCCAGCGTCGAATCCTTCGTCTCCGACGAGGGCAGCCTACCATCAATTATCCGTACATGGTCTTCAAAGCCGCCGATTCCCTCGACCCTTGCCGCAAACGTGCTGCCGCCCGAAGTGGTCTGATGGGAAGCTCTGATTTCCGTTTTAAAATACTCCCTTACCTGGTACAAAACAGGCGTGGGACAGGCCGCGGCAAAAGCTTCGGAAAGCTGCTCCATTTCCAGCAGCTTCTCATATTTTCCCGGGGTAGGCCCGCTGAGGGCATACTGGCCCCTGAATTCTACAATGCCCGGGTTAATGCCGGTATTGTCCATTTCCACCTGAAGCTCTCTCAGAAGCATCCGCTGCAGCACGGCGTCTGAATACATGGGAGAGCAGACGCTGATGCTGATCAGAAGAATATTGCCGGTCAAAAGGCAAAGCGCCATCCAGAGGTTGCTTTTCAGTTTATTGAGAACATATGTAAACATGAAGACCCCTACCCTTCCAGAACCAGAATCTGGCCCTCTTCCAGGCCTTCCACGATCCAAGCCTGTCCGCCGTTTATGCCGCCCACCTTCACATAGGTTTTCCCTACAGCCGTTTTTCCTCTCAGCACCAGCACATAGTAGCGGTTTCCTTCCTGCCGGAGGGCTTTTGAATCAATCAGCAGGACGTTCGTTTTTTTCAGGATACAGCCCGAAAGACGGATTGCGCCCGTCAGATCTTCATCCTTCAGCTCCTGATCCACCTCGACCCAGACCTCATCGGTTTCTTCTCCGGTCACATCCGCGCAGCTGATAACCGTGCCGGTAAACTCTTTTTTGGTCTTCTGATCCGTAATATTCACCTGACTCATATAGGGAACATGGCCAAACGCATTGGTGTTGGTAAAGGAAATCGCGCGGCTCGCCGTCTCGGCAATCACCACCACCGGTTCATTGATGGAAACCGTATCGCCTGCCCGGAAGTTTCTGGACACGTACATGATGATCCCATCAAAGGGCGCGGTCAAGGTATTCTCATTCGCCCGTTTTTTCATCTCTTCCAGGGCCGTCTCGGCCTGCTGCACCCGATAGGATGCCGCCGACTTCGACTGGGCATAGTCGGCCTGCAGCTGGGAAAGCTCCGCAAGTCCCGCCTGATAGGCCGTTCCCGCCAGAGCCGATATCTGTGTCTGCTTGCCGGATATCTGCATTTCATAAGAGCTGATCACGTCCTGAAGGGAAGCCTGCGCCTGCGTCAGCGCCAGCTCCTTCTCCAGAATATCGGCATTGGACACATCCACCTCGAAGCTGGCCAGGACATCGCCTTTTTTGACCACCTGCTCGTTCTGTACAAAAAGCTCGTCATAATGATCGCCGTCATGGAGCCAGTACATAAACTGGGCATGGCGGTAGGTCATTCTGGAGTCGATGGTATAGTCGATTTCAAAGTCGCCCTTCTGCACCTGACAGGTTCTGTAATCTGTCTGTGAAAGGATGCCCGGATCCAGGTATTCGCTTTTAATATCAGTTCCTGCTGCGCTCTGGCAGCCGGTAAGAAGGCTGCCGCAAATCAGCAGGGCGCAGATCACCGATGTAAGAGAGCGGAAGAAGCCATGTTTATTCGCCATCATACAACACATCTCCTTCCTCCAGGCCGCCAAGAACCTCTACATAGGCGGTGGTGCTAAGCCCCAGGGTAACATAGGTTTTCGTGCGCTGTCCATCCACATCGGCATACACATAGCTGCCGTAATCGTCTGCAAGGACGCAGCTTCTGGGAATCACCAGGGCTTCCTGCCGGTATCCGTAGTAAAGCCTTACGGTTCCGTTTTCTCCATAGCTGATCTGATTTTTTTCTCCGGAAGGATCGTCCGGGAGCACAAAACGGGAGGGAAGATTTTCCCCATTCATGGTCTTTTTCAGATATTCATCCTGATCGTAGGCAAGATAAGAAACCGTAAGGATATTCCCGTCTATTTCAATATCCAGCTTCGTAAAACCGGCCAGCACGGTGTTGTTAAAGGCAGGCCCTTCGAAAACCAGCTGGGATTCATCCGCTATCATCACGACGGACTCGTAGGCGTTCAGATATTGGCCTTCATAATAGTTTACTTTGACGATTCGCCCGGCATAGGGAGCCGTCAGAACATTCAGGCCCCTTTTGCTCTTTAAGATCTCCAGCTGCTCCTGCATCTGGGAAAGCTGCTGACTGTGATCCTGCTGGAGCTGCGCCAGATTCAGCTGCGCCTTGCGGATCCTGACGGAAGCCATTTGAATCATGTGCTGATGATTCTTCAGCGCCTTCTCCTGCTGCTCGATCAGTTTTTCCGCAGAGGAAACCGCATTTTCCAGTTCTTTAATCTGCTCATCCGCCGCTTCCTTTTCGGCTGCATCGGCCTTTTCCCGCGCTTCCTTTTCCTTCGCGGCCAGTTCCTTCTGCGCGCTGAGCAGCTTCTTGCCGCTCTCGGCTTCAGCCTTGGCAATCTTCACATTCTGCGCTGCCTCCGGCACCGCCTGTTTGGCCGCTTCCAGAGCGCTCTCGGCATCGGAAACAGCCTTTTCCGCTGCCGCGACCTTTTCCCTGGCCTTCTGGATGGGATCCTCTGCAGGTGTTTCCGGTTTTTCTGTCGTATCGGCAGCTGCTTCCGCCTGGGAAGACTGCGCTTCGCCGGATGCGTCTGATGAGGCCTGGGAATTCAGGTCAGCATCCGCGCCGGCATCGGCGGTTCCGGGTTCATCCTTAGAGCCTGCGGCGGATTCCGCCCCCTGCGGGTCTGCTGCGCTTTCACCGTCTCCCTCTGAAGCTTGGCTCCCGCCTTCGCCGTTAAGCAGCTGATCCAGTTCTTTTGTCGCCGTTTCCAGCTCTGTTTTTGCCTTCTCCAGCTCGGCCGTCCACGATTCCACCTTGCTCTCAGCGGCCTCCAGGTTTGCCTGCGCCAGGGTGAGGGCACCGTCCAGCTCATCTTCTTTGGCCTTGATTTCCTGCTCTGCCTTTGCCGCTTCCTGGGCCTTTTCCGCCGCCTTTGCAAGCCTCTCGCTTTCTGCCTTTTTGGCTTCTTCCAGCAGCTTTTCGGCTTCTTCTTTCTGTTTTCCTGCCTCTTCCTTCTGTTTTTCAGCTTCCTGCGCATCCTCTTCGGCCTTGGCCTGGTTCAAAGAGGCCGCCGAGATGGCATAGGATGCCGCGCTTTCTCCATAGGAAAACTGGGTGGAGAGCGCGCTGATCTGTGTCTCCAGCGAGGCGATCTGCTTTTCAAGCTGTGTATCATCCAGCGTCAGAAGCACCTGCCCCTCCTCTACCAGATCGCCAACGCCTACGCTTACCTGCTTAATCAGGCCACCGATGGTTAAATAAAGCTTCTCGCTGACGGGCACCGCAGTGACATCCAGATATTCCGCGCTCAGAAGCTCCTTTTTGACAACCTGTATGGTGCCCTTTTCCTGCGTTACTGGCTCCAAAAGAGCCGGCGCGCTATCTTTGTTTTTCCCTGCGCCGCAGCCGCCCAGCACGCCTAAAAGAAGGCTGCCGATCAAAAACAGCACGACGATCCGTTTTCTGTCTTTCATGGCATCCCCCTATTTTAATATGACGGACTGGCCTTCGCTGAGGCCTTCTTTAATTTCCGTAAGCTTATCCCCTACGATACCCACCGTAACAGGCTGAATCTGCCTGAAGCCCTGTTCATCCAGGACATAAACGATGGTTTCACCGGCTATTTCCTGCACAGCTTCAGAAGGAACGCATAAGGTATTCTTGCTTTCTTCCAGCACTATGCGGACGACGCCGATATCTCCCTGCTTCAGGTCCGGATCCGCCTCGTCCATTCTGAAATACATGCTGTTTTCTTTGACATTGTTCTGCTCCAGATCCTGGGGCCTGCAGGCCGTTACCGTATAAGATTTGTCATTGCAGACAATCTCATAGGTGGATCCTGCCTCAATCAAATCCGTATTGCCGGAATAGACCTCGAACAAAGCCTGTTCCATATTGGTAACCGTGACTACATTTTTATCTTTGACAACCGCCTCGCCCGCCTCAAAGACGTCAAGGCTGCTGATGGTTCCTTCGATGGATGCAAAAATCTGGCGCATGGCCTTCTGTCGCTCCAGCTCTTCCATCCGAAGCTGCGCCACCTGATATTCACTGTTTAAAAGCACCTGCTGATTGCTGTATCTGGAGTTCACCGTGCCGGCCCTGTTAGAGGGCGTGCCCTGGGCGGCGTTCCAGGCATCCTCCAGGTTCGCTTCTTCCAGGTCTATGTTCCAGGAAGCGGACAGCTGAGAAAGAGACAGGCCGATATTGTCCAGCTCATTCTGCTGGAGACGAATCGCTTCGTTGTAGGAATCAATATTCAGCTCCATTAAAAGATCACCGGGCATGACATGATCGCCCAACGAAACATAGACGCGCCCGATGGGTTCTCCACCTACAGGAAAGCTGAGTCTTTCCTCCTCGGACGGGATATAGGTGGCGCGGATGCTGCTGCTTACCTGAATATCCGAACGAATCACCTGTGTCAGAACATAGTTATCGATTTCTTCGCTTCTCAGCATCGGCGCAGCTCTCAGCTCTTCTTCCTGGGGAAGAATGCCGCATCCGCAGAGCAAAAATGTATATAAAATCATCAGAAGCAAAAGAGCATGGCAGGCATATCTCCTCCACTGTCTGCAATTGGAATTCATCAGAATAATATCCCTTCAATAAAAAATCCCAGAACATGAATATTGTATCATTATTCTGGGAAAAAAGCTATAATTAGTTTACAGCATTGTCCGTCCTTCAAGGGCTCTTGCAAGGGTTACTTCATCCACATATTCCAGATCTCCGCCCACCGGAACGCCATTGGCGATCCGCGTTACTTTGACGCCGAGGGGCTTGATCAGTCTGGACAGGTACATGGCGGTGGTTTCGCCTTCCACTGTCGGATTAGTGGCGACGATCACTTCCTTCACCGTGTCGTCCTTTAACCGGTCCATAAGCTCCCGGATCTTCAGATCATCCGGGCTGATCCCTGAAAGCGGCGAGATAACGCCCTGAAGAATATGATAAACGCCTTTAAACTGTCTGGTTCTCTCGTAAGCCGCTTTGTCCCGGTCCTCTTCGACGACCATGATCGTTGAATGATCTCTTGCCGGGTCCTGACAGATTCCGCACAGCTCTCCGTCAGAGAGTCCCCCGCAGCAGCTGCAGTACCTGACCTTTTCTCTGGCGTCTGTGATAGCCGCAGCAAGCGCCCGGGTCTGCTCCTTCGGCATACGGATAATATGAAGGGCAAGACGCTGCGCGCTTTTTCTGCCGATGCCCGGAAGCCTTGAGAGCTCTCCGATCAGATTGGAAACGGGACTGGAAAATTCATCCATTAGAACATCCCCGGCATTTTCATAGAATTGAGGCTGCCGCCAAGGCCGCCGTTCAGTTTTTCGGCTTGCTCATCCACTTTTTTCAGCGCTTCATTCACCGCGGTCAGAATCAGATCCTGCAGCATTTCGATATCGTCGGGATCGACTGCTTCAGGCTGCAGGGCAACCTCTGTGACTTCCTTTTTACCAGTCACTTTAATCTTCACCGCGCCGCCGCCTGAGGTTCCCTCAAACTCCATTGTTTCCAGAGCCTTCTGGGCCTCTTCCATCTGACGCTGCAGACGCTGCGCCTGTTTCATAAGATTCTGCATATTTCCGGGCATTCCCTGAAAGCCGCCTCCACGTTTAGCCATTTGATGTTCTCCTCTTTATATATTTTCCTTAAGATTGCCAGTGAATATCCATATGAATATTACTGGCAAAATCCTCTTTTGTCCAGACTTTTTTCTCTTCCTGCCGGATTAATCTGATGGTAAAGATTTTCCCGGTTTTTTTGCGTATAAAATCGATGATGATTTTCAGCTTTTCTCCGTCCTGCATAGACAGCTGGTCGATATAAATCTGTTCGCTTGCAACCAGAAAGAGCTCGTCCGGCCCGTTTCCCGGCTGCATGTCCACCTTCGTCAGGGTATACAGGTTTCGGCTTTGTCTGATCAGCTCGTCTCTGAATACCGGCCATTTAGCTGCCACATCAGCTGCAGACGGGCCGCTTGTCTTCTGTGTTTCTCCGGCTGATGCTGCGCCCTGTCCAAG
>JAGBND010000005.1 GCA_017634575.1 Bacillota bacterium
CCGGCAGGCTTTCTCCCTCCGAAGCGACACTCCCCGAAGCAGGGCTCTCTGAAGCAGCACTCTCCGAAGCGACACTCCCCGAAGCAGCGCTCTCCAAATCAGCGCTCCCCGAAGGGCAGCTGTCATCCTGTATGACCTCTGATTCTGCCGCCGCTGCAGTGCTGTCTGGTTCCAGCTCTGCAGCAAATGCCTGCAGGTTCGCCGAACTCAGCGCCATCACAACGGCCAGAAGCACGGTCAAGAGCTTTCTGGTTCTCTTTTTCACTTTGCCATCTCCTTTTCTTTATTTTTTGAAACGGGTCTTCCATTCGAAGATCCCTGAGGGGTGGCTCCCTCACAGGAAGGTAAACAAAAATCCGGTATGATGTTCTTTGCAAAGATCTCTTCCATGATGTCTCGCTTAGCGCTTTTTTTGATCTGTTTGATTTACCTTTCTACTTATATTTACGGCGATTTTCCAAAAAATCGTCACGCTTTTTTGAACTTTTTTAAAAAAAATAGAGCAAATTCAAAGAATTTGCTCTAAAACTTACCAAGTAAGTACATAAACCTAAAAAAATAACCTGTTTTTCTGGCCGTTTTCCTGGCCCTGCAGGACGGAAAAATCAGTTATTGGAAGCTTCCAGTGTTTGGATTTTTTTGATCGCATCATCGATCAGAACGGAGGTGGAAGCCTCGGCGACGCCGGCAATCAAGGTGTCGCATCTGCTCATGGGGATCAGCACCCTGATGGCGGGACTGGCTCCAATGGCGGCAGCCATATCTGCGGTAACCTCTCCCCAAAGCGCATCCGCAATGACGATTCCCACCGGTCCCACGATCACATCAGCCCGTCTGGCGGCAACCTTCACCGCGTTCTCGCCGGTGGCCGCCGTTCTGGCGCCGCTTTTCAGCATGTTCGACGTGGCGATACTATTGGTTCCAATGGCAACAATTTTCGCCTCAGGGACTTTGGCAATCAGCTGACGGATCAGCTGCGCGCCGATAGCGCCTCCCTGACCGTCGATCACGGCAATTCGCATCATCTGTCTCCTCCCGTACCGGACCCTTCAAGAAGCTGCTTTTTCACTATCTGTCTGGCCTGTCCCAGCGGATCATGGTTGTAGGTCCAGTTCATCAATCCGCCAAGACCATTTGCTTTGATATAATCACATTTCAGCGTAAGGGTGCGTTCATCATCGTAGGCGATCTCAAAAGCGCCGTCCTTGGTCACATAGCTTTGCCCGGCCTTCTCATCAAACTGACGCGCGTATCTGGGATCATCCCGCAAAAGCGCCTCGATCTGATCAAACCGCAGAAAGCCCTCCGGACCGCCGCCGGCGACATAGCCATAGTACGGAACGCCAATATGGATTTTTTCGGCAGGAACCCCCAGGGACATATAATGCTTCACCGCCCTGTCCACGGAATATGCTTCGCTGCCCTTACCGCAGCTTCCCGGATAAAGGTTCGAGTGATGCGCCTCTCCCAGGAAAGACCAGTTGAAATCGTACCCCATCAGGTTGATAAAATCCAGCAGCGGATGCAGCGCGGCAAAATCGGTATGAATCCAGTGCCGGGTTTCGCAGCCGTGCGCGATGGTCAACAGCTTATCCGGCAGTTCATCCCGCAGCGCCTGCATGAATTGAATATAATACTCGTCCTTAAAATCCTGGATGGGTTCGTTTTTCCCCAGATTCAGTCCCGGATATTCCCAGTCCACATCCACGCCATCCAGTTCGTACTCGTCAACAATCTCCCGCACCATCCGGGCGTTCTTTCTGCGAAGCGCTTCGCTGCGGCTGCGCTCGTCAAACTTTTGTCCGCCCCACTGCTGCAAAGAGCAAAGGAGCTTGATGCCCTTTTCTTTGCAGATCCGGCTCATGTAGCGCAGGCATTCCGGCCTTCTGATATAAAGGCCGTCATTTCGCAAAAACACAAAGCCATAATTAATATGGGTGATGCCGTCAAGCGTCATTTCATGATCAGGAAAAGCAGTCCCGATCTGATCCTTTTCAGAACCGGCCGCGGAGGCATCTGCTATTTTGCACGCATCCGGGGCCAGATCCGGCCTTCCAAAGTAAAGAAAGGGCTCATCCAGTTTATCAGTGATATAAGAAACAACACGGTAACTCACCTTGAACCTCCTTGCCGCCCGGGAATCAGGCAGGCTTTCTTTTGCGCATCCGGTCAAAACATTTATCACAAATATTGGAAGTGGAGAGGAAGGACAAACTTCTTCCACAACGTCTGCAGGTTTTATGGGAATAATTTTCCTTACCCAGAATCAGGATAATGGTGCTGGCAATCTGATCTTTAAACCGCATGGTGGGCTCCAGGTACTGCACATATCCGAATTTTCTAAAGAACGCATACAGCACATCGCACATCTTGTATGCCGTCTCCAGTCTCTCCATGTTTTTCGCTGAATAGTCCCTGAAATTCACCTCCGGCCTCAGATCATAAAAATCAACCGGACGATGGGAAATGGCCAGATCCGCCAGATCCCGCCAGAGCTCCATAATTTCCATGGAACGGGTATCCACAGGAATAGTCACAAAATCATAGATCAGCTGCTTATCCTGTGTCTGTGCTTCAAGCTCGATGGCCATCTCGATTTCCTCATCACATTTCATGATGCGGTAACCTTCCTTGGGCGGAATGTCTCTCCATCTGGTCAGAATCTCGGAAACAGGGGCATCAATGGAAAGAAGAGATGTGGGAAATCCGATCACAGCCTCATGAATATCCGGAACATCGGCCTCGGCGCCGGCTTCAATTTGATCCATACGGTTAAATGAAGTATAGGAGCCGATCTCATAACGGCCGTAGCGGCCGGCCCGGCCGGCAATCTGCTGGATTTCCTGAGGCTTTAAGGGACGCCTCTCCTTTCCGTCAAACTTGTCCTGACGCAGAAATACCACACGTTTTATGGGCAGATTCAGGCCCATGCCGATGGCATCCGTGGCAATCAGAACCTTCGTCTGGCCGGTAGAAAATTTTCTGGCCTCCGAATGCCTTACATCGTAAGGAAGGGTGCCATAAATAATGCTGCAGGGAAGGTTGGAGGAAGCCAGCTCCGCCGCGCAGGCATGCACATCCTTTCGGGAGAACAAAATCAGCGCATCCCCTTCTTCGATGCCTTCCGGGAACCGGAAACGGCGCGAATCCGCCTCCAGGGGCACCAGACGGCCAAGATGTTCCACCTCATAGGCATCCCCGCAGTCTGTAATCATCTGAATCAGAATTTTTTCCGCATAGGGAGCTGCGCAGACATGAATTTCTTTCGCCATGAGCCCAAGAATCGCCTGGGACCAGTAACCGCCTCTTTCTTCATCCTGAAGCATCTGGGCTTCATCGATGACCGCAATATCAAAGGTATCCCGGATATTGACCATTTCGATGGTGGAAGACTGCACCCGGGCAAAGGGAACCTGTATCTCTTCCTCTCCCGTCAGCAGATTGCAGGGGCATCCGTCATAGTTCATGGTCTCGTACTGCTCGTAGGCCAGCAGACGCAAAGGACCCAGATAAACGCCATGCTCCGCCTTTTCCAGGGCTTTAATCGCCTGATAGGTCTTTCCGGAATTGGTGGGGCCGATATGCAGATAAAACTTTCGTTTCATCAGCCTGGCTCCGGGATATAAGTCAATATAGTTGTCCGGAATGGACTGCAGCATATGCTGGCGCAGCATCCGGATCGAGCGAACCTGCTCGTCCGTAATGGAAGATGCTTCCCGGATTTTTGGATTTTCCTTCAGCAGCGCATAAACCTGCTCCCACTGGTAATGCTCATCCAGCCGCGCCTGAAGAAGTTCCAAAATGCCGGAGGCATTAACCCGTTTTGCCAGGGTGTCCGCGCAATCGTTCCGGTATCTGGGACTGAATTCACGGATTTTCTTTCGATCTTCCAGAAATGAAAGATCCGCCGTGCCCAGAAGCCGCAGAATAAAGTTTGGCCGCTTCACGCCCAGGATCAATTTAAAAATATAGGGAAGATTAATGAAGGTTCCCTGGCCGGGTTCATCTGCCAGATATTCGGCAAAGCCTCTGGCCGATTCCTTATCCAGCACATCGTACAATCCCTGCAGGGTTGGAATCGGCAGCGTGGGCGTGTGAAGCAAAAAGGCGTCCACCAGATGGAAAACATCTTCCACAACCGTCTCTTTTTCCTGATCCATCAGGTGGTTGATATATGTCTGAGAAAAGCGTTTCAGGATTTTTCCGGCTTGTTCCCTGTCGCCGCTTTTGGTTTTTTTCTTTTTGTTTTCTGTCTCCAAATGAAATGCTCCGGCCGCACCGGACCTTTCTGAAAAATATCAATCGTCTGGGAGCAGCTTTTTGAAAGCTGTGGGAAGCATAATCTCTTCCTCAAGCTCCCCTTTGGACGCAAAGCGGATTCTTTGCGAGTCTTCACCCGGGGCCGCGCTTTGACCCTCTTCCATCCCGGAAGATGCTGCCCCATCAGGCGTTTCGGCGCGCCAGACCTCCATCATCCATGTCATATGGGTGAAGACATGTTTTGCATCTTTAATTTTGTCAAGAACCGTTACCCGGATCCCGTATTTTTCCTCCAGGGCGCTTTCCCAGCCCTCCTGAAGGGGCACATTGGGCAGCTCCCACAAACCGCCCAGAACACCGCTCTCTTCCCGTTTGGCGATCAAAAGGGCGCCGTCCTGACGCCGCAAAAGCACCACTGCCATCTTCCTGGTTGTTCGTTTCTGTTTGGGAATCCGCACAGGAAGCGCTTCTGTCCACCCTTTTTCAAAGGCCAGACAGGCTTCTTGAATGGGACAGGCCTGACATTTAGGGCTCTTCGGAAGGCAGATCAGTTCTCCCAGCTCCATCAGCCCCTGCACAAAGGCGCCCGGCGTCTGTTTGGGAAAAACAGCTTCCAGCAGTCCCGTAACGGCCTTTCTGTTCTTTGGATCCAGCACATCGCCCCAAAGCCCATACAAACGGCTCACAACCCGCATCACATTGCCGTCCACCGCAGGCGCCGGCAAAGAAAAACTGATGGCTCCCACCGCTGAAGCCGTATATTCACCAACTCCGGGGAGCCCTTTGATGGCTTCCCACGTATCCGGGAAGCCTGCGCTCAAGGGATATTTCCCTGCCTCATTGGCCTCATTGATCAACGAGGCCGCCTTTTTCAGGTTTCTGGCGCGGCTGTAATATCCAAGTCCTTCCCAGTGCTTCAGCACCTCTTCCATGGGGGCCTCGGCAAGCGCTTTGGCCGTGGGATAGTCCTTCATGAACTGCAGATAATACGGAATGACCGTTTCAATCCGGGTCTGCTGCAGCATCAGCTCCGCCACTAAAACCCGGTACGGATCCGTATTTTCTCTCCAGGGAAGCTTCCTTGCGTTTTTTAAAAACCATTCCGATAAAACAGATGGCCAGGAACAGGTTCTTCTTTCATCTTCAAGGGAAAACCCGTTCCCGGCGTTCCTGGAAAGAATATCAGGCCTTTCTGACTTTTCTTGTGGCAACAAGATTCACTCCTGTTCCGGCAATGTTTTCTACCAGAACATCTCCAACCGCAAGAGGCGCCGTCGCCCGAACCGATCTCGCCTGGCTGAGCACCATGGCGATTTTCTCCTTCGGAACCGTATCGGCCGTTTTAGCGGACACCATCTTCTCTTCGCCGCCATCTACATAAAGGGAAGTGGTGACGGTGCGCATAGGCATCGTCATTTCTTCCGTGGCGTATTTGATGCCGCGGGGGCAGAAGTTTCCGCTGACCTTAACCGTTTTTTCTCCTTTTTCGTCAGTCGCCCACTCAGCTGTCAGATGACAGCCGCGGGGACAAAGGATGCATGTATATTCCATAAAAACCTCCATTCAAAAACCTTCGTATCCGTACCAGAAACCTAAGCTTTCTGAGTCGTCAGATATAGTTTTCCTTCTGCATCTTTCAGAAAATCTCTGATCTTCGACAGCTGCTTTTCCGAAAGCGGAATCTCAGCCATTTCACTGGGCACGGCCCGGATGAATTTCTTTTCCAGAATCACTTCACTCTCGCCGTTTGCTTTTTCCGCCCTCAAAACGAACTTGCCTTCGCTTTCCGGGGAACCCACACGGCAGTAGACGGAGAAGGGTTTCTCCATGGATGCATGCTGAGGAACGGTGTAGCGCACATTCCCTGACGCCACCAGAGAAATCCTGGACACACCCGCCTCATCGTGACCCTGCAATGCGTTTTCATAGGCAGCCTTTCCGGCAATGGTGCTTTCCTTGCTGACAAAATCCACAATATCGTGCACATGGAGCACGTTGCCGCAGGCATAGACGCCCGGAACGGAGGTTTGACGGTTTTCATCCACCTTGGGGCCGCCGGTCACCGGATCCATTTCAACCTGCAGAGCTCTGGAAAGCTCATTTTCAGGAAGCAGGCCTACCGAAAGCAGCAGGGTGTCGCAGCTGACATAGCGCTCGGTACCGGGAATCGGCTGGCGTTTCTCATCCACCTCAGCAATGGTTACGCCGGTCAATCTGTCTTTTCCATGGATATTGACCACAGTGGTAGACAGGTGAAGCGGAATATCCTGATCAATCAGACACTGCTGGATATTTCTGGCAAGACCTGCCGAATAGGGCATAATCTCGCAGACCATCTTGACGTTGGCCCCTTCCCATTTCATACGTCTGGCCATAATCAGGCCAATATCGCCGGATCCAAGAATCACAACTTCTTTTCCCGGCATGACGCCTTCCAGATTAACCAGCCTCTGGGCCAGGCCTGCGGAGTAGATGCCCACCGGACGCGTTCCCGGCGTCTTCAGATTGCCCCTTACTCTTTCACGGCATCCCATGGAAAGAACGACGGATCTGGCCTGAAATTCCACGACGCCATCGGAGGGAGACAGGCAGAATACGGATTTGGTAAAACCATCCTCCCTCTCCGGATGATACTGAATCTCCAGCACCATGGTGGATGTGACGCTTTCAATGCCCCGCTCTTCTGCCTGATCAATGAATCGCTGGGCATACTCGGGACCGGTCAGTTCCTGTTTAAACCACTGAAGGCCAAAACCGTTGTGGATGCACTGCTGCAGGATGCCGCCCAGATGACGGTCTCTTTCCAGGATGACCAGGCTTCTTTCTCCTGCGTCATAAGCGGAAACAGCAGCCGCCAGGCCTGCCGGTCCGCCGCCAACAATCACCAGATTAACCTGACGGATTAAGTGTTTATCTTCCATGCCTTAGATCTCCTTCAACTTTCCCTGTCCGATTTCTGTTCCTTTTCCGGCTTTCCTGACCTGATCAAAAGGAATTCCGGCCGCTTCGCTGATCAGCCTCATAACCACAGGGCTGCAGAAGCTTCCCTGACATCTGCCCATGCCTGCGCGGCATCTTCTCTTCACGCCATCGATCGTATAGACCGGAATCGGAGAACGAAGCGCCATGCGGATCTGTCCTTCTGTGACAGTCTCGCAGCGGCATACAATCTGACCAAAGGAAGGATCCTCCTGGCACAGGGCATTTCTTTCCTCCCAGGACATTTCCCGTACTGAGGGAATTCCCTTCCGCTTGGAAATCCAGTTTTCCTTCAAAGATGCATCTACGCCTCTCTCCTTAAGAAGCTGAACAGCCATCTGAGCGACATCCTCCGCAATAGCCGGAGCCGAGGTCAGTCCCGGTGAGCAAATGCCCGCCACCTGAATCAGGCCGGGAACCATATCGGAGGGCTTAATGTAAAAATCAGATCCAAACACGGCGCGGATTCCTGCAAATCCGGTAATTGCGCCGCCAAAGGGCAGGTTGGGCGTGGACTTCCTTCCCATCTTAAAAATCTTATCCTGGCCTTCCTGGGTCGTTGCCGTAGCCGTCTCTTCTCCTTCTTCAATCGGATCAGAGCTGGGGCCCAGCAGCAGATTGCCTTCCGCCGTCGGGGTAACCAAAACACCTTTTCCGGCCTCGTCCGGGGTCTGGAAAATAACCGTGCTGACAAATCCGCCAAGGTTCCTATCGTAAAGGGTATATTCGCCCTTGCGCTCGGAAATCTCAATTTTTTCAGCGCCGGCCATGCTGCTTACCAGGCCTGCTCCGGCGCCGGCTGCATTAATCACGACCTTGGCTTCTATTTCGTAGTGATCGGTTTTAACAACGAAGGCTTCCTCTTCGGTCCCGGCCTTGATCTTTTCAATGGAATAAACCGGCTCTTCCAGCAGAAATTCGACTCCGTTTACCGCAGCGTTCTCCGCGAAGGCAATAGTTGCTTCATAAGGGGAAATAATACCTGCGCTTTTCGCATAGAGGGCTCCCACCACCGCGTCGGAAAGCTCGGGCTCCATCCGGCGGGCCTGATCTCCGGTGATTATCTCCATGTCCGGCACGCCGTTCTCCAGGCCGCGCTCATACAGCTCGCGAACGGTTTCCATTCCCTTTTCATCAAAAGCAATGACCAAAGAACCAACCGGTCGATAGGGAAATTCAAGATCCCGGCTAAGCTGCGGGTACATGGCGCATCCCTTTACGTTATACTTCGCCATCAATGATCCCGGTTTGGGGTCATAGCCGGCATGCACGATGCCGGAATTGGCGCCGGAAGCGCCCCTTGCCAGATCTTCCCTTTTTTCCACCAGCAGGGTCCTGATGCTGTAACGGCTGAGCTCTCTGGCTATGCTGGACCCGGCTACGCCTCCGCCAACAATCAGGACATCTGTGCAGCGTTTACTACTTTCCATTTTCAAAAGATCTCCTTTGTTTTATCGCAGCCTCATGCAAGGAGCCTATCGGGTTATCAACCGGCTCCTTCCATGAAGCTTTTGTTATTCATCGTTTCCGTTTTATTATTCCGTTCCGGTATCCGTCCACTCACCGGTATCGGTTTCGCCCTCTGTATCCGTCCATCCTTCCGTATCAGTCTCGTCAGGATAGTCTTCATAGCTTTCGGTATCGGTTCCATTTGAATCGTCTTCCAGCGGCGTTTCAGAATCGATCGAGGATAAATCGACGTTCTGAAGGGATCCCTCGGAAGAATCAGAATCGGAATCCGAACCGCCCGTAAGGGCTTCTCCTGCGATCTGGCCTCTGGTCTTCTCCGGGGCATACACATCGCAGAACCGAATCACTGTCTGTCCCATAGCCTCTGCTGCGGCTGCCTGGGCGGCCTCGTCCTGAGCAAGCTCATTGTCGAGATAGTAGGTTAAGAATCCCATATAAACCTTAACCGCCGGGACATCCAGCTGAAGCAGCGGATCTTCTTCCACCTCGATTTCACGGAACCACATGTCAAAGCCGCTGGCGCACGACTCCATCAGCGCCTGGGCAAGCTGCGCGCTTACCTGGTCCCGCAGAGAGTGGGGAATGGCTTCTCCTTCGGCATCAAACTGGGTTGGTTCCTCGTAGTAGGTAGCTACCACGCCGCCCAGTTCCAGATCGGAACCGTTGCAGCACAGAGTAATAACCATATCCGCATCATATTTGGCAATACGGGTCAATCTGGCCGAGTCGGTCATGGTGCTGTCCGCATCCCTGACCAGCAGGAAATAGTATCCTTTGGAGTTGTTGTTCATATACTCTACCATCGCCCGGGCTACGGTAAGCGTAATGTTTTTCTCGATGGCATCCCCTTCTACCCAACCGCTGTTGGCGCCGCCCACATTGGCATTGATGGCCACCACATAGCGGTATGGCGTCAGATCTACCGTTTCGGTTTCCGGCGTCTCCGCATTGGGTTCAGAAGAGGTCCGTTTATAGTTGGTGGGATTGGCGTAGATCATGGAGGCCATATAGGTGCTGATCTGCTGTCCCACTGAATCTATGGTGATGGAAGGCACCGGGCGCACGGTTCCGGTTTCCACCTGCTTTTCGCCGGTAATCGTCTGCACCCCGCCCGACTCTTCCGCGGGGGCTGCGTTTTTGCCGATGCGCCAGGCCACGATGGCGCCTGCTATCAGGACGATCAAAAGAACAAAACCGATCAGTCGGCCGGGATATTTCAGCCGGTAACGGCCGCGGCTGCGGCTGTAACTGGCCTGATTTCTGCTTCTTGAAGGGTAATTGCCCTGGTTTCGGCTCAAACCGCCTGATTCTTCGGGGCGCCGGTTGGAACGGCTTCTTCCTCTTCCTCCGCTCATAGGCTATTCACCCCACTTTTCCGTGTCCTTACGAACCTTCATGGAAAGAGCCCGGGTTTTAAAAACTGTCAGGCGGGGAATCGGCTGATACATAATCGGCGATTTCAGACTCTTTAAGGCGATGCTCAGCCTCAGCGGGCGAATCGCCTTCCGGTACTGTTCCCGAACCGAAGCCTCATTGGTTCCGGAATTTGTCTGCGCCATTTTTCCGGTGTCTAAGTCGGCATCCTCTGAGGCATCTGCCTTTGCAAAGCTGTCCGCCAAAGCCTCTCCGCTTCTAAGGGCGAAGCTGATTCCTTCAGAGGAACTGGGAGAAATCAGGCCGGCTGCTTCTCCGCACAGAAAAACTTTTCCTTTTCCATCGAAAACGCTGCCGAACATTCTGGGCCTTAAAATCAGCGCGCCCTGGCGTTTCAGAGGATGAGACACATCAAAGCCTTTTGACAGCATATCCTGTCTCAAGCGCTCAAACCGCTCGTTGACTGATGCTTTTTCTGCATCACCCACGCCTGATAGGCCGCTTCTTACTGATAAAGAACTGTCTGCCGTCCCGGCAGGAATCGCGCTGCCAAGCAGCATATATCCGCCCGGAGGAAGGGACTGTCCCTTTCCTACGGTTTTCGGAATAATCCACGAATAGTAATCCGTAACCTTTTGATCGAACATGGCGCCGTAGTAAGGAGGCGGCGTTTTTACCGGATGCCATTCCTGAATGCTGGCATAAACCTTAGCCTCTTTCAGCTTCAGGTGATGCGTTCTGATTAGATAGTGCCGCACAAAAGATGCCGCTCCGTCTGCGCCCACCAGGTATCGGCCTTCGTAGGTAAAGCGTTCCTGTCCTTTCCTTGTGGTCAGAAAGACGGCGTTTTCGTCCTCTTTTACTAAGATCGCTTTCTCTTCCGTGCGGATGGTAACATTTGGCCTTTTCTCTGCCAGAGAAAGCAGCCACCTGTCGAATTCCGCCCGGTCGATATTGAGATAATTTCTTTGGTAATACCGTTCCGAATGACTATCGAAATCGATTGCTCTGACTGTAAAAATCTGGGGAGCCATCTGCACCCTTTTGGGAAGTCCCAGCCCAAGGCGCGCCAGCTCCTTCTGAGATGCATGATCCAGCATGCCTCCGCAGCATTTATCTTCGTCATGAATCCTGCTCTCATCCAACAGAGGTCTGGAATCAACGACCAGCACCTTCATGGACTGCGGAAGCTTCCATGCAAGCACTGCGCCGGCCGGACCTGCGCCAACTATAATGACATCATATCTCATCCGCCAAGGATCCATCCTTTCAAATATTTATTCTTCAGCAATCCCTTGACTGCTTTTCCCCAGCCAAGGCTATAGCCGTCGCAAAGCACCAGATTCCAGCCCTCCCTGAAGTCGCCCTGAAGGGTTTCGCCTTTCAGATAGCGGCTGATCTGCGGTGAATCTGCAGGAAGGTCAATCGCCTGTCTGCAGTCCTTCGCGCCAAGAGCCATCGCCAGCGCCTGAGACGGTTCAAAACGGTCCTTTTTCACTTCTCCGAGAAGCAGGCCGGAGCGAAGCACCCTGAGGCCCTTCAGCTCGTCCTGCGGCAGGGGGCTGAATACCAGACTGGTTCCGATTTTAGCAAGATATCCATCGCGTCCCAGAAACTCCCAAAGGCCGGTATTCATATTCTCTTTCCAGAATGCTTCCAGAAGGGTCAGATCCGTTGCCGAGAAAGCGCCTCTTCCTTTGTTTGCGCCGGCCGCCTTATCCGTGTTCTGACGGGTGCCTCTCAGCTGAGCGTTCCTGCCATCCTTTACAGCATCCGCGTTTGCTCCATTCGGTTTTTTCCCTTGGCAAGCTTCCGTGTTTTTAACCAGAAGGGCGGCAAAATGTCCCTGGCCTTCCAGCTTGTGAGGCCAGAAGCGGACTGTATTTCTTAAAGACTCATACAGAGAAGATCCGGCAGCCTCATCGGTCCATTCGGGATGCCCGTCCTCCATTTTGTCCACTTTCTGAATGGGCAGCAGCGACATATCCGGATATTCCCGGATAAAATCAAGGATCATCTGCTCGTCTTCCATAGGTGAAAAGGTGCATGTGGAATACAGCATCATCCCGCCGGGTCTGAGCATAGTCCATGCAGAACGCAGAATCTCCCGCTGGAGTTTGGCGTAGTATGCGTTTCCATACTGCTCCCAGTTTTTCATAATGGCAGGTTCCTTATGGAACATGCCCTCGCCGGAGCAGGGCGCATCCACCAGAATTTTATCAAAATAGCCTGCAAAGCGTCTGGAAAGGTTGTAGGGCGTTTCAGAGAGCACCACAGCCCTGGTGCTTCCCATAAGCTCCAGGTTCTTCAAAAGGGCTTTTGCCCGGGAAGGACTGATATCATTGCTGACGAGCAGTCCCTTTCCCTGAAGTCTGGCAGAGAGCGCTGTGCTTTTTCCGCCCGGGGCCGCGCACAGATCCAGCACCTTTTCTCCCGGGGAAACAGGGAGGATTGCAGCCGGGGCCATGGCGCTGGGTTCCTGAAGGTAGTACAGGCCGGCCGCATAGTCCGGATGCTTGGAGTATACAGAAAGATCCTCCGAAAAATAAAAACCTGTCCCGCACCAGGGCACCGGTCTCAAATCCTGTGTATTTCTTCGTTTTAAAAAATCATCGACAGAAATCTTCAGGGGATTAATCCGAAGAGCCTGCCGATATTCATGGGAAAAGGTGTCCGCATAGGCTAAAAAGCCCTCCTCCCCCAGGAGCGCTTTCATATTTTCCTCATACAGGGCAGGAAACTTCGCCATATGCTTTCACCTCTTTAATTCTATTCTGTCTGTTCGGTTCTGCCAAAGCCGCCGAATGGCGTTCTGTTATGCTTTATGGGATGCATAATGTGATGCCATTATGCGATGCGTTCTGTTATGCTTCCTGGGGCAGCTTCAGCACGCCGTCTTTGACCATCTCTTCCACGGCCCGCATGACGCCGTACTTTCCATGCTGATAGGTAAGACCGCCCTGGAAGAATACATTGTATGGCGGCGTGATCGGCGCGTCTGCTGAAAGCTCAATGGATGCGCCGGAATTGAAGGAGCCGGCCGCCATAATAATGGGGCATCCATATCCGGGCATATCCCAGGGAATGGGGGTCACAAAGCTGTCCACAGGCGCTGCAAACTGCACGCCCTTGCAGAAGCTTAATATGCCTTGTTCACTGTTTAAGGTAATGGCTTCCACAATGTCGCATCTCTCTTCATCCGGCTCAGGCAGCACCTTATATCCCAGGGCTTTAAAGACCGCAGCCGCAAAGACAGCGGTTTTCACCGCGCTGGCCGTCACTGTAGGCGCAAAGAAAAGGCCCTGGAACAGGGATTTCGTCACCCCCAGCGTTGCCCCCGCCTCTTTTCCGAGTCCCGGAGAGGTCAGGCGAATGGCGCAAAGCTCCACCAGCTCTTTCTTGCCAACGATATATCCGCCGATAGGCGCAAGGCCGCCTCCGGCGTTTTTGATCAGGGAACCTACCGCAATATCGGCGCCCACGTCAGTGGGCTCCATTCTCTGGACAAATTCGCCATAGCAGTTGTCCACCATGGCAATCACATCCGGCTTTACTTCCTTGGCCGCGCTGATGATCTCGCCGATCTCACGGGGCGAAAGGGTATGGCGATAGTCGTAGCCCTTTGAGCGCTGAATTTCCACCACCCGGGTTTTGGGTCCGATGGCCTTTTTCAGGGCTTCAATATCGGGCAGGCCTTCCGGGGTAAGGGGAACGATTTTGTAGGTAACCCCGAACTCCGTCAGGTTTCCTTTTTCAGGGCGGATTCCCACCACGCCCTGCATGGTGTCATAGGGTGTTCCTACGGCAAATACAATCTCATCCCCCGGCCGAAGAAGTCCGAAAACCGTAACAGCCAGCGCATGGGTTCCGGAAATAATCTGCGGCCTTACCAGGGCATCTTCCGTATGGAAAACGCGGGCAAACACCCTTTCCAGGGTATCACGGCCAATGTCTGTGTAGCCATAGCCGGAGGTTGTTTCAAAATGCTGGTCGGAAACTCTTTCTGCCTGAAAGGCTTCCAATACTTTCCATTGATTATACTCGCTGATCGCGTCGATTTCAGCAAATTTAGCCCGGACCTTCTCTTCCTGCTTCTGGCAGAAATCGTAGGTTTCCGGGCTGAGCTGAATCCCTTTCAGGAGCTCTAACAGTTCATCTCTCACTCGTCGGCTTCCTCGGATTCTTTAGAAATATTAATTTGAACAGGGCGTACAGGGCGGATGGTTGAAACCGCATGCTTGTAAACAACCTGCTGGTTTCCATCGGACTCCACCATCAGAACAAAATTGTCGTATCCCCTGATAATTCCTTTAATCTGATAACCATTCATCAGAAATACCGTACATTCCACACGGTCCTTGCGCAGTGTATTCAAAAAAACATCCTGCAAATTAATCTGTTTGGCCATAGGACTTCCTCCTTTTGTCTATCTGTCTCTCTTCTATTCTGCCTGAAGAAATGTTCAGGCAATCGAGGTAGTATCCTGTATTATAACCTTTTTTTCAGCGCCTTTCAAGAGCCATCAGTAAATCTCGCAGCCGCTCCCGCCGGCTTCCTTGACCCGGTAAAGGGCCGTATCCGCATCTTTGAAAATATCGCCCTTCGCATTTTTGCGATCCGCAAAAGCGACGCCTACGCTAAGGGAGACCGGAGGCAGTTCGTCCTTCGGATGCTGCAGGAATTCGTTGGCCTGTCGGATTTTCTGATAGACCAGTTCTCTCATGCTGCTGTCGGCTCGGGTCATAATGACGACAAATTCGTCTCCTCCAATCCGACAGATCACATCCACCGAACGGAAGCTCTTCTTGAGCACAGCCGCCACCTGCTTGAGGATTCCATCCCCCACATCGTGTCCATAGGTGTCATTCACCTGTTTGAATCGATCCACGTCTACCAGAATCAGCGCCATATGGGCCGTATCGACGCTTTTGAGCATCATTTCGTAAGCGCCGCGGTTAAAGAGTCCCGTAAGCGGGTCGTGGGATGCTTCATGGCCAAGCTTCTCCCGGGCGGCCTTGTTTTCTTTTAAGATGGCATTGTAGGTCTGGGTAACGAACTGAAGTTCCGAAGCGCCCTTCGGACTAACCTCCTGCTGGCTTCGCATCTGATCCACCATCAGGGTCAGCGGTTTTCTCACCTGCAGGGTGACAAAGATTACAAACAGCAGCACCACCAGCAGCATCCCTACGGTTAAAACTGTCTCCAGCTTGACCAGAAAAGCCATCCTATCCGAAGCCTCATCCAGGCCTATGGAGGAAGAACGAATCAATTCATTGGTGCAGTGATTCACATTTTCCCGGATCCTGGATTTATATTCCATATAAAAGTCATCAAAAACCAGGCTCTGGGCTTTTTCGATTTTTTCCTGGCTGGACAGCGCCTGATCTTCCGCCGTCAGCGATATAGCCGAAAGGCTTTCCGGCACGTTAAGGTTTTCATCTGGAGAGGCCTCCAGCACCAGCTTCATGGCCAGATATTCCCGCTCCAGCAGCTCGTTGGAAAGGTTAAGGGCCATGGCAAGGCTCTCAAAGGCTTCGGTGTTGTCGCCAGGCAAAAGCTGTTCCAGGTCGTGCAGGGCATTGTCCCTGCGTTTGGTTACATTCACTTCCTCAAAGAAATCATCCAGATATTGCCTTTCTCCCGTAAAGACAAAGGATCGGATCCGGTCTGTCAGATAGTCGGAGCCGGCTTCCATATTTGTCGCTGCTTCTCTGGCCTGCAGATACCGGGTGTTTGCCTCCTGCATGGCATCAAAGCCTTTTGTCACGGAATAGTCGGCAGCCATCAGAGAAACGCCCAGCAAAAAGGCAACAATGACATAGAAAAAGCTGGTAGCCTTCAGCTGCATCGAGCGGGCGGGCTTGACAGTCTCTTCACCTGAAGGGATCAGATTGTTGTCGGAACCCTCTTCCATGGACCTCCTGGCTTTTTCATAAAAACTGATATGCTCTTTTACATCCGCCGGATTCAGCTTGACGGTTTCGCCTTCCGGGGTAAAGCTTTGCTGTTTTTCCGCTTTCTCCTGACTGATGAAAGCTTTCTTGTTTTGGGATGCCAGCGGCTTCAATAAAACGGTGGTATTATCCTCCGCCGAAGCTTCTTCCGTTTTAGCGCCGGCATTTCTCTTCGCTTTGTCCCGAAGAATAAAGTCTTCAAATTCGAGCGATGGAATCGGCTTGGAGAAGAAATATCCCTGCACCATGTCGCATCCAAGAGCCTTTAAGGATTCCATCTGATGCTCCGTCTCCACACCCTCGGCGATGACCGGAACAGACAGATATTCGGCAATGCCAAGAATGACTTCCACCATTTTTGTATCACCGTTTTCGGCAAAAGCCTTACGGACAAACTGCATATCCAGCTTCAGCACGTCAATGGGAAGATCGGAGAGCATATTCAGCGAAGAATAGCCTGTCCCGAAATCGTCCATCTCGATCTGGAATCCCAGGCGTCTGAGGCGTTCCGCCATCTGGACTATCTGCACGGAATCCTGCGTATAAGCCGATTCGGTAATTTCCAGAAGCAGATCTTCATAACCGAGCTGATTCTCTTTCAGGATCTGGGTCAGAAGATTCGGTAAATTCGGATCATACATGTCGATCCGGGATACGTTGACCGAAATGGGCAGCCTGTAATCCAGCTTTTCTTTCCAAAGCCTGATCTGCTCGGCAGCCTTTTTCCAGACATACAAATCCAGCTCCTGAATCAGACCGTTGTTCTCAAACAGGGGAATAAACACGCCCGGACTGATCATGCCCAGGGTGGGATGCTGCCAACGGACCAGCGCCTCACAGCTGGCCAGCATCGGCTCAGGAGTCTGTATTTTGAATTTAGGCTGATAATAAACCGTAAACTGATCTTGTTCAATGGCGCTGCGGAAGCCTTCGATCAGCTGCTCGGCGTAAATTTCCTTTTCGTGCATGGCGCTGTCGTAGAGGCCAACCGATTTTGCAAAGTTGCCCCGCACCATGTCCGAAGCCATTTTCGCTCTGTCAAAACGCCGTTCGATATCCATCCAGGAATCGACGCTCTGGTAGACGCCCATGCGCAGGCGCACCTGGATATTCGATTCCAGCTCGTTCTTCAGCGCATCGGTCATCTGCTTCAGCACCGGCCCATAGTTTTCCTCATGGGGACGGTAAACCAGAAAGGCATCCGCCTCCGACCGGGCGCTGAGTCCTCCGTTTTCGGAAGCCATCTGATCGATTACGGATGCCGCCTTCTGCAGCACCTTGTCTCCATAAACCGTTCCAAAGCGTTCATTGATCATCCGGAAGTGGTTGATATCGATCCACACAGCATCCATCACGGCGTCCGGATGATAACGGTCGAACTGTTCGCAGTAGCGGAAGAAGAATTCTCTGTTGTACAGACCGGTCAGCGGATCCTTCTCCGTGCTGGTAATAATGGAACGGTCTTCGTAAAGCTCTATGGTGCGGCGGATTCGGGCAAGGATAACGCCGGCCTGAGGATAAGGCTTGGGAATAAAGTCTATCGCGCCCAGCTCGAGGCATTCCACCTCCGCCTGCTGATCGGCCGTGATTACAATGACCGGCATATCTCTCAGGACAGGATCTGCCTTCATCTGCCGCAGGGCCTCGGTACCTGAAAGCACGGGCATCATCAGGTCCATCAGCACCAGGGACAGCGTCTGATGCCTGGCGCGGCATACCTCGATCGCTTCCTGACCGTTTTCCGTATAGATTACATCGAATTCGTCGCTTAAAATAAAGCCCATTACCTGCCGGTTGATTTCTTCGTCATCAACCACCAGTATCTGGCGTTTTCTGTTGGAGGGGTAAAAGGACTCATAGTTGCTCGCCATATTAGTCTCCATTCCGATTGTTTGTTTTGCCAGTTTTTTGATTTTCATTATTTACAAGATCTTATCGGTATTCATCGCCACCGTCCGGCAAAAGGAAGGCTGCCCGGACAGCGACTATTTATATTATATTCAAAAGAATGTATCCCCGCAAGGGGATTCCTTTACCGGAATCTATTCATATTATACTAGGAAGCAGGTGAAAAGAATTCCTCCATTGACGAGATAATAAATCTATGATACCATTTTCCCTGTTGCTGCCCTTTTTCTTTTTTTCATACGAAATGGAGGATACGATGTTTCGCGGAAAATATCTGATGGTACTGATTGCAGCCTGCGGACTGGCCGGCGCTGTTTTAGGCCTTATGGTCAATGTTTCCGGCCTGTTTTTCACCCCGATCGCCAACGACCTGGGTGTAGGCCGCGGGAGTGTATCGCTGACGCTCACCATCTCCAACCTGGCATTCGCCCTGGGCGGCATGGGCTGCCCCCGATTGGTGAAGTCCAAAAACTTTAAACTGATGCTGCTCCTCAGCATGCTTGTTTTTGCAGGCTCCACCGCCCTTCTCTCTGCAGCTCCCAACCTGGTGTTAATGTATATTCTAAACGGACTTCGCGGGTTTGCCGCCGGCATATGCGGCATGGTGCTGATCACGATCATGATCAACAACTGGTTTCTGGAAAGCACCAGCCTTGTCACCAGTATCGCCATGGCCTTTTCCGGGCTGGCCGGCGCTGTTTTTTCACCCGTGCTGAGCAGCATCATCACCTCATCCGGCTGGCGGGTGGGCTATCTGGTGGACGCAGCCCTGATTGCGCTTTTCGAGCTCCCGGCCATTCTGCTGCCCATCGGTTACTTTCCTAAAGATGCCGGTACCACACCTTACGGAAAGAAGGCTTCTGCTTCTTCAGCGCCTTCCGAAGAAAACCAAAACGGAACGGCTTCGCGCTTCCCGCTGGTGCTGATGGTGCTTCTGACCTGTTATGCGATCTTAGCCTCCTACGTGGCATCCTATCCGCCCCACTTTCCGGGCATTGCTGACAGCTACGGTTTCACGGCTGCCGTTGGTTCCACCCTGCTTTCCATCTGCATGGTCGCCAATTCAGGCGGAAAGATCCTGTTCGGCGCCTTGGCCGACAAATTCGGTGCCCAGAAGATCATTATGCTTTTTGCGCTGCTGATCGGTGCCGGCTCTCTGATGCTGATGCTCTTCCACGTTCCGGGCCTTATGTACATTTCCGCCGCGCTCTTCGGCCTGTGCTACGCCATTGCCAACGTAGGAACCGTTACCGCCACCCGCGAGCTTGCCGGACGGACGCTCTACAACACCGTATATCCCACCGTCAGTATGATTGCCACCGTAGCCAATGCCTTTGGTTCTTCTCTGGTAGGCTTCATGTACGATGCCTCCGGCAGCTACAGCAGCGGCCTGATTCTGGCCTCCTGCCTTGCCCTGGTTATGATGGGGCTGATCTTCAGCTGCTATGTGTACAAAAAGAAAAAGGCCTGAGGAAAGCTCCCTTAGGTCTGTTTGAAATGTTTCTTCCATTCTCCATATAAAACCGGCAGGATCTCTGCAGATGCAGGGACCTGCCGGTTTTGTTTACCGGTATCTAACCAGGCAGCAACGCTCCCCTTACATAATGGATAACGTTCCGGCCTCTGTATCGAGCCGCATATTAGCGCCAAGGGGAAGACTCATGGTGGGTCTTTGATGCCCGCAGGAATAATTCATAAGAACCGGCTTGTTTTTCGGGAAAAGATCTTTGCAGACCTGCTCCAGCTTCGTCTCATCATCGGGCGTTCCGCAGTCCGTATAATATCCCATCACAATCCCGACACAGTCCTCGAACAGTCCCGCCAGACGCATATGATTCAGCATGCCGTCCAACCGGTAAACATCCTCGTGGACATCTTCCAGAAACAGGATTTTCCCTTTCGTTTCGATCGCATAGGGGGTTCCGAGGGATGAGGAGACCAGCGAAAGGTTGCCGCCGCACAGGTGCCCTTCGCAGACGCCCTTCTGCTCCCAGAGTGAATATACCGGCGTGAAGGAGGGAAGCTCGTCAATCAGGCCGCCGGTCAGATCGCCGAACATGGCAGCTTTCAGCCAGGAGGCTGTATAGTCATCAAAGTCTTCTTTGATTATTTCGGTGGAGGGCATGGGGGTATGATAGGTAACCAGATTGCAGCGCTGGTTCAGCACGATGTGCAGCGCTGTAATATCGCTGTAGCCTCCGAACCACTTTGGATGCTTTTTAATGGCTTCAAAGTCCAGCAGATCCAGAATCCGCTGCATGCCATAGCCGCCCCGGATGCAGTAAATACCGTTGATCTCCGGATCTAGAAAAGCGTCCATAACATCCTTAGCCCGCTCTTCATCCGTGCCCGCAAGGTACCCACCGTATTTTTTCCTTGTGGTCGGATAAAAAACAGGCTCGATTCCCCATGCGCGAAGCATCTCATCGCATTTTTGTATGGTTTGCTCCACAACAGCTTGATCGCCCCTGATCGGGCCGGACGGTGCAATGACAGCAACACGGGATCCTTTTGCAAGGGGTCTGGGGGTGATAATCATGTTAACGCTCCTCCTGTATTTGTGGTTTCCCGTAACGGTGTCGGCCAAGGAATGGGCCTGAATCGTTACTCTTTAACACAAAAACCCGCCTCGAAGGCGGGTCGTTTTATGGAAACGACAGGGTTCGAACCTGCGACCTTTCGGATGTGACCCGAATGCTCTCCCAGCTGAGCTACGTTTCCCTGAGTGCTTATATATCTTACCCTTTTTAAACAGACTTGTCAACCTTTTTTTCAATCGGCTTAGTTTTTTAAGGTTCATTTCAGCTTTCCCTGATATACTCGTATCATCAGAACAAGAAAAACGAAGGACGCTTCCCATTCTTTTCTGAGGAAAGCGAAAAACCCGCCCAGTCGGGGATAAACATCAGAGAAACAAAACCTGCACAATCAGGTTGCAGACATCAGAAAACCAATTCACCCATACAAGGAGGATATACAAATGTTAAAAAAAATAGCCGCACTTATGACCGCCGCCATATTGAGCTTTTCAGCTGTGGGCTGCAGCGCCGCCTCCGTTTCCACGGAAACAAGCGATTCCCAGATAACTATTACAGAAGCCAGCGCCTCATCTGCCCTTAGCGAAAATGAACCTGGCGCATCTTCTGAAAGCATCGCCGCATCCGAAGATAATCAGCAGACTTCCGACATCAGCGCAGACACGGAAAGCGCTTCGGACGCATCAAGCGCCTCCGACAGCTCCGGCGCTTCTTCCGATCTTTTCACGGACCGCGATCTGGCCCAAAGCGCCGATCTTTCCGAAGCTGTTTACCTCACCGCCGCTGATAATAGCCTCGAAACCATCTCCACCGCCGGCGTCTATGTGATTTCCGGTTCGGCTTCTAACTACACCGTCGTGGTGGAGGCTTCTGACGAGGACAAGGTTCAGATCGTTCTTGACGGATTAACGGTTACCAACGATGACTCTCCCGTTATCTATGTCAAGAACGCCGATAAGACCTTTATTACCACCGCCGAAGGAACCGATAACAGTCTCACAGTCAGCGGCACCTTTGCCGCCGATGGCGACACCAACACCGATGCGGTCATTTTCAGCAAAGATGACCTGGTGCTTAACGGCCTTGGAACGCTCACCCTTGCCTCCACCGACAACGGCATCAGCTGCAAGGATGATCTGAAAATTACCGGAGGAACCATCTCTATTGACTGTACCTCCGATGCCATCGAGGTCAACAATTCTATCCTGATGTACGACGGCAGTGTCACCATCAGCCAGGCTGAAGATGGTCTGCATGCCGAGAACGATGAGGATAACACGCTGGGCAGCATTCAGATCCTGGGCGGAACTTTAAATATCACGGTATCGGATGATGTGCTTCATGCCACTTCCTGCTGCCAGATCGATGGCGGCAGCCTGAATCTGACGGGCGCAGAAGGCATCGAAGCAACTTATATCGAGATTAATGACGGCACGATCAATATCAGCGCCTCCGATGATGGCATCAATGCAGGCCAGAAATCCAATGCTTATCAGGTGGCTGTTGTCATTAACGGCGGCAATATCACCATCGACATGGGTCAGGGTGATACCGACGCCATCGACAGCAACGGCGATATTACCATCAATAACGGTACCATCAGCATAAACGCCCAGTCTCCCTTCGACTTTGACGGAACGGGCAGCTATAACGGCGGCACGATTATCGTAAATGGCGTCGAAACCAATGAAATCACCAACCAGATGATGGGCGGTATGGGAATGGGCGGCTTCGGCGGCATGGGCGGAAAGAATTTCTGAGGAAAACACAGGAAAAACAGGGGACGGTTCTCTGTGTTCGCTTTGTGAACTGCTCCCCGTCAAGTAGACAATTAAAAAAATAAAATTTTTTCTGCCATCGGATCTTGATCTGGTGGCAGTTGTTATGCTGCCGCCAGATACTGCTCGTGTTTTTCGAATGGAGTTAAAACTCCGAGTTTTCGCTGTAACC
Source organism: Bacillota bacterium (assembly GCA_017634575.1). Classification (GTDB taxonomy): domain Bacteria; phylum Bacillota; class Clostridia; order Lachnospirales; family Bianqueaceae; genus RUG760. Next base: position 22,433 of record JAGBND010000005.1, read on the forward strand.
GTCTGGTATTGTAGTATTCAATGTAGTCCTCTATCATTTTCACCAGAGAATCTCTGTCAGTAAAACGATTGCC